>NZ_JBEXYD010000047.1:0-60823 GCF_040630735.1 Kitasatospora sp. NPDC005748
GTCAAGATCCGCGGCTACCGCATCGAACTCGGCGAAATCGAAGCCCGCCTGCGCGAACACCCCCACATCACCGACACCGTCGTCACCGTCCGCGAACCCAGCCCCGGCAACAAGCGCCTCACCGCCTACCTCATCACCCACACCACCATCGACACCCACGCACTACGCGCCCAACTCGCCGACACACTCCCCGACTACATGATCCCGACCACCTACCTCACCATCGACACCATCCCCCTCACCCCCAACGGCAAGATCGACCACCGCGCCCTCCCCACCCCCGACCTCGACACCCTCACCACCACCCACTACACCGCCCCCCGCACCCCCCTCGAAGAACGCCTCGCCACCATCTGGGCCGAGGTCCTCGACCTCCCCCGCATCGGCATCCACGACAGCTTCTTCGACCTCGGCGGCGACTCCATCCGCGCCGTCCGCCTCGTCGGAGCCCTGCGCGCCGTCGGCTACGACGTCACCATCCGCGACGTCTTCCAGCAGCGCACCATCACCGCCATGGCCGCAGCCCTCCCCGGCAACGGCACCGGCGAATCCCTCATCACCGCCGTCCAGCCCTTCACCCTCATCGGCGACGAGGACCGCAAGACCCTCCCGGCCGACATCGTCGACGCCTACCCGCTCTCCCAGATCCAGACCGGCATGCTCGTCGAGATGCTCACGGCGGACGGCGGAAACAGCTACCACAACATCAACTCCTTCCGTCTGCCGGACGCGAAGGCCTTCGACGCCGCAGCGATGAGCGAGGCCATCGGCCTGGTCACCGCCCGGCACGAGATCCTTCGGACCTCGGTCGACCTGACCGGCTACAGCCGGCCG
This sequence comes from Kitasatospora sp. NPDC005748, assembly GCF_040630735.1. Taxonomy (NCBI): domain Bacteria; kingdom Bacillati; phylum Actinomycetota; class Actinomycetes; order Kitasatosporales; family Streptomycetaceae; genus Kitasatospora; species Kitasatospora sp. NPDC005748. The sequence continues at coordinate 835 of NZ_JBEXYD010000047.1, forward strand.
CTCCAGCTCGTCCACGCCGACATCGAGATCCCGTTCGTCGTCGAGGACCTGCGCGGCCTGACCGAGTCCGAGCAGGAAGCCCACGGCCGCGCGTTCGTCGCCGCGGCCCGGACGGCCGGGTTCGACCTGGTGAACGGCCCGCTGCTGCACCTGGCGGTCCACATCGAGTCTGCCGAGGCCTGGCGCCTGACGGTCAGCCACCTGCACGCGGTGACCGACGGCTGGACGATCAACTCCTTCCTGATGGAGCTGGTCGGCTGCTACCAGGCGCTGCGGGACGGCCGCGAGCCGGCCGCCCACGTGGCCCCGGCGGTCCGCTACGCCGACTACGTCGCCGCCGAGGAGGCCGCCCTGGCGAGCACCGAGGAGCAGGTCTTCTGGCAGGACGTCGTGGACGGGTACACCCCGCTGCGGATCCCGGCCACCTGGGCCGGCGCCGAGGACTCGGAGCAGCGCCACTCGATCGGCGTGCCGTTCGCCGACCTGGAGGAGGGCCTGCACAGGCTCGCGACCGAGGCGAAGACCTCGCTCAAGAGCGTCATGCTGGCCGCCCACCTCAAGGTGATGGGCAGCCTGACGGCCGAGGACGCCTTCCACACCGGCGTGGTCTACCACGGCCGCCTGGAGGCGCCGGGCGCCGACCGGGTGCTCGGCATGCACCTCAACACCCTGCCCTTCCCGACCACCCGGGGCGCGAAGACCTGGCGCGAACTGGTCGAGCGGACCTACGCGACGGAGACCGAGATCTGGTCGCACCGCCGCTACCCCCTGCCCGCCGTCCAGCGCGCCGCCGGGAACACCCGCGACCTGCTCACCGTGCTCTTCGACCACCAGGACTTCCACCAGGTCGACACCGGCACGGTGGACACCGGTGGTGGTCTGAACGACGGCCGCAACGAGTTCGGCCTGATGGCGATCGCCGGGGTCGGCCGGCTCAGCCTCGGGGCCGCGGTCTCGACGGTGAGCCGGGAGAACCTGGAGCGGCTGGGCGCGATGTACCGGTCGGTGCTGGAGGCGATGGCCGCCGACGCCGACGGTGACGCCCTGCCCGTCCCGCTGGCCGAGGCCGACCGCCGGCTCGTCCCGGTGCTCCGGGCACCGGTCGAGCAGCAGGCCGCCGGCTGCCTGCACGAGCTGTTCGCCGCCCAGGCCGCCCGCACCCCGGACGCCGTCGCGCTGACCAGTGGCGATCAGAGCCTGACCTACGCCGAGCTGGACGAGCGGGCCAACCGCATCGCCCACCACCTGGGCGCCCTGGGCGCCGGGCCGGAGCGGGTCGTCGGCCTGTCGCTGGAGCGCGGCCCGGACCTCGTCCCCGCCCTGCTCGGCATCCTGAAGTCCGGCGCCGCCTACCTGCCGCTGGACCCGGCCAACCCGGCCGACCGTCTCGCCTACATGCTGGCCGACGCCAAGGCGCCGATCCTGGTGACCCATTCCGCCCTGGAGCGGATCGAGTTCGCGGGCGCCCGGGTGCTGATGGACGCCGACCGGGCCGCGATCGACGCCCGCCCGGCCACCGCCCCGGCCACCGGGGTGCGCCCGGACAACCTGGCGTACGTCATCTACACCTCCGGTTCGACCGGCCTGCCGAAGGGCGTCGGCACCGCGCACGCCAACGTGCCGCGCCTGTTCGGCGCGACCCGTGCGGACTTCCCGTTCGCCGCGGACGACGTGTGGGCGCTGTTCCACTCCTACGCCTTCGACTTCTCGGTCAAGGAGATCTGGGCCCCGCTGCTGCACGGCGGCCGCCTGGTGGTCGTCCCCGCGATGGTCGCCCGGTCGCCGCAGGAGCTGGTCGAGCTGCTGGTGGCCGAGCGGGTCACCGTGCTCTGCCAGACCCCGTCCGCGTTCCGCTCGCTGACCGGGCTGGTGCAGGAGGGCGACCCGCGCGTCGACCGGCTGGGGCTGCGTGCGGTCGTGTTCGGCGGTGAGCGCCTGGACATGTCGCAACTGGCGCCCTGGACGGCGAAGTTCGGCGTGCGGACGGCCCTGGTCAACATCTACGGGCCGACCGAGACCACCGTGCACTCGATCTACCACCGGGTGACGGAGTCGGACCTGCCCCGGGCGGCGTCCCCGATCGGCCTGCCGGTCGCCGACACCGTGATCCACCTGCTGGACGCCAACGGGCACCTGGTGCCGGACGGCGTGCCGGGCGAGATCCACGTGGGCGGCCCGGGCGTGGCCCGCGGCTACCTGAACCGCCCCGGGCTGACCGCCGAGCGGTTCGTGCCGGACCCGTACGGCCCGGCCGGCTCCCGCCTGTACCGCACCGGCGACCTCGCCTGGCGCCTGCCCGACGGCCGCTACGAGTCGCTGGGCCGGATCGACGGCCAGGTGAAGGTCCGCGGCTTCCGGATCGAGCTGGGCGAGATCGAGGCCCGGTTGCGCGAGCACCCGCTGGTGGACGAGGCGACCGTGATCGTGCACCGGAACGAGGCCGGCGAGAAGTCGCTGGTCGCCTACCTGGTGCCGGCCGGCTCCGCCGCCCCGGACCTCGCGGCGGTGCGGTCGGACCTGGCGGCGGCGCTGCCCGGGTACATGGTGCCGGCGGCGTTCGTCACCCTGGCGCGGATCCCGCTGACCACCAACGGCAAGGTGAACCGCCGGGCGCTGCCCGCGCCGGAGCAGGCGGTGGGCGTCGTGGGCGAGCACCACCTCGCACCGCGCACCGAACTGGAGGCCGCCCTGGCGGCGGTCTGGGCCGAGGTGCTGGGCCTGGCGCAGGTCGGTGTCGAGGACAGCTTCTTCGACCTCGGCGGCGACTCGATCCGGGCCGTCCGCCTGGTCGGCGCGCTGCGCGAGGCCGGCCACGACCTGACCATCCGCGACGTGTTCGAGCGGCGGACCGTCGCCGCCCTGGCCGCGGCCCTGCCCGGCGGCGACGGCCGCTCGCTGATCACCGCCGTCGAGCCGTTCGCGCTGGTCGACGAGGAGGACCGGGCGGCCCTGCCCGCCGACGTCGTCGACGCCTACCCGCTCTCCCAGATCCAGACCGGCATGCTCGTCGAGCTGATGGCGGGCGAGGGCGGCACGGCCTACCACCACATCAACTCCTTCCGGATCCCGGACACCCGGCCGTTCGCCGAAGCGGCGCTGCGGCGGGCCCTGGCACTGCTGGCGGACCGCCACGAGCTGCTGCGCACCTCGGTGCACCTGACCGGGTTCGGCCGGCCGCTCCAGCTGGTGCACGCCACCGCCGAGGTCCCCGTCACCGTGCACGACCTGCGCGGCCTGACCGAGGACGAGCGGGCCGAGCGGGCGCGCGGCTACGTGGCCGAGGAGCGGGCCCGCGGGTTCGAGCTGACGGCCGCGCCGCTGCTGCGGATCGCCGTGCACGTCGAGTCGGACGAGGCCTGGCGGGTCACCGCGAGCCACATCCACGCCGTCACCGACGGCTGGACGCTCAACTCGCTGCTGATGGAGCTGCTCGACACCTACCGGACGCTGCGCGACGGCGGGACGCCGGCCGCCTACCAGGCCCCCGCGGTCCGGTACGCGGACTACGTCGCCGCCGAGCTGACCGCCCTGTCCGACCCGGCCGACCAGGCCTTCTGGCAGGACGTGGTCGACCGCCACAGCCCGCTGGAGCTGCCCGCCACCTGGCGAGACCGGAGCGCCGGGTCGCTGCTGCTCAACGTCGAGTACGCGGACCTGGAGGAGCGGCTGCGGGCGCTCGCCGTCGGCGCGAACACCTCGCTCAAGACGGTGCTGCTCGCCGCGCACCTCACGGTGATGGGCTCGCTCAGCACGGCCCCGGCCTTCCACACGGGCGTGGTCTACCACGGCCGCCTGGAGGCGCCGGGCGCGGAGCGGGTGCTCGGCATGCACCTCAACACCCTGCCCTTCCCGGCCGCCCGGGGCGCGAAGACCTGGCGCGAGCTGGTGGCGCGGGTCTTCGGCACCGAGACCGAGCTCTGGTCGCACCGCCGCTACCCGCTGCCCGCCATCCAGCGGGCGGCCGGCCCCGGCCGGGCGGCGCTGAGCGTGATGTTCGAGTTCCTCGACTTCCACCAGGTCGACCGCGGCGCGGTGGACGTCCGGGCCTCGATGAACGACGGCTCCAACGAGTTCGCCCTGACCGTGATCGCCACCGGCGGCCGGATCGGGCTCAGCACCGGGGCCGGCGCGCTCGGCCGGGCGCAGCTGGCGCAGCTCGTCGCGATGTACCGGCTGGTGCTGGAGGCGATGGCCGCCGACCCGGACGGGGACGCGACCGCCGGCTACCTGCCGGCCCCCACGGCGTCGGCGGGTGCGCCCGCGGCCGAGCTGGAGCAGCCGTTGCCGGTCGGGCTGATCGCCGAGCAGGCGGCCCGCACGCCGAAGGCGGTGGCCGTGGTCGCGTCCGGGCGCACGCTGAGCTACCGCGAGGTGGACGAGTACGCCAACCGGATCGCGCACCACCTGACCGCGCTCGCGGTCGGCCGGGGCGCGGTGGTCGGGGTGGCGCTGGCCCGCCGGGCTGAGCTGGTCCCGGTGCTCCAGGGCGTCTGGCGCGCCGGCGCCGCGTACCAACTGATCGACCCGGCCGCCGCAGCGGAGCAGGTCGACCCGCGGGTCACCTTCCTGATCACCGATCGGGCGGTGGCCGGGGGCTTCACCGGCGGGGTGCTGCGGCTGGACGACGAGGCGGCGCCGCTCGCCGCCCGGCCGGCCGGGGCGCTGCCGCTCGCGGCCTCGCCGGAGGGGGCTGCCTGCCTGCTGGACGGCGTGCTGGTCGACCACCGTGAGCTGGGCCGGCTGCTGGAGAAGGTCCGGGCCGAACTCGGCGGGATCCGGCGCGGCGCCTGGCTGGCGGCCGCTCCGGGGGCGGGCCTGCGGGCGGCGGCGGAGCTGCACCTGCCACTCACCGGCGGTGCCCGGGTGGTGCTGGCGTCCGAGGCCGAGGCCGCGGACCCGGCGGCGCTGGTCGCCCTGGTGGACGCGCAGCGCGTCACCCACGTGCAGGCCACGCCGGAGGACTGGCGGCTGCTGCTGGCGGCGGGCTTCGACAGCCACGCGGTGACCGCCCTGGTGTCCGGCGGGTCCGCGCCGGACTCCGAGGACGTGCTCGACGAGCTGCGGACCCGCGCCCAGCGGGTGGTGGCCGGCGTCGGCACCGTCCACTAGCGGCGGAACGCCCGAGGGCCCCGCGGTCGGTACGACCGCGGGGCCCTCGGGGCGGAACGGGTCAGGGCGGGCCGGACCGCGCGGCCCGACCGGACCCGATCGGGCTCGGGGACCCAGCCCGTCAGCGCCCTTCCAGGAAGCGCAGGACGGCGCGGACCCGGCGGTGGCCGCCGGCGTCCTCGCGGGGCAGGTCGAGCTTGGTGAGGATGCTGTTGATGTGCTTGCCGACGGCGCTGTCGCTGATCACCAGCGCGGCGGCGATGGAGGAGTTCGACTGGCCCTCGGCCATCAGCGCGAGCACCTCCCGCTCCCGCTCGGTCAGCCGGTCGAGCGGGCCGCTCTGCCGGCGCAGCAGGAGCTGCGAGACGACCTCGGGGTCGAGCGCGGTGCCGCCGGCGGCGACCTTGCGCAGCGCGTCCACGAACTCCTCGACGTGCGCGACGCGTTCCTTCAGGAGGTAGCCGATGCCGCTGGGGTTGGTGGCGACCAGGTCGGCCGCGTAGCGCTCCTCGACGTACTGGGAGAGCAGCAGCAGGGCGGTCTCCGGCCAGCGACGGCGGATCACCAGCGCGGCCCGCACGCCCTCGTCGGTGTGCGAGGGCGGCATCCGGACGTCGAGGATGGCGACGTCCGGCCGGTGCTCCTCGACGGCGAGGAGCACCTCCTCCGCGTCGCCGACGGCGGCGGCGACCTCGAAGCCCATCGTCTCCAGGACGTTGGTCAGGCCGACTCGCAGGAGGACGGAGTCCTCGGCGATCACGACGCGCACGGCAGCTCCACGGTGATGGTGGTCGGGCCCCCGACGGGGCTGGATATCCGGAAGGTGCCGTCCACCGAACGGGCGCGACGGCTGAGGCCGGCGATGCCGGTGCCCCGGCTCTGGTCGGCGCCGCCGACACCGTCGTCGGTGACGACGACGCGCAGCAGGTCGGCGACGCGGTCCACCCGCACGGCGGCGCGCTCGGCGCGGGCGTGCTTGGCGACGTTGTTGAGCGCCTCGGCGACGACGAAGTAGGCGACGGACTCGATGGCCGTCGCGGGGCGGCGGTCCACCGTGACCGCCAGGTCGACGGGCAGCGGGGCGCGGGCGGCGACCCCGGACAGCGCGGCGTCCAGGCCGCGGTCGTCCAGGACCGCCGGGTGCAGGCCGCGGACGAGGTGCTTCAGCTCGGCGATGGCCTCCAGCGCCTCCCGGTGCGCCTTGTCGATGACGCCCTTCGCGTTCGGCCCGGCGTCGGTCAGGGTGGCCCGGGCCAGGCCGAGGGTCATCGCCAGGGCGACCAGGCGCTGCTGGGTGCCGTCGTGCAGGTCGCGCTCGATCCGGCGCCGTTCGGCGTCGGCGGCGGCCACCAGGCCGTTCCGGCCCTCGGTCAGGTCGTCGACGCGTTCGGCGAGCCGCTCGGCCCGGCTGGGCCCGAGCAGCCGGCGGGCCAGGTAGCCGTCCGCGCCGACCACCAGCGCCGTCACCCAGGGCATCACGAGGACGAGCAGCAGGCCGCCGGCGGTGAACACGGCGGCGCGCTGGCGGACCTGCTCGGGCAGGGCCCAGATCCAGCCGTACGCGCCGGCCAGGGCGATGGCGTAGAGCCAGCCGGCCAGCACGGCGAGCCCGGCGAGCCCGAGCACCGGCCCGACCAGGACGTGGTAGCCGAGCTGGCGCCAGGCGGCCTGCGAGCGGACCGAGGTGGCGAGCCCGCGCCAGCTGAGCCGGATCGTGCTGTGGGCGGCACGCGGGATCGACTCGCCGAGCAGGTAGCGGAACCGGCGGTGCTGCGCCTCGTTCAGGGCGGTGACCGAGAGCAGCAGGAAGGCGAGCGGTCCGACCACGGTCAGCATCAGCTGGGTGGTCTCCAGCGGCCAGTAGAGCCAGTCGTCGGCGGGTTCGACGAACAGCAGCCAGGGCACCGCCACCAGGGAGAAGGAGGCCAGCTGGAGCGGGACGCCCAGGCAGAGGAACACGATGTCCCGCCAGACCCGCACCGACCACGGCGCGCGGCGGAGCGCGAGGGTGAGCAGCCGCCGCGGGGCTGTGCCGGTTGTCATGCGCCCACCGTAGTTGGCAGGCCGAAGGAGTGTCATGTCGCGCCCGTTCCGGGGAAAAGGGAAGGTGGCACCCCTTGTCGAGAAGGAGTGCCACCGGTGTGGAGCCCTGTGGTGATCAGGTGATCGGGACCACCTGGGGGCGGGCCAGCCGCAGGTAGTCGGCCGACTTGATCGCGACCGACCGGTCCAGCCGGGCGGCGTTGAAGTACAGCTCCGGCTGGTCGAAGAGGGCCGGGTCGGCGAGGACCTGGAGGTCCGGGTGGAAGGAGAACGGGGTGATCGTCCCGCTCACCGTCGCGCCGAGCGCCTCGGCGACGCCCTGGTCGGCGAACCGCGCCTTGCCGCCGCCGGCCACCCGGGCGACCTGCTTGAGGTCGACCCGGCAGTCGCCGGGTATCACGGCCAGCACGTGGCGGGCGGGCCGGCCGCCCTTGGTGACGGTGACCACCATGCACTTGGCGGCGGCGGAGAGCTCGTGGCCCCGCAGCTCGCTGGCGAGCGTGGTCTGCCCCTCCGGCGGGTGGTCCATCAGCCGGTAGGCGATGTCACCCCGGTGGAACAGGTCGAGGAGTCGTCGGTAGGTGGACGGCGGGGCGAGGTCGGCCGGGTCGGGGCGTTCCAGCAGGCCCACCGCCGCGGACTGTTCGGACGTGTCGACGAGCATTGGTCCTCCACGCTTGGTTGGCTGGGTCAGACGACGAACCGGTCCAGCGAAGGATCGACGATGATCTTCGCGTGGCGGTCCGGCTCGCCCAGTTCTGCGATCGCCCCGGCCAGTCCGTCCAGGCCGGTCACCCCGGTGATCACGGCACCGGCGTCGATCCGGCCCTCCGCGATGTCGCGCAGGGTCTGGCGGTACTCGGTCGGGCTGCCGCCGAAGGAGCCGCGGATGTCCAGCTCCTTGCCGACGGCCACGCCGGGGTCGAAGGTGTCCGGGCGCAGGCAGACGCCGACGAGCACGATGCGGGCGCCGGCCGGTGCCCCGTCCACGACCCGGGCGAGCATGCCGGGCGTGCCGACGCACTCGAAGATGACGGCGTCCTTGATCCGCACGCCCCGGTACTCGGCGGCCATCCGGTCCATCATTCCGGGGATCACCCCGAGCGAGGTCCAGCGGTCGTACGGGGACTCGACGGCCGGGTCGATCAGGATGTCGGCGCCGAGTCGCTCGGCGAGGGCCCGGCGGCGCGGCGAGAAGTCCACCGCGACGACCGGGCCGAGGCCCCTGGCCTTGAGCACCGCGACGATGCCCAGGCCCACCGGGCCGAGGCCGATCACCACGGCGACCGAGCCGGGGGCCGCCTCGGCCCGCCGGACGGCCCGGGCGGCGATCGAGAACGGCTCGGTGAGCGCGGCGGTCTTCGGGTCGAGCCCGTTGGGCACCGGCATGGTGAAGGCCTCGGAGAGCAGCATGTACTCGCCGAAGCCGCCGGGGAAGGCCGGCGTGTAGCCGATGATCCCGCTGCCCTGCGGTCCGAAGCCGATCGGCGGGCCGCACACCACGGTGCCGGTCGGCAGGGCGCGGACGGTGCCCGGGCCGTAGTCGACGATCTCGGCGGCGAACTCGTGGCCGAGCACGAGTCCCTCGCGGATGTCGTGGGTGCTCCCGCCCGTGCGGCGCATGACGTCGCCGAACGCGTCGGGGTCGTCGAGGGCGTGCAGGTCCGAGCCGCAGATGCCGCAGGCCAGGGTGCGGACCAGCACCTGTCCGGCCTGCGGCACCGGGTCCGGGACCTCCTCGACGACGAGTGCGCCCCCACGGGTGATGGCGGCACGCATGGTCGTCCTCCTCTCTGCCGGTGCGGGGTCAGGCCCGCTCGGCGATCTTCTCCGCGAGCAGTCCGGAGAGGGCGTCGATGGTGGGGTAGTCCCAGGCCAGGGTGGGCTCCAGCTCGACCTCGAACTCGTCCTCCGCGTCGCCGCACAGGGCGAGGGCGTAGACCGACTCCAGGCCGTACTCGACGAGCTTGACGTCGGGCCGGATCTGCTCGACCGGGATCTCCAGGTAGAAGGCCACCCGCTCGGTGAGCCAGGCGCGCAACTCGGTGAGGTCGTGGGTCTGCTCGATGGACGTGGTCATGGTGGTAACTCCTCGGGAGGGTCGGAAATCGTGGGGGTGGTGACGGGGCGCCGGTCAGTCCAGCGAGGCGGCGAACTCGGCCAGCGCGGCGGTGACTTCGGCGGGGCGCTCCTGCTGGGTCCAGTGGCCGCAGCCGGGCAGCAGCACGCTGCGGTGCAGCCGGGGCGCCCAGCGCCGCAGCTCGTCCGCCAGCCGGTCGGGGTCCTGGCCGCGGACCACGAAGTCGTCCGTACCGGCCAGGTAGAGCGCCGGGACCTGGATCGCGGCCTTGTTGAGCGGCGCGGTGAGCTCCCAGTTGCGGTGCAGGTTCCGGTACCAGTTCAGGCCGCCGGTGAAGCCGGTGGCGCCGAGCGCCTCGGCGTAGACGGCGAGGTCCGGCTCGGTCAGCCAGCCGGGCAGCCGGTCGGGCTCCGGGTACAGGTCGAGGAAGCCGCCGCCGTCCGGCACGACCGGGTCGAAGGGCGGCGCGCCGCCGCTGGTGCCGGCCAGCAGCCGGCGCAGTGCGGCGGGCACGTCGCGTTCCAGCTCCCGCTCGGCCGCGCCGGGTTCCTGGAAGTACAGCATGTAGAAGCGTTCGCCCATGGCGCGCCGCATCGCGGGCAGCGGCGGCAGGCCGGCCCGCGGCCGGTAGGGGATGCTCAGCCCGGCCACGCCGCGGACCAGGTCCGGGCGCATCAGCGCGGTGTGCCAGGCGACCTGGGCGCCCCAGTCGTGCCCGGCCACCACCGCCCGGTCCGCGCCGAGCGCGCCGATCAGCGCGACGACGTCGCCGACCAGGTGGTGGATGGTGTACTGGTCGGCCTCGGCGGGGCACTCGCTGAGGCCGTAGCCGCGCATGTCGGGGGCGACCACCCGGTAGCCGGCCTCGGCCAGCCCGGTGAGCTGGTGGCGCCAGGAGTACCAGAGTTCGGGGAAGCCGTGCACCAGCAAGATCAGCGGCCCCTCGCCGGTCTCGGCGACGTGCATCCGCCGGCCGGCCACCCGCAGGGTCCGGTGGACGATCTCAGCCAACGCGCCGCCCTCCCCCGCCGGTGGCGAAGCCGAACATCCGGTCCATCGCGGCCGCGTCCACCAGGGTGAGGCGCGCGACGGCGGCGTCCGGGTCGGCCAGGGCCGCGTCGACGGCCCGGACGAAGTAGCCGGCGAACCGCTCGACGGTGGCCTCGTCGAACAGGTCGACGTCGTAGCGGAAGTCGACGGCCAGCGAGTCCACGCTCTGCCGCACATTCACCGCGAGGTCCAACTGGCCTTCTGCCTGAGGGAGTTCGAACGGCGCGATGCGCAGTCCGGCGAACTCGGCCGGTGCGCCGTCGGCCGCGTCCAGGAGCAGCCTCAGCAGCGGGTCGGGGCTGCTGGTGCCGATCATGTTGAAGGTGATCCGGCAGAGCGCGGAGCCGGCGCCGGTCCGCGGCCGGTTGACCGTCCGGGTGAGCAGCTCGAACGGGTAACCGACCCGGCCGAGGCCCGCCTTGACCTGCGCGTCGGCGGCCCGGGCCGCGTCGCGGAAGCTCGCCCCCGGCGCCAGGTCGGCCCGGAACAGCAGGGTGTTGATGAAGTTCCCGACCACCTCGCGGGTCGCCGGGCTCAGCCGGGTGGTGGTCGGCGCGCCGACCAGGAAGGCGTTCTGCCGGGTGTAGCGGTGCAGCAGCCCCTGGAGGATCCCGAGCAGGAGGGAGAACAGCGAGACCCCGTCGGCCAGCGCCAGCTCGCGCAGCCCGGCCACCCGCGGGCCGCTCAGGTCCAGGTGGTGGGTGCTGCCGCGGTAGCCCGGACTCGTCGGCCGGGGGCGGTCGGTGGGGATCTCGGCCGGGATCGCCCCGGCGCAGAAATCGTGCCAGTACTGCTCCATCCGGGCGCCGCGCGGCGAGCCGAGCAGGTCGCGCTCCCGGGCCGTGTAGTCGTCGTAGTCCGCGGTGAGGGGTGCGAGGTCGAGCTCCCGGCCGTCGACCAGCCGCCGGTAGCTCTGCAGCAGGTCGCGCAGGATCAGCCAGTTGGAGGTGGCGTCGGTGCCGATGTGGTGGCCGGCCATCAGCAGGACGGCGTCCTCGGCGCCGCGGCGCAGCAGGACGAAGCGGAACGCGCCGTCGCGCTCCAGCCGGAACGGCTCGCGCAGCGCGTCCCGCACCGCGGTGCGGAACCGCTCGTCGGTCAGCCCCGGCAGCTCGCGCAGTTCCAGGCCCAGCGGGTGCCGGTCGGCGACGGTGCGGGCGGCCCGGCCGTCGTGCTCGGCGAAGAGCGAGCGGAGCATGTCGTGCCGCTCGGCGGTCGCCTCGATCGCCCGCTCCAGGGCGGGCAGGTCGACGGCGGAGCGGACGGTGAGGGCCACCCCGGTGTTGTAGACCGCGGCGTCCGGCGCCAGCCGGTAGAGGAACCAGAGCGACTGCTGCGCGTGGGAGAGGGGGTGCAGGCTGGACATCGACGTCCTTCGTTGCGGTGGGTGGGCGGGTCAGTGGCCGATGAACCGCGGGGGTTCCCCGGCGAGGTGTGCCCGCAGGCCCTCCCGCTGGTCGGCGGTGGCGAACAGGGCGGCGAACCGGTGCCGTTCGAGGTCCAGTCCCTCGGCCAGCGGCCGGCCGAGGCCCTCGTCGACGGCCCGCTTGGCGGCGCCCAGGGCGGCTGTCGGCCCGTCGGCGAACCGCTCCGCCAGCCGCTGGGCCGAGGCGTGCACCTCGGCGTCCGGGACGACCTCGTCGACCAGGCCGAGCTCGAGCGCCTCGGCCGCGTCCACCTGCCGTCCGGTCATGATCAGCCGCTTGGCCCGTGCCGGGCCGATCAGCCGGGGCAGCCGCTGGGTGCCGCCGGTGCCGGGGATGATCCCCAACCGGATCTCCGGCAGGCCGAGCACAGCCCCGGACCCGGCCACCCGGAAGTCGGCGCAGAGCGCGAGTTCGAGCCCGCCGCCCAGGGCGAAGCCCACGATCGCGGCCACCACCGGCTTGGGGATCGCGGCGATCGCGGCGAACCCGGCGTGCAGCCGGGCGGTGTACGCGTCCACCTCGGCGGGGGTGCGCTCGGCCATCGCCGCGAGGTCCGCGCCGGAGCCGAAGACGCGCCGGCCCCCGGTGAGGATCACGGCCCGGACGGCCGGGTCCGATCCGACCCGCTCGGCGGCCTCGGCCAGCTCCGCGGGCAGCACCGGGTCGGCGCCGCTGATGGTCGGGCGCAGCAGCCGGACGGTCGCGACCGGCCCGGCCTCCTCGACCCGTACGTACTTTCCCATGCTCTCTTCCTGTCACTGGGCGTCATCGGCGGCTCCCGTCGGGAGCCACCGGTCCGCGTGCGCGAGGTGCCGGCCGGTCAGGCGAGGTGCCGGCCGATGAGGTCGAATCCGGCGCCGCTCTCGTAGCGGTCGAGCAGCTCGCGCAAGACCGCCGGACGGACGGCCTCCGCCCCGGGCACCGGCGGGCAGCCGAGCCGGGCGGTGAGCCGGGCCAGCGCCGCGACGACCCACTCGGGCCGGTGCGCGTACGCGCCCGGGTGGTCCGGGTTGTTCAGCCACACGCCCAGGCAGCAGGCGGCGGCCAGCAGCACCGCGTAGCGGTGGGTGAGTTCGAAGCTCACCGGGCCGGCCAGCGGGGTGCGGTCCCGGGGCGCGAGCTCCTGGCAGGCCTGCTTGAGCGCGGTCAGCTCGTCCACCAGCTGGGCGGTGAGCCGGCCCAGGACCGGTTCGTCGCGCACCCGGGCGGCCGCGTCCACCAGGCTCCCCAGCAGCGGGTCGTACCGCCCGGCGGTGGTGCTCAGCCGGTCGAAGTCCAGCTCGGGCAGGTCCCCCGCCAGGTGGAAGACGCCGGCCGGGGCCGGTTCGCCGACCAGCCAGGCGGCGCGGGCCAGCCGGGGCAGCTGCGGGATGACGGTGGCCTGGCAGACCGTGCCGCCGGCGTGCACCAGCGAGGCGACCGGCAGGTCCCGGGCGTGCTTCTGGAACACCGCGTGCGGCCCCTCGCGCAGGAACGAGCGGGCGCCCAGCACCTGGCCCAGGGCGTCGACGGTGTCCTTGAAGAGCAGCGGCACCAGGTACTTGACGGCCGCCGCGTAGACGCTGGTCTGCCCGGGCAGCAGGTGCAGCGCTCGGCAGACCGTGGTGGCGAAGGCGTCGGCCGCCTGGAGGTCCACGAAGGCGTCGGTGAGCACCGAGCGGGCGTGCGGCAGGTCGGCCACCGTGCGGTGGTACAGCCGCCGGCCCAGCGCGAAGCCGGTGACCGTGCGCAGCTGCTGGTCCACCGCGCCGAGCGCGGCGGCGGGCAGCACCGCCCGGGTGACCTGGAAGGACCGCAGGATGGTCTCCATGGCCGCGCCGACCTCGCCGGCCACCGCGGTCACCGGCACCGGGCAGTGGTCGAACTGCAGCCCGCCCAGGTACATCGCGCGCACCCCGACGGTGCGGTAGCGCGGCAGGAAGCGCAGCCGGTCGCGCGGCGCGGTGGCCATGTCGACCAGCACCATCGAGTGGCTGCGGCTGCCGGGCTCCGGGCTGGTGCGGGCCAGCACGGTGACGGCCTCGGCACGGGCCAGGTTGTTGATGATCTCCTTGCGGCCGTCGAGGACGAGGTGGTCCTGCCGCAGGGTGCCGCGGAAGGCGGTGTTCGAGACGTCGTTGCCGGTGGACATGTCGGTGTAGGCGGCGGCGATCCGGCCGTTGCGGCACAGGACGTCCGCGAGCCACCGCTGCTGCTGGTCACCGCCCTGGGCCCACACGTTGACCGCGCCGACCAGGTTGCTGGCGCCGTGGCCGAGGCCGAGCGCCGCGTCGCGGCGGAACAGCGGGCGCAGCACCCGGGCCAGCCGGTCGGCCCGGTCGAGCCGGCCGCCGAGCCGCCGCGGCACGAACTCGGCGCCGAGCCCGTAGGCGTCCAGGACGCGCTCACCGGCCGGGAGCAGGTCGCCGCGCTCGTCGGCGGCCACGAAGGCGGCGAAGCCCAGCGGGTTGTCCTGGTACTCGGGGTCGCCGAACAGGGCCTCCAGCGGTGCCGGGTTGCCGAGGTCGGCGTAGCAGTCGGGGGTGGTGGCCGTGGTCATCGGCTGCTTCCCTTCACCAGGGGGTAGGACAGCAGGGACGGGAGGAGGCCGCTGCGTTGCTGCTCCTCCAGGAAGGGCACCAGCCGCTCCAGCAGGTCGTCGCCGGCCACCGGGCGCCGCGGGCCGAGGCCGAGCCGGGTCAGCACCCGGGCCAGCGCCGCCTCCAGCCAGAGCCCGTCGGCCCACAGGCCGCCCTGGTGCTCGGGTGCCTCGTGGTTGCGCAGCCAGAGCTGGACGGCGGCCGCGGCCGCGTACAGCAGGGCGTACCGCTCGGCCAGGTCGAAGGCCGCGCGCGGCGCCTCGACCGGGACCGGCCGGTGGGCGGCCAGTTCGACCGCCAGGCCGTCGACCGCGGCCAGCAGTGCCTCGGCCCGCCGGCCGAGCGAGGCCGGGACGGCGCCGTGCGCGGCCAGCCGGCCGAGTTCGGCCACCGCGGCGGGCAGCGCCTGCAGCACGCTGGAGCCGCCGCGCGGGAGCAGGCTGAGCCGCTCGCGGTCGAGCGGGGCCTGCGGCGCGGCCAGGTCGGTGGCCTCGGCCAGCCCGGCGGCGTCCACCGTCCGCTTGCGCAACTGGCGGGCCAGCAGGGGGAAGTGGTTGATCAGTGCGTGCAGGTTGACCAGCGCGTTGCCGTCGAAGATGCCGACGATCCGGTGGTCGCGCTGGACCTTCTGGAAGCGGCCGTGCTGGTAGGTCTCGCCGACCAGCAGCGAGCGCGATCCGAGCACGGTCCCGAGCCGGTCGATCACCTGGTCGACCAGGGTCGGCACCAGGTACTTGGTGACGGCCGAGGAGACGGCCAGCTCGCCGGGCAGCGCGTGGATGCTGCGGACGGCCACCGTGCTCACCGCCTCGGCGAGCAGCACGTCCGCGTACGACTGCGCCAGCAGCCTGCGGGTCTGCGGGAGTTCGGCCAGCAGCCGGCCGTAGGCCCGCCGCTCCAGGGCGTAGCCGGCGGCCAGCGTGAGCGCGTTGTCGGCGGCGCCGAGCGACAGCGCGGCGCACATCGTGCGGGTCAGCTGGAGGCTCTTGAGGACGATCTCGGCGCCGTCGCCCTCGCCGCCGACCAGCGCGTCGGCCGGCACCCGGGCGTCGGTGAAGGCCACCCCGCTGATGTCGGCGCCGCGGATGCCGTGCAGCTTCACGGCCGGCAGCGGCCGGTAGCCGGGCGGCGCGACGGCGGACTTGTCGATCATCAGCAGGCTGAAGCCGCGCGCGTCGCCGGCCTCGCCGGTACGGGCCAGCAGGCAGACCGCCCGGCCGCGGTTGGCGTTGTTGATGAGCCACTTCTCGCCGCTCACCCGGTAACCGTCCCCGGTCGGCACGGCGACGACCTCGCCGGCCAGCAGGTCGCTGCCGTGGTCGCGCTCGGTCAGGCCCCAGGAGACCACCGTCCCGTCGAGCACCTGGGCGGCCAGCCGCTCGGCCTGCTCCCGGCTGCCGCCGACCCAGACCGACACCGCGCCGAGGAAGGTCTTGCCGTGCGCGATGGCGACGGTGAGGTCCCGGCGGGCGACCGCGCGCATCAGCTGCAGGACGTGCTCGTAACTCTCCAGCGCCCCGCCGTACTCGGCCGGGACGTAGTGCCGGGGCAGCCCCAGCAGGTCCAGCTCCCGGCAGATCTCGACCGGGAACTCCTCCCGGTCGTCCAGCGCGCCGCAGCGCGCGTAGGAGAACAGCCGTCCGCCGTCCTCGGGGTCGCCGAGGGCGCGGTCCAGCTCCCCGGCGATCCGACGGGAGGGGTGGGTGGCGGCGTGGGTCATCGCGCACCGGCCGCGCTGCGGTAGCGGGCGGCGGTGGCCGGGTCGAGGTCCTCGACCACCGGCTCCAGCGCTCCGGTCATGAACAGCTCACGCATGAGCGAGCGCTGCACCTTGCCGCTGGTGGTCTTGCGGACCTGGCCGGGCCGCAGCAGCACCAGGTTGGGGATCCGCACGCCGACCCGCTCGGCGAGCCGGCCGCGCAGCTGCCGGGCGAACTCGGCCAGCTCCTCGGGGGCGCCGGGGCGGCGGCGGACCTCGTGCATCACCACGATCTGCTCACCGGTGCCCGGCACCGTGCAGACGCTGCCGCTGAGCCCGTTGAACGCCTCGTCCAGTTCGGCGAGTTCGCGCTCGATGTCGTGCGGGTAGAGGTTGCGGCCGTTGACGATCAGGACTTCCTTGATCCGCCCGGTGACGTACAGCCGGCCCTCGTGCAGGGCGCCGGTGTCGCCGGTGCGCAGGTAGCCCGCCGCGCCCTCCGCCGTGACGGCGCGGAAGGTCGTCGCGGTGGCCTCGGGGTTGCGCCAGTAGCCGGCGGCCACGCTGTCGCCTCGGATCCAGATCTCACCGATCCCGCCGTCCGGGAGGGTGGCGGCGGTGGCCGGGTCGACGATCCGCACGTCGAGGTCGTGGACGGTGCCGCTGCTCACCAGCAGCGGGCCGTCGCCGCCCGGGGCGACCGGACGCAGCTCGTTGGCGGCGAGCGCCTCGGCGTCGACGGCCGTCAGGGCCGGGGTCTCGCCGCGCGGCGTGCCGGAGACCAGCAGGGTGGTCTCGGCCATGCCGTAGCAGGGGTTGAACTGGTCGAGCCGGAAGCCCGCCGGGGCGAACCGGTCGACGAACCGGCGCAGGGTGGCGGCGCTCACCGGCTCCGCGCCGTTGCCCGCGCTGACCAGGCTGCCCAGGTCCAGTCCGGCCAGCTGGGCGTCGGTCACCCGGCGGGCGCACAGGTCGTAGGCGAAGTTCGGGGCCGACGTGTGGGTGGCGCGCCGGCTGCTGATCAGCTCCAGCCACAGGTGCGGGCGGCGCAGGAAGGCCATCGGGGCGAGCTGGTAGCCGAGGGCGCCGACGTACAGCGGTGCGATCAGGGCGCCGATCAGGCCCATGTCGTGGTGCTGGGGCAGCCAGCAGGCGCCGCGGCTGTCGTACTCCAGCGCGAAGGCCCGCGCGATCAGGCCGATGTTGTGGCGCAGCGAGCGCTGGGTGACCATCACGCCCTTGGGCGCGCTGGTCGACCCCGACGTGTACTGGATGAACACCAGGTCGTCGTCGGCGGTCGGCGGCACCTGCCAGTCGGGGGCGGGCGCCAGGTCCAGCAGGTCGGTGGCCACGCAGGGCAGCTCGGTGACACCGGCCTGCTCCAGCATGGCGACGGCCGTGCCGTGGTTGGCCGAGTCGGTCAGCACCAGACGGATGTCGGCGTCCCGCACGATGCCGTCGACGCGGGAGCTGTGGCCGCGCTGGGTGCTGGGCTGGGGCGCCGGAACGGCCACCACGCCCGCGTACAGGCAGCCGGCCAGCGCGGTCACGAACTCGGGTCCGGCCCCGTACAGCAGCATCACGCGCTCGCCGACGGCGCACCGCTCGCGCAGCCAGGAGGCGACCGAGCGGGCCGCGCGGTCGAGGTCACCGAAGCTCAGCGGCTGCTCCGACCAGCCGTCGGAGGCGGCCTCGACGAAGACCAGGGCGGTGCGGTCGGGGGTTTCGCGGCCGTGCCGCTCCAGTCGGGTCACCAGGTGATCGGCCATCAGCACGGCCTCTTTTCGGTCAGGGGTGGACGGTGGCGGGGCGGGGCGGGACGCCGGCGCCCGCGGGGACGGCGACGGGCGGGCGCGGCGCGGGCGGGGCGGGGCGGGGCGGGGTTCAGGCGCGACCGGTGCCGAGCACCTGGCGCAGCCGCAGGTCGGACTGCAGGTGCCCGGCGATGTGGGCGAGCAGCTGCTTCTCCTGGGCCTGGAGGTAGAAGTGGTCGCCGGGGAAGATCCGCAGCTCGAAGCCGGCGCTGGTGGTGTCCGACCAGGCGGCGACGTTGTCGGGCGCGCACTCGGCGTCCCGGGCCCCCACGTAGGCGACGACCGGCACCCGGTGGCGTCCGGCCGCGGGGTCGGGCCGGTAGGCGGCCGACAGCCGGTAGTCGGCCCGGATGCTGGGGAGCACCAGCTCCAGGAGGCCCGGGTCCATGTCGGCCAGCGAGCTGTGGCCGAGCTGGCGCAGCTCGGCCAGGAAGTCGGCGTCGTCCGCGGCCGCCGACTCCTCGCGCTCACGGCGGTGCGGGGCCTCGGAGCCGGAGACGAACAGCCGCACCGGGCGCACGCCGTGCTCGGCGCCGAGCCGCAGCGTCACCTCGTGCGCGACCACGGAGCCCATGCTGTGGCCGAACAGGGCCAGCGGCACTCCGTCGGCGGCCAGAACGGCCAGGGCGGCGGCGATCTCGTCCGCCATCGCGTGGACGGAGGGCGCGTAGGGGTCGCCGAGGCGGTCCTGCCGGCCCGGGTAGCAGGCCGACAGCACCTCGATGTCCTCGGGCAGTTCACGGGCCCAGGACCAGTAGGCGGTGGGTGCTCCGCCGGCGTGCGGGAAGCAGACCAGCCGCAGCCGCGGGGCCGGAGCCGTGTGGTAGGTGCGGAACCACAGCGCCACGGAGTCGGTCATGAGCGTCCTTCGGGGGAGGGGTGCGGCCATGGAGATGCCGATCTATCAGCACCGCCACGGTGCCGCCCGCTCCTATACCGCGCCCATATCGGGCGGTCGGCCGCGCAAGTCCGCCGCCCCCGCCCGGTCCGCTACAGCAGCGCGTAGAGGGCCGAGGCGTCGTCGTGCGCCTTGCCGCGCGGCCACCGCTCGCAGGCCGCGTCCGACCGCTCGACCGCCCGCACCTGGGCGATCAGCTCGCCCGGCCCCGACTCGGCGAGCAGTCGCAGGGCGTCCGCCCAGCTGCCCAGTCCGAAGCGCTCGGTGTAGCGCGAGGCGCCGTCGCTCAGCGCGGCCACCGCGTGCAGCCGCTCCAGCTCGACGAAGCCGGTCTCGGCGTGCTGCGCGGCCTTGGGGCTGGCGGCGGCGATCCACGGGCCGGTGCCGGAGTTCCGGGCGGCCCGGACGGCCAGCGCGTACTCCAGGTGGAGCGCGGCGCGCTCGGTGGAGCCGGGCACCGTCGACCAGACCTGGCGGCGCACCTCCTCACCGGCGGGGAAGCGCTGGTTGTCGCCGATCACCTTGAGCGGCCCGTCCTTGTACTGCAGCACCAGCAGCGAGTCCCCGAGCACCAGGTACTCCAGCGCACTGCCGTGCCGCCGGGCGGCGACCACCATGGCGGCGGGCGTGTTGGGGTGGGCGAGGTCGCAGCGGCCCCCGTGCAGCGCCGCCGTCTCCACGATGGCGTCGGCCAGGCACTCGGCGATCGAGCGGTCCGCCCGGTCGGTCAGCCGGGCCAGCAGGTGCACCCCCAACCGCCGTACGTACCAGGGGGTGCCGTGCCGGCACCCCGACTCCAGCCCGGTCGGCGAGCTCGCGCCGTCGAGCAGTACGAGCGCCTCCGGCGAGGCCGCCGCGAAGTCCTCGCTCTCGCGGTCCGGCCGCCGTGCTTCCCCTGCCAGCTGTACCTGCATCCCGACAGTGTGGACGCCGGGTGGGGCGCGCGCCCAGACCCGTGCACGCGGTGCGCGCCGCCGGCGCCGGACCGTCCGGTGGCAGCGGGGGTAATTCGGCCATACCGTCGGATATCGAGTGGACAATTCGGCCAATCAGGGCCTGTCAGGTTTCGCGGTCTCCTTCGAGGGGCCGGGCCGCACGGGACTGACGAGGACGAGGAGCGACGGATGTTCTGGCAGTTCATCGTGCTGGTGGCCGCGTCGATCGGCTTTCCGACCGCGGCCCTGCTGTTCCTGATCGGCGGCCCCCGCTTCCCCGACGAGGAGCGCGACAGGGGCTGACCCCGCCCGCCGCGCCGCTCAGCGGGCCGGGCCGCCCAGGGCCCGCTCCAGCGGCGCGGCCAGGGCCAGCAGCGACTCGTCCGCACCGGCCGCGCCGACCACCTGGAGCCCGAGCGGCAGGCCGTCCGCGCTCACCCCGGCGGGCAGGCTGACGGCGGGCAGCCCGGCGTAGCTCCACGGCAGGGACATCACCGCGTCCCCGGTGCTGCCCAGCCCGGACGGGGCCGGCCCGGTGGCGGAGGGCGCGACCACCAGGTCCACCCCCGCGGCCGCCCAGGCCTCGGCGAGCCGGGCGCGGACGTGCTCGCGGACGCCGAGCGCCGTCTCGTGGTCCTCCGGCCGGACGGCCTGGCCGTGCCGGATGCCGGCCGCCGTCTCCGGCCGGTAGAGGCCGCCGAACCGGGCGAACCAGTCGGCGTGGCCGCGGGCCTGCTCGAAGCGGTTGATCGTCCGCACCTGCCGCACCAGCCACGCGAAGTCGGGCAGCAACTCGATCTCGCGCACCGTCGACCCCGCGGCGGCCAGCCGGTCCAGCTGCGCCCGGAAGGCCGCCAGCGCCGCCGGTCCGGCCTGCTCCAGGTACGGCCCGGCGGGCACCCCGAGGACGGGCGGGCCGAGGACGGGCGGCCCGTCGCCGGGCGGACCTCCCTGCCGCTCGCCCCGCCAGTCGTCGCAGAGCAGCGGCGCCGCCAGCGCCGCCCCGGCGAGGTCGGCGGTGAACAGGCCGACGGTGTCGAAGCTCGGCGCGTTGGGGATCACCCCGTCGAGCGGGATCCGCCCGTACGTCGGCCGGAAGCCCACCACTCCGCAGTAGGCGGCGGGCCGGACGACCGAGCCGATCGTCTGGGTGCCGATCGCCAGCGGCACCAGCCCGGCCGCGACCGCCGCCGCCGAGCCGCTGCTGGAGCCGCCCGGCGTGTGCCCGGGGTGGTGCGGGTTCCGGGTCGGGCCCGGAGCGCTGCCGGCGAACTCGGCGGTCACCGTCTTGCCCGCCACCAGCGCGCCCGCGGCCCGCAGCCGGTCCACCACGGCGGCCTGCGGACCGGCCAGCACGCCCGGCGGCAGCGCCGATCCGGCGTGCGTGGGCAGGCCGTCGACGTGGACGATGTCCTTGATCCCGACCGCCACCCCGTACAGCGGCGGGGCGGTGGCCGGATCGGGGTGGCGGGCGGCCAGCGCGCGGGCCTCGGCGTGCAGCCGCTCCGGCCGGCCGGCCTCGGGCACGAAGGTGTGCAGCAGCGGGTCCAGCCGCTCGATCCGGCCGCAGAGCCGGTCGACCCGCCCGGCGAGGTCGGCGTCACCGCCCCGCGACCGCGCGACCTCGTCGGCCAGCGACCGCGGACGGACCAGGGACTTCTCCATGCCGACCACGCTAGGGCCCGCCCGGCGGTTCGCGCCGCATCAGCGCGCGGCCGGAGCCGCCGGACGCGCCACGGGCGGCGGCCGCCGGGCTACGGGTGTTCGGTCGCCAGGTACGGGGTCTCGCGCAGGAAGTACGCGCCGCAGGTGTGGCAGCAGAGTTCGGGCGTCTTGCCCCAGTCCGCCGGATCCCGCAGCTGTGCCCCCTCGTCCAGCTCCCGGCCGCACATGGCGACGGCTTCGGAGCCGCGGACCATGTGCCAGAGCCTCACCCCGGCGGACGGACCGCCGTCACCGTACTCGGCGCGCATCTGGTGCATCATTCCCCCATCGTCCGGCGGCCCTCCGGCCCCGGCAACCGGGGGCCGACGGCGCCGCCCGCCCCGGCCGTACCCGGTCAGACCAGGCTGCCGTGCAGCCGCAGCCGGGCGATGCCGCCGTCGGGGAAGACGTCGAGCCGGACGTGGGTGGCGGGCCGGGGCGCGTCCAGCACCAGACGGTGGACGGCGTCGGGCTGGAGCCGGGTGCGGGGCACCAGCTCGAACCACTCCTGCGGGTCGGCGGCCCGCTCGTCCCGCCCGTGGAGCGCGGCCCAGCCGGCCGCGTTGCCGACGTAGTAGCCGGTGTCGATCTCCACCGCGCGGATCGCTCCGCGCCCGGCGAGGCGCAGCAGGACCCAGTCGTGGCCGGCGTCCCGGCGCCGGCGGTTCTCCCAGCCGTCGCCCATCGCCCGGGACCGGCCGGGCAGCGCGAGGTTGGCCGGGGGCGAGAAGAAGCGGTCGGAGGCGTCCTCGACCGCGCCGCCGTGCTCGATCGCGGCCAGGTCGAAGGTGCCGAGCGCGGCCAGCCAGGCGGTGTCCGGCCGGGCCTCGCCGTGCACCCGCAGCCGGGCGATGCCGCCGTCGGGGTACTGGCTGAGCCGCAGGTGGGTGAAGCGGCGGCCGTCCTCGACGGCGAAACCGTTGGCGGCGTGGCCGCGCACCGGCGAGGCGGGCACCAGCGGGTGCCAGACGGTGGAGTCGGCGAGCAGCTCCTCCGGGCCCGGGGTGCCGGGGAGTTCGGCGCCCTCCAGGGCGATCCGCTGCGGGTGGTTGCCGCGGAAGTGCGCGGTGTCGACGATCACGCCGTGCACGACCCCCGGCACTCCCAGGCGGATCAGCGCCCAGTCGTGGTCCTCGGCGGTCGGGTGCGGACGGTCGGTGCCGGCGCCGCGGCGGCGGCGGGTCTCCCAGCCGTCCATGATCTGGCCCTTGTTGCCGAAGGTGTGCGGGCGGAACTCGGCGGGCTCGGGCAGCAGCAGGTTCTCCCGCTCGGCGAAGAGCTCGTCGTTGGCGGCGATCACGGCGCCGCCGAGCCGGCGGTCGGCCAGGTCGGTGAGGGCGGTGAAGGCGAAGCTGCCGGAGCGGTAGTCGGCGTAGGGGTTGCCGCCCGCGTAGGGCAGCGCGTCGGCGGTCTCGGGGGCGGCGGTCTCGGGGGCGGTCGCGTCGGTGGTCATGCCTCCACGGTCACCCCGGCACACCCGTCAGGTCCATCACAAAGATCTGACCAGAACGTTCAGCCGGACTGAACGTCCCGGGCGGCCTCGGCCAGGGCCGCGAGCACCCGGCGCAGCGGCGGCGTCCCCTCCGTCCCCGCGCGGACCGCGGCGACCACCCGGCGGGTCGGCAGGTCGGCGGGCAGCGCCCGGACCACCGCCCCGCCGACCCGCCCCGCCGAGGCCAGCCGGGGCACCAGCGCCACCCCGAGTCCGGCCGCGACCATCGCCAGGATCGCCGACCAGTCCGCGGCGGTGTGCGCGCGCTCGGGCACGAACCCGGCGTCCGCGCACGCCGTCAGGGTGATCTCCCGCCAGGGGCCGGCGGCGCCGTAGATCCACGGCTCGTCGGCGAGGTCCGCGAGCCGCAGGTCCGGGGCGTCGGCCCTCGGGTGCCCGGGCGGCAGCGCCACGTCCAGCGGGTCGCTGAGCAGGACGGACTCGACGAAGCGGGGATCGCCGCCGGCCGGCCGCACCGCGAGCGAGAGCGCCAGGTCGACGTCCCCCGCCGACAGCAGCCCGTAGGCCCCGGCCGCCTCCGTCTCCACCACCCGCACCGCCAGCCGCGGCGCGTCCGCCCGCAGCCGGGCGATCGCCGGGACGAGCAGCCCGCCGATCGCGGTGGCGAAGGCGCCCACCCGCACCTCGCCCGCCTCGCCGTGCAGGTACCCCGCCAGCTCCGCCTCGGCCCGCTCCAACTGCCCGAACACCACCTCGGCGTGGCGCAGCACCAGCCGCGCCGCGCTGGTCAGCCGGACCCGCCGCCCGTACGGCTCCAGCATCGGCGCGCCCACCTGCCTGGCCAGCGCCGACACCTGCTGCGAGACCGCCGACGGCGAGAGCCGCAGCCGCTCCGCCGCGGCCGTCACCGTCCCGCACTCACCGACCGCCCACAGCACCCGCAGCCGCCGCAGATCCCACTCACCCACCGCACCCATCGCGCCAGCGTAGTTCCGCCCCGGCCGCCCCGGAGGGCGCGCCCGGACCGGCGCCGGGCGGGGTGTCCGCGGTGGTCAGCAGGCCCGCAGCAGGGCGTCGTCCTGCCACTTGAGGATCTTTTGATCCCCGCAAGCCCGTGACCTGCGGGTTCAACCAGAAAAGTGCCGCTGGCCAGGCGAAACTACCTTCAGTAGTTCGCACTGGTCAGCGGCACTTTTGGCCCTCATGTGCCCCCGATGTGCCCTGCAGGGCACCGTTCACGGTCACCTCCCCAGGCACGGTGGCGCGTCCGTACTCGCTGGAGTCCTGGGTGTCCGGCTCCCCCCTGCAGCGAGTTGCGAAGTCGCCTTCGAGCCGGGCCACCAAAGTGCCGAAGCGGGTTGCGGTCTCGCCAGGGTCGTAGTCCTGGCCACTCCAGCCGCCGCGGGGCATCAAGCTCGCGCAACAACGTCAGCAGACGCGCTTCGCTCTCGGGCATGCGCTCATCCTGGCGCACCAGCTCTGGGGCACCACCACGCCCACCGTTCCCCGACATCACCCATTCAAGTTCAAGCAGCCATGAGGACGACCTTCCCTTGGCCTGATCTGCCCATCAGCATCTGCTGACACGGCCGCCCTACCGACGTGCAGCGCCAGGACGCACAAGGCTCGGTATCCATCCGGGCCCCAAACTGATTGGTCAAAGACCACCCATTCATGGCCGCCTCAGCAGTATGACAACTACTCCACACGCATGGCGACTTTTACATTCTGCGAGAAGTGCGCCTAATCTCGCGTCTACCCGACCCCACCGGACGGGCGCCACCAGCCCGAGAAGAGGAAAGCGTTGGAGCGAGCAAAGATCAGACTTTCTGACATTAGAACTGCAACAATTCCGACCGGGAGAATCCGAGACCTCGATGGCTTGGTCTCATCCATCAGGACATTCGGCCTGAAGGACCCTTTGCTCATTTCTGATAAGGACGACTTTCTCCTGAGTGGCAACAGGCGCTACGAGGCAAGCAAGCTGGCTCACATGCATTTCGTAGACGCAATCTTCGTCGGAGACATCGAAGAAGGCGCGCACGAGTTGCGACGACATCTCACAAATCCCGACCCTATCTACTCTCTGCCCATGACAGTAACTGAAAAGGTGGCGACTGCCTTCACTTTGCAGCGGCTACCGCCTCCTGCTGGTACTGACGAGGGATTCCGGCGAGAAGTGCCAGCTGCCGCCGCCGTGGGGTTGCCCACCAAGGTGTACACGGTTCTTCGCTCTACTCTCCGCAAAGCGGAGAAGGAGATGAGCTCCCCAGGCACGGCGGGCAAAGCGCAGAAGTCACTCTCGCTCATGGTAGAAGCGGTTGAACGGCCTGCCCTCGACTACCCATTGACGTCCGTCGTCGCGAAGCTTCACCAGCTACTTCTGCAGGGAATCTGCCCCGACACACTGGAATCATGCTTCCCGTATCTAAATGGAAAGCCCGGCGCGAGAGACGTCGGTGAAACAAATGCCGATCATGCAGGTCGCGCAGTGCCCAGGGCTCGCACATCCAGGAGGGACTACGACTATGTTCGCACCGCCGATGTGGTGATTGGGACGCTCGAAGGACTGTCCGACGTCGTCACAGACGATCTAGCTACCTCTGAGCATTTCACCTATATGCTCAAGGCTCTCAAAGATGCTCGCCGAATGTCGCATACTTACGTGAAGAAAATGGAGAAGATGCGCAATGAGTAGCCGAATCCAGCATGCCGTCGAAATCGAGTTGCTCATCCCCAGTCAGGTGACGACTGACCGAGACGTGAACACCCGCCCAGTGGACACGGCTTGGGTGGCGAGAAAGCTCCGGGAGGGTTTCGATTTGGGCCGCCTTGGCGTGCCCCAAGTGTCCGCCCGAACGGATGGCACTTATATCTGGCTCGACGGCCAGAATCGAGGAGCCCTGTGCATCGCCGCAGACCACGGAGAGACAAAGATCGGAATGAAGGTATTCCGCGGCCTTACGAAGGAGCAGGAGGCGGAACTGTTTCTTGGCCTCAACGATAATCGTCGCGTGCAGCCCTTGTATAAATTCATGGCCGAGGTTACTGCAGGACACGCCGAGTCTCTCGATATCACACGCGCAGCGCGTGATAGTGGCTGGATCGTCTCAGATTCTGGCGCCGGTAACGCAATCATCGCGGTTGCAGCACTGCGAAAGATTAACGGAAAGTCGACAGAGAGGGGACAGCTCCTCAGGCGAACCTTGAGGGTCGTAACTGAAGCCTGGGGAAATATCCCCGCTGCAGGGAACAGCTACGTGCTCCTCGGGGTAGCGTCCGTACTCCACGAGTTCCCCTTCCTCGACTCTGATGCACTGATCCGCAAGCTATCCAAGCTTCCCGGCGGACCAGCGAGCCTTCTCGGCAAAGGCCGAGGCTACAAGGAGGTCACCGGCGGGACCGTGGTAGAGGGAATCGCCCGGGTGGTTCGGGACGCCTATAACTCTGGGCGGCGATCCGGCCGGCTCGTCGCAGAAGCCCGGGAGCCGTTCTGAATCCAGGAATTCCTTGCTTAGAACACCTAACGATCGTTCGTGAGTCCCGAGTTTGGTCTCCCCCTCACAGTCATCCGCCGCCACTGCATCGGCGACTACTCCTAGGGGGATCAGTGCACCATCGACACCAAAGGCACCGGGCGGGCTGGAGAAATCAACCTGCGGTTCAACCGGCGCACCGCCGAACGGACCATGGCCTGGAAAGACATGTCACTGGCGGTCATGGCTGCCAAGCAACTCGTTTGGCGCGCCCCATCATTGCTCAGGTAGGCACCCCTTTGACGGCATAGCTTGGCATCCACAGCCCGCCCGTCACATGCTGCTACCTGACGCTGCCACGCATGTACGCCTCGACACCGCCGCCCTCGCCGCCAGCAGGGCGGCACGCGCTCGCGCAGCCCCACGAGCTGCGGAGGGGGCACCGCCTCCAACCTCGACCGGGCGCGCGTCAAGGCCCGCACAGGCTCGGCAGATGCCCGGCAGTGGCACGGGGTCGTGGCACTTGGCGCACTCGGCGTACCGGGGCTTGGAGGGCTGTTGTGGGGCCTGGACGCCGGGCGGCAGCTTGCGTTGTAGACGGCTGCGGAGCACGCCGACCGGAGAGTGCAGGGGTACGGGCAGGCCGGGCAGCAGGGCCTGGGCCAGGTCCTGGGCAGTGCTGCCGCGCTCCAGCCACTGGGCGACAAGCGGCGCCAGCTCGATGGCCTCCGCCTCGCCCAACCGCAGGCGCGGCTCCGGGCGGATCGCCCGAAACAGCGTGGCCACCGCCTCTCGGGCCTGTTCGTCCGGTACAGCCGGAGTCTCCTGGTCGATGGTGTGCCCCTCCTCCCGCCCTTCGGGCCGGTCGGCGGCCTCCCCGCCGGTGGCCGCCAGCTGGTCAGCCTGCTCGGCGGGGAGGGTGGGTTCTTGGTACCGGTTCTTTACAAGAGGGACGCCAGCACGGCCGGTGCTCGCCTCACCGGAGACCGGACGGGTGACACCCGGCAGCGCAGTGAGCTGCGGGGTGTCGTAGACGTGGGTCTCGGTGCGGATGGTGCCGTCCGGCATGCGGATCTTTTCGACCCGGTAGTACCCGGCCTCGGTCAGTTCCTTCAGGGCCTTACGGATCGCCCCACGCCCCTGCGGGCTGGAGTCGGCCATGTGCCGACCGTCCTCGCGCCAGCCGTCCGGACGGGAAAGGAGGTCCGCGAGCAGGCCGCGGGCCGTGTAGGACAGCCTCCGGTCCTGTAGGAGACCGTTGGGCAGCACGGTGAAGCTACGTACGTGTTCGGTACGATGTACCCGCATCGGGAGTTCGCGCTCCTGTTGCCGGACCCCGGGATGTTCGCGCATCGCCGGGGTCGCCTATTTTCGGTTGGACCACGGAACGTACCACGTCACCAGCCACGCCAAGGTCCTTTTGCCGCAGCGGCCTTGATCACATTCAAGGGCCCGTTGGATGGCCGGGCCGTCCCTACGATCGGCGGGTGGCGAGGAGTTCTCCGCGCTCGACGGCCTCGCGCAGGACGGCCGCGAAGTCCTGGGGCAGGAGGTTGACCGCGTCGAGGGCGGCGGCGGTCAGGGGGATCTCTTCGAGGAGGTACTCGCCCCGGCCTTCCTGGCTGAACTCGGGGCCGGTGCGGTCCTCGAAACTCCACTTCTCGATGGTCGCGAGGTAGAAGTCCTGGCGCTCGTCGTCCGTCTCGCTGGTGTGGAGGAGGCTGACAATCTCGGCCTCGCCCGCGATCTCCTCGCGGACCTCGCGCAGGAGGGCCTCCTGGGGGCTGGCGTCGGTCGGTTCGATCTTGCCGCCGACGATCACCCAGTACGGGTCGATGCCGGGGCGAATGCGCTTGATCAGCAGCATGGTGTCGTTCGGGGTGAGGAGAACGGCGCGGACGCGGTGCTGCATGGTGACCTGCTTCCTGTTCGATGGTGCGGGGCGAGTCAGTGGAGGAGTCAGCCGCTCGACAGCCCGGCGGGAGCTATCTCGCGGGCGCCAGGTGCCGGTTCAACCATCGTTCCTCCTCCGTCCTGTCCCGTAGGGGAGCGACCAACCAGGGCACGAGGCGTGGGGCCGGCACTGCGGCGATCTGTTCGACCGGGTGGAGGAGCCCCCGTTCGCAGGTCTCCGCCGTCCAGACCGAGAAGCCGGCATACGGGTAGGCCGGATTGATGCCGATCTCCCCCTTGGGGGTCGTACCGTTGAACGGCGTCGGGATGCGCTCGGAGTTCCAGTAACTCCATGCTTCCAGGGCCTTGGCCTGTTCGAAGCAGTGGTAGAGCTGCGGGTAGCGGTCGGCGATCCGGATCTCCCGGAAGATCAGCTGGCCGAGGAGGTGCGGGGCGGTGTCCGCCAGTGTGTCGAGGTCCGCCCGGTGGAAGGTGAGGGCGGAGGCGTCCTGATCCGGGGCAAGGGCTGTGGCGGCGAACAGGTGGGACATCCGGCGTCGCACATAGCCGGGCAGGCCGGATGCCAGGCCGGGCTCGATGCGCTCGACGAGTTCGAGGAGCCGCACGCAGTCCGGCGCGAACCTCCCGAGGTCGAAGAGAACTCCCATCCCCTGCACCGCAGAGAACGCGAGCTCCTTGTACAGGCGGTTGTTGAGCTCGCCCCGGTGGGAGTACTCCTTGGTCGCCCGGCTGGTGGAGTGGAGCATCAAGTACTCGGCGACGGTCTCGAAGTAGAGGTAGCCGAGGTAGGGGAAGGCCGGGACCGTGGCGGCAAGGGTGTCGATGAACGACCCGTCCGGCGTCGTGCCACCGCTGGCGTGGCGCAGGAGCATGTCGAGGAACGGGGCAGCGACGCGCACCCGGTCCACGACGGACCGGAGCACATCGTCATCCTCGGCTTCGGTGAGGAAATGCCGGTACGCCTGGTACGTCCTCAGGTGGATACCTCCGAGGCGCAGGTAGTCGATGCCCTTGGCGGGCACCGGAGCGCCGGGGGCGACCACGATGACGAGCGGTGTGCTGTTCTGCCTGCTTTCCAGCAGGTAGGAGCCGAGGTTGTGGAGCCGGAAGGCGCTACCGGTCGGAGTGAGAGGCGCCCCGTAGATGGCGCCGACCAGGCAGCCGGTGGAGGCGTAGAGGTGCCCGCTGCTGCAGACGGTGCCCAGGTCGCGGGTCAGGTGGAGCAGGTGCATCGGGGCGCCGCTGGCCAGGCTGCGGAGCATGGCGTTGTCCCGCAGGAGCCAGCCGTTCGGGGTCTGCGTCTCCAGACGGTGAGCCCAGTCGGCTTCGCTCTCCGCGAGCCCGGCGGGTGACGGGCGCGAGACCGGCGCGTTGTAGCTGGTGTGGGCGTATTCCCAGTCGGCGTGCAACGGGTCCTCCTACTCGGGCAGCACGGTGTGGAGTGCGTGTTCCAGGGCTTCGCCGTGAGTGGCGCCGTCGAGGCGTGCCTGCTCGCTGTGAACGACCAGGTCGAACGCGACCGGCGGGAGCCACGGCGGCAGGGCTACACGCAGGCGGCCCGGGTCGGGCCACCAGCGGCGGAGGGGCAGGCGGTAGCGGTCGAATGCGTCGGCGGCCTTCAGAAGGTCCACCAGGTGCGGGCTCTGCCGGTAGGCGCCGGTCTGGCTGTCGGTGAAGTTGTCGTGCGGGACGTCGTGGAGCGCGACGGCAGTGATCGTCTCGGTGGTGACCGGTTGGCCGAAGGTGCGGGCCACGGTGTCGAGGTTGCCGGCGAGCCAGCGTGCGGCGCGTTCGCCGTGGCCGGGGTCGTCGCGGTCGTGGTGTCGTCGGCAGTCGTGGCAGGCCGCTGCGGCGGCGAGGGCCAGGGCTTGATCACGACCGGGCTCGTGATGTTGGGCGAGGAACTGGACGAGAAGGCTGACGCGGGCGTTGTGCATGGCGCCGTGGATGGAGTCGATCACGGCCGGGCTGGCGAACCAGGAAACGTCGGGTACCAGCAGGGTCGGGCGATGTGGCATCGTGGCCGGGGCGCTGGGACCGGCGGGTCGGTTGCCGGCGATCCAGCTCAGGGTGTGCTGGTCCATGTGCTGGTGGTCCGGGAGCCTGCGGGTCTCGGCAAGTACGCGCAACGGCGCGTCGGCCGCTTCCGGCGTCGGCGAGATCATGAAGGGTTCCTCGATGGGATCGGGTGCGATGGGCGTCACGCTGGGCGTGGTGGTGCTGACGATGGGCAACCGGCCGAAGGAGCTTCGTGCGCTCCTGGACTCAGTCGAAGCCCAGGAGGGCGGCGGCAGCACGCGGACCGTGGTGCTCGGACAGGGCGTGAAGCTGCCCGAGCTGCCGGAGTGGGTGGACGCGATCGAGCTGCCCGAGAACCTAGGCATCCCCGGAGGGCGGAATGCCGGCGTCGAGCGGCTGCGTGAACTCGGCGGTGTCGACGCCCTGGTGGTCCTGGACGACGACGGGCTGCTTCCCCGAACCGACACCTTCCGGTTGATCCGGGAAGCCTTCGAAGAGAATCCGCGCCTCGGTGTGGTGTCCTTCCGGATCGCGGACGAGACCGGGTACACCCAGCGCCGCCACGTCCCCCGATTCGGCGCGAGCGATCCGCTGCAGTCCGGCCCGGTCACGACGTTCCTGGGCGGCGGGCACGCGATCCGCATGAGCGTGATCGACCAGGTGGGCCTGTTCCCTGCCGAGTTCTTCTACGCGCACGAGGAGACCGACTTCGCCTGGCGTGCGCTCGATGCCGGATGGGAGATCGACTACCGGGCCGACCTTGTGTTGCAGCATCCCCGCACCGATCCGGCCCGGCACGCCACCTACTACCGGATGACGGCACGCAATCGGGTGTGGCTGGCGAAGCGTCATCTGCCTGCCGTTCTGGTGCCCATCTACCTCACCTCCTGGGCGCTGTACACGGGGCTTCGCCGTCCGCCGCTGTCCGGTCTCAAGGCGTGGTGGTCCGGCTTCTTCGAGGGCGTTCGAACGCCGTGTCCTCCGCGTCGGCCGATGCGGTGGAGCACGGTGTGGCAGATGACCAGGCTGGGTCGGCCGCCGGTCATCTGACAGTCGGCCTCGCGGAGTTGCGGGTCAGGACCAGACGGCGTGGATCGCGTCGATGACGCGCTGCACGTCCGTGCTGGTCATGGCCGGGTAGCACGGCAGGGACAGCTGCCGAGCGCCGATCTGTTCGGTGACGGGCAGGTGGCAGTCGACGTACCGGTACGCGGCGAGTCGGTGGACCGGTTTGAAGTGGACGCTGGTGCCGATCCCGTAGGCGTCGAGGAGCAGGTCGGCCACCGTGTCGCGGCTCCGGCCGCCGACCGGTTCGATCAGGACGGGGTAGAGGAACCAGCCGTGCTGGACGCCGTCCAGGGCGGTCGGCAGCCGCAACCCCGGAAGGCCGGCGAGGGACCGGTCGTAGGAAGCGGCGATCTGCGCCCGGCGCGCGGTGAAGTCCGGCAGCTTCTGGAACTGCTGGATCCCGACCGCGGCCGTGATGTCCGGCATCGTGTACTTCAAGCCCGGCACGGTGACCTCGTAGTCGGCGGTGCGGCGCTTGCCGTGGCGCTGCCACACGGAGGAGTCGATGCCGTGTCGGCCGAGGAGGCGGGCGGCCCGGACGAGGTCCGCGCGGCCGATGATCATCCCGCCCTCGCCGGTGGTGATGACCTTGTTGGCGTAGAAGGAGAACACCGCCAGGTCGCCGATGCTGCCCGCTCGGAGGCCGTCGCGCGAGGCGTGCAGAGCGTGGGCGGCGTCCTCGATGAGGACCAGACCGTGGTCGTCGGCGAGCTTGCGGAAGGCCGACAGGTCGCAGGGGTGGCCGCCGTAGTGCATGACCACGATGGCCTTCGTCCTGGAGGTGATCGCCTGCTCGGCCGCCTCCAGGTCGATGTTGAACGTGACCGGATCCACCTCGGTGAACACCGGTGTGCCGCCGCAGTGGACGACGGCGTTCGGGGCCGCGCAGAAGGTGAGGCTCGGAGTGATCACCTCGTCTCCCGCCTTGATGCCGGCGGTGAGGAAGGCCAGGTGCAGGGCGGCGGTGCACGATGACACGGCGAACGCGTCCTCGGCTCCGAGTGCGGTCTTCACGACTTCCTCGAACCGGGTTGCCTTCGGGCCGTGCGTGAGCCAGCCCGAGCGCAGGGTGTGGATCACCTCGGCCTCCTCCTCGCCCCCGATGGACGGCCGGTTCCAGGGAAGGAACGGTGCGGTGGTAGTCACGGCCTCCCCCACGTGGCGGCGGTGTACTCGGCCTGATACCGCCGACAAGCGAGGGAGCGCAGGGTTCGCACCCTGTCGGCGGTGAAGGCGTCCACCAGGCCCCGGTGGTTGTCGTACTGGGGCTCGTCCGGATCAGCGATCGTGCGGGTCGCGAGGAGGTCGGCGATCTCCTGCACGCCGTCCTTGAGCGCGGTGGCGCACGCCCCGGGCATGTGGCGCTGGAGCCGGGCGAAACTGACGCGGTAGTCGCGGGCGTCGGTTTCGTCCCGCTCCGGCCCGCGCCGGATCCTCGACCCGGGCACGATGGCGGCGACGGTCTCGGCGATGTCGGCGATGGTGTGGTTCTCCTGGTCACTGCCGACGTTCCACACCCCGGTCAGGTTGTCGGCCATGACGCCGGCGAGGACTTCGGCGACGTCACCGACGTGGACGAGGGGTCGGCGCTGTGCTCCGCCGTTGAGCGGGACGCGACCGGTGGCGACGGCGCGGGAAGCCATGGAGTTGACGACGGAGTCCAGACGCTGGCGGGGCGATGAGCCGTGGACGGTTGCCAGCCGAAGGGTCGTGAACTCGGTGACTCCGGCGAGTACGTCGGGGAGGCGCCGTTCGGCGAGGACCTTGGTCCGGGCGTAGATGCCCAGCGGGTTCGGCTCGGTGTCCTCGTCCACGGTGCCCTCGTGCCTGCCGTAGACGCTGCAGGAGGAGAAGAACACGTACTGGCCGACGCCCGCGCCGGCGGCAGCCTCGGCGGCGATCATCGGGGCGGCGTAGTTCAGCTCGACGGCCAGTTCCTCGTCCAGTTGGCAGGCCGGTTCGCCGACGATCCCGCCGAGGTGCACCACGGCGTCCGCGCCGTCGCAGACGTCGGCCAGCAGGGCGGGGTCGCGCAGGTCCCCGCCGACGAACGCGGCGGTGTTGGGTAGTAGCCGGCCCGGGTCGTCCCCGCGGTTGTAGATCAGGCCGTCCACGACGGTGACGTGGTGGCCGTGGGAGACGAGGTGGTGGGAGGCGACGGAGCCGATGTATCCGGCTCCGCCGAGGAGCACGACGCGCATGGAAGCGGTCCCTTCGTTCAGGCGGCCATAGAGGCGGTCGGCGCGGCAGTGAACCAGTCCGGGATGGCGTCCGGCGTGGTCCTGAGCCAGTTCACGTAGCGGTCCACGCCCTCGGTGAGAGTGACGGCGGGACGCCAGCCGAGCAGGTCGGTGGCTCGGCAGGTATCGGCGTAGCCTCCGCGCGGGTCGCCTTCGGGCATGGGTGTCTCGACGAAAGAGGCGCGGGGATAGTGGGCGGCGACCAACTCGGCGATCCGCCGGACCGAGGTCGGAATGCCCGTACCGATGTTGATGGTCTGTCCGGCGGCTTGGTCGGCGACGAGCGCGAGGATCGTGGCGTGCGCGATGTCCTCGACATGAACCATGTCGCGCACCTGGTGGCCGCCGCCGTTGAGCCGCATCGGCTGGCCTGTGTGCGCGGACAGGGCCAGCCAGGGAACCATCCAGGAGTGCGAGCCGGGCTTGGGGATCTGCGGGTCGCCGTAAACCGAGAAGTATCGGACGATCGAGTACTCGGTGCCGCTGCTGCCAAGCATCAGACGCGCCTGGTGTTCGCCCCACAACTTCGTGTTGGCGTACACGGAGATCGGGGTCAGCGGCTGGTCCTCGGTGAAGCGCGCCACACCGTCCACCGCAGGGATGCCGTCGCCATAGACGGAGGCGGAGGACACGAACACCAGCCGCTTCACCGACGACTCCAGCACCGCCTCCAGAACGGTCTGGGTACCCTGCACATTCGCCGCGAAGGCAGTGTCGGGCCGGCGGGTGCAGGCGGCGACGTCGGCGTACGCGGCGGCGTGGATCACGTAGTCCGCGCGGCCAGTAAGCCACTTCACGGTGGCCCGTTCGCGCACGTCCCCGAGGACGACCCGGGCGCCGTGCTGGTCCACCCGGAACAGGTCCCGCACCGGGTGCGGGTAGGCGTCGAACCTGTCCAGGACGGTCGGCCTGGCTCCGCACGCGGCGAGCTGGGCGACGATGCGGCTGCCGATCAGGCCACCACCCCCGGTGACCAGCACGCCGGCCCCGGCCAACTCGCTTAGGCGCGGGTCGAAATACACGTCGGCCATGAGGCAACGACCTCCTCTGAAGTGCGGGTTTGTGCACTCAGTGAACAACCGACCACGCCCAGGCGGTACGGTGATGGCCCGCCCATCCCGTTCAATCTGTTCAAGATCAGCTCTGGGGGTGCGAGTTGACTGGCAGTAAGAAGCCCAACCGGCAGCTGGCGAGCGTCATCGAGGAAGCCGGGTGCACGTACGAAGCCCTGGCCAGGACGGTCCGCACCGTCGCCGCGGAGGCCGGCGAGACCCTGCACACTTCACGGTCGGCCGTGCTCTCCTGGGTCCGGGGCGGAACCCCAACTGGCAGAACCGCGACCTACCTTGCCGAGGCTTTGACGAGAATGGTGAAGCGGAAGGTGACGGCCGCCGAGATCGGTCTAGGCTTCGTCGCAATCGGGGAGGTCATGACCCCTGATCCTCTGGCAACCGCTGCCGATCTCGGGAGACTTGTCATGTTCCACCGTCGCGACTTCCTCGCCCTCGCCTTCGGCACCGCTGCGGTCGGGCTCCCGCTCGTCTACGACCACCAGGCCGTCGCCGCTGCCCTGCGAACCGCGAAGGGCGGTCGCAGGGCCGGGGCTGAAGAGGTCTCCACCGTCCGGCAGCTCACCGAGATGTTCCGGACCGCCGACGAGAGACTGGGCGGCGGCCACGGGCTGTCCACTGTCTCGTCCTATCTGGCGGACGCCGTCGTGCCGATGCTCCAGGCCACGTTCCCGTCCGAGGAGGTCCGCCGGAGTGCGTACGGCGCGGCGGCTGAGCTGGCGACCTTGGTCGGATGGAAGTGTCATGATCTCGGCCGCGAGGGCGCGGCCCAGAGGTTCTACCTCCTCGCCTACCAGCTCGCCTGCGAGTCCGACCCCGCAGGTCACGGAGCCTGGATGATGCGGGCCCTCACCCACCAGGCCCTCGATCTGAGCCAGACCACGCACTGCGTCGAACTGGCCGAGGCCGCGCTGTCGCGGGCCCAAGGGAAGGTCGACCGGAAGACAGAAGCGCTGCTGCTGGTGACGGCCGCGCGGGCGTACGGAGCGAGCGGTCAGAGCAAGGACGCCGCCGGGGCACTCCTGGCCGCCGAGAACGCCATGCTCGCCGGCGACGACGGCGTCCCCTCCTATGCCGCCGCCTCCGGCCCGGTCGCGGCGACCGTGGCATCGCACACGGGCAAGTCCCTGACCGAGATGAAGGACCACCGGGCCGCCGAACGGCACTACCGTGCGGCGCTGGAGGGCCGTGTCCCCGAGACGTACCAGCGGGTTCGCGGCCTGACCCTCGCGAATCTCGCCAAATCCGTAGCCGCCCAGCACCGCCACGAGGAGGCCGTGATCCTCTGGGATCAGTGCCTGGATCTCATGGACGGCGTGGCATCCGACCGGAACCGGAAGGAGCTGAAGACGGTGCGCTCGACCATGGCCGTCTACAGCAGGCGAGGAATCCCCGGCGCATCCGAACTCGCGCAGAAAGCTGGCGAACTCGTTTCCCAGTGACGCCAGCTGCGTCGGCCGCTTCCCGACGAGCGTGCCACTCGTTCCGCCCCGAGCCGCTCTCCGGCCTTCAGCCGGGTGGGCGACGGTCCCTTCTCGGCGTCAGCGTCGACGGGTGGGGTCGTACGGTGCCGGGCCAATGGCCGGGGTAGGAGCGGTGGCGAGCGTGGCGGTGGCGCGTGCCATGGTGCTCCTGGTCCGCGCTGCGGTAGTCCGTCGCGTGCAGGATGCGCCGGGCGATCGTCGCCCACTCTGCATCGGTGAGGATGCGGTCCTCGGCGGCGTTCCGCAGGGAGCAGTGCCACACCGTTTCCGCCGGCCGCCGGTCGGGGGCGAGGGCGTTGACGGGAAGGTCGAGGTGGGCGGCGAGTTTGGCTAGCGTGTCGCGCGGGCCGCGTGCGCCTTCGGGTGCGGGGTCGGGGGCAGAGCCGTTCCACGAGGCGATCATGTGGGGGTCTTCGTGCTCGTCGTGCTTGCCGGGCCCGTACAGGTAGCGGACGAGGGCAAAGGTCCCGCCGGAGTTGTGGGAGATCTTGGGGATCAGTGCGTGTTCACCTTCCGATGATCGAGGCGGTAGCGGCGTCGATGCCGTCCAGGCTCTGCAGGACGCGGTCCCAGATGTGCTGCAGGTGGGGCGGCGGGTTGCCGCCGACCCACAGGTTGTGGGCGATCCGGTTGAGGTTGTTGCCGATGGTGACGACCACACCGCGAACCTGCTCTTCATCGACGAGAACGCCAAGCCGTACCACCGCAGCGTCTTCAACGCGGGCGCCTGGAAGCTGGCGCTCGTCGCGGCCGGGGTGATCCCGCCGCGCGAGAAGGGGGCGAAGTACTTCAGGCGGCCCGGACGACGGTATGCACGCCCTGCGGCATGCCTACGCCTCGGTGCTGCTGGATGTCGGCGAGACGATCAAGGCGCTGGCGGCCTACCTCGGTTACAGCGACCCAGGCTTCACGCTCCGGACCCATACCCACCTGATGCCGACGAGCGAGTCCCGGACGCGCTCGGCAATCGACAGGGGGCTTCCGGGTGCGGGGACGGGGCACCCCGCGCCGAAACCCGAGGGCATGTGCCCCACGTGTGCCCTGGCGGCCTGATTCCTGTCTCGTACTCGCCGCGACCTGGGCCCGGACAGCAGCCATTCGTGCAGGTCAGAGAGCCACAGGAGCTACGAGGCCGCCCGCAGCAGGGCGTCGTCCTGCCACTTGAGGATCTTGTCGAAGCTGACGATCGCGCCGCGCAGGGGGTGGTTGCGGAGCTGGACGTGGTCGGTCAGGGCGTGGATCAGGAAGAGGCCGCGGCCGGACTCGGCGGTGAGGTCGGGGAGGGTGTCCAGGTCGACCGGGCGCAGGGTGGGGGCGGGGGCCCCGGCGTGGCAGGGGGGCAGCACGTGGGTGTCGTAGGGGCGGTCGTCGCGGCGGGGGCGGCGGGTGGTCAGGACCGGGCCGGGGACGCTGGCGCGGCCGCGCCGGGGGCGGCGGGCGCCCCGGCCGGTCGCGGCCGGGCGGGCCGGCGGGGCGGCCGGCCGGCGC
The DNA here is from genome assembly GCF_040630735.1 of Kitasatospora sp. NPDC005748. Taxonomy (NCBI): domain Bacteria; kingdom Bacillati; phylum Actinomycetota; class Actinomycetes; order Kitasatosporales; family Streptomycetaceae; genus Kitasatospora; species Kitasatospora sp. NPDC005748. The sequence continues at coordinate 38,385 of NZ_JBEXYD010000047.1, forward strand.
GGCGGGAACGGGGCGGGGGCGGCGGGCGCGGCGAGGCCGGGGCCGGAGTCCGTGACCTCGATCCGCAGGAGGTCCCCGCTGATCGACGCGGTGACCTGGAAGCCGTCGTCCGAGCGGCCGCAGGCGCCGTGCTCCACGGCGTTGGCGCAGGCCTCGCTGAGGGCGACCCCGAGGTCGTCGGCGATCTGCGGGTCGACGCCCGCCGTCGCCATGGCACCGAGCAGGATGCGCCGGGCCAGCGGAACGCTGGCCGGGTCGCGCTTGAGGTGCAGAGTCCACCAGATGTCCACGGGAGGTCCCTCCTGGCTGCGGCTCCACATACAACTAGGTATCTCCGGGCGATCATGCGGTGAACCGTGCAGGGGGTCGGCTACCGCCCGTTCGGCGGATGGACTGGGGCCGGGGTGTGTGCCGAGCGGCGCACACCGGGGGCCGCACGCCGGGCCGAACGGGGCATTCGTAGGGATTTCCCACCCTGCCCTCGGCGGCGCGGGGGGCGATGAGATGATGGCCCGGCCATGACTGCCCTCGCCGCCGCCCCGCACCCGGGCGCCCCCGCACCGGACGCACCGGTGGGGGCCGCCGCCTGGGACCTGCGGCTTGCGCGGGCCGTCCCGTTCGCCCTGGTCTGCGCGCTGATCGCGGCCGCCGGGCACGCCCTGGCCGGCGGCGGGAACGTGGCCCTGCCCGCGCTCGCGACCGGCTTCGCGGCCGTCCTGGTGCTCGCGGTGGCCTTCGGCGGGCGGGAGCGCTCGCTCGGTGCCATCGCCGGCGCGCTCGGTGCGGGCCAGCTCGGGCTGCACTGCCTGTTCCACGCCTTCGGCGGGCACGCCACCGCGGCGGCCGGCGCGATGGCCGGGATGCACCACGGCGGCTCCGGCCCGCTGACGCTGCCCCAGGTGGCCGGCCGGCTGATCTGCAACGAGGCCAGTCCGGGCACGCTGGCCGGCCTGCCCGGCAGCCCGTCGGCCGAGCAGCTGGTCGCCCGCGCGGGGCTGGACCCGCGGGCGTTCGCCGTCGCGCCCTGGTGGCAGGACGGCCTGTTCGGGATGACGCCGTCGATGCTCGCGGGCCACCTGGCCGCCGCCCTGGCGGCCGGCTGGTGGCTGCGGCGCGGCGAGGCGGCGCTCTGGCGGCTGGTCAGGATCACCGCCACGGCCGCCCGGGAGCACTGGACCACCCCGCTGCGGACGGCGTTCGCGCTGGCCGCGGCGCTGCTGCGGGGCCTGCTCGGCACGCCCGCCGGTCCCGCCCGCCGCTCCGGCGCGCGGGCCGGGGACAGCCGGCCGCCGGCCCGTGCCGCACTGCGGCACAGCGTGGTGCGGCGCGGTCCCCCGTTCGGGGCCCTCGCGTACTGACCCGCCCCCGACGGAGCGCCGACAAGGCCCCGTACCGGGTCCGGGTGTACGCGGCGACCGCGCCGTACCCGCCGCACCCCCGCGGCGTGCGGCCCCCCACTCGTCCCCACGCCGCGCGGCCCCGCCGAGGCACGGATCACCGTGTCCGGGAGCGGTCCTGCCGCCGAGCCTCCGAACGGAGACCCGAATCATGCGTTCCCTCCCCACCCGCCGTATCGCCGCCGTCGCCCTCACCGCCGCCGCGTCGGTCGTGGCGCTGGCCGGCCCCGCCTTCGCGCACGTCACCGTGAACCCGGGCAACGCCCAGCAGGGCGGCTACACCGCCGTGGACTTCCGGGTGCCGAACGAGAACGACAACGCGTCCACGGTGAAGCTGGAGGTCAACCTCCCGCTGGACCACCCGCTGGCCTCCGTCCGCACCCTGCCGATGCCGGGCTGGACCACGACCGTCGAGAAGTCCAAGCTCGACAAGCCGATCAAGGTGCACGGCAACGACGTCAACGAGGCCGTCTCCAAGATCACCTGGACCGCCGACGCGGGCACCAAGATCGCCCCAGGCCAGTTCCAGGAGTTCCGCGTCTCGATCGGCCCGCTGCCGACCGACACCGACAAGCTGGTCTTCAAGGCGCTGCAGAGCTACGACAACGGCGACGTCGTGCGCTGGATCGACGAGGCCAAGGACGGCCAGCCCGAGCCGGCCAAGCCCGCCCCCGTGCTGGCCCTCGACAAGGCCGCGGCCGGCGGCGAGCACGGCGCGACCGCCGCCCCCACGGCCACCGCCGACGGCCACGGGCACGGCGACGCCACCACCCAGGCCGCCGCCTCCTCGGACAAGGGCAGCGACTCCACCGCCCGCGTCCTCGCCGTGGTCGGCATCGTCGTCGGCCTGGTCGGCGCGGCGTTCGGCGTGCTCGGCCTGCGCCGCAAGAACGGCGGCTCCGCCTCCTGACCCCCGCACCGGCGGGGCCGCGCCCGTACCGCACCCGGGCCCGGGCGCGGCCCCGCCGGTGATCCACCGCGCACGATCGGATCCCCCATGTCCCGCACCCTCCGCACCGCCCGGCTGGCCGGCGCCGCCGCCGTCGCGCTCGCCGCGGCCCTCACCCTGACCGCCTGCGGCTCCGACGGCTCCACCGGCCCCGCCAAGGTCACCCAGCAGAAGGCCGACTCCCCGTACCAGGGCACCGTGCTCGGCAAGCACTTCGACAAGCCCGACCTCCAGCTGACCGACACCGCCGGCCAGCCCTTCGACCTGCGGCAGAAGACCAACGGCCGGAGCACCCTGCTGTTCTTCGGCTACACCAGCTGCCCGGACGTCTGCCCGACCACGATGGGCGACATCGGCGTGGCGATGACCAAGCTCTCCCCCGAGGAGCGCCAGAAGGTCGACATCGTCTTCGTCTCCACCGACCCCCAGCGCGACACCCCGCAGGTGCTGCGCACCTGGCTGGACTCGATGGGCAAGGACTTCATAGGCCTCACCGGGGACCTGGCCAAGGTGAAGGCCGCGGCCAAGTCCCTCGGCATCCTGATCGAGGACCCGGTGGTCAACGCGGACGGCACGGTCACCTCCACCCACGGCGCGCAGGTGCTGGCGTTCCTGCCCTCGGACGACAAGGCGCACGTCCTCTACCTCAGTGGCACCGAGGAGAAGACCTACGAGCACGACCTCCCGCTGCTCGCCCAGGGGGTCGCGGCATGAACGGCGCCGGCGGGCCGCGCGGGTTCCGGCGGACCGCGCTCGCGGGGGCGGTGCTGGCGACGGCACTGGGCGCCGGCGCCATCCTGGTCGCCTGCGGCGCGGGCGACGGCGAGGCCCGGGCCGACGGTCCGGCCCTGCTGAGCGTCGCCGACTCCTACATCCCGCTGCCCCCGGCGGGCGGGATGGCGGCCGGCTACCTCACCGTGCGCAACGACGGCGGCGAGGACCAGCTGGTCAAGGTCTCCAGCCCGGCCGCGCAGTCGGTCACCATGCACCGCTCCACCGCCTCCACCATGGAGCAGGTCGAGCGGCTGGACGTCCCCGCGCACGGCGCGTTGGAGCTCGCCCGGGGCGGCAACCACCTCATGATCATGGGATGGCGGAAGGCCCCCGCCCTCGGTGACGAGCTCGAACTCGACCTGACCTTCGCCCGGACCGGCACCGTCTCGGTCAAGGTGCCGGTCCGGGAACTCACCTACCGCCCCGGCCAGCAGTAAGGGATCCAGGAGATGCTGACGGCCGCGTTGCCGAACCCCACCACCCGCCGCCGGATCGTCGGGCTGCTGGGCCTGCTCGGCGCGGTGCTCGCGCTGCTGCTCGCCGGCGCCGGCCCCGCCTCCGCGCACGCCACCCTGCAGTCCACCGACCCCGCGCAGAACTCGGTCGTCGCGACCGCGCCGCAGGCCGTCACGCTGACCTTCAGCGAGTCGGTGTCGCTCTCCGGGGACTCGGTCCGGGTCCTCGACCCGGCCGGCAAGGCGGTCGACGGCGGCAACCCCGCGCACGCGGACGGCAAGGACAACACCGCCCGGGTCGGGCTGAACAGCGGCCTGGCCAACGGCACCTACACGGTGGCCTGGCGCGCGGTCTCCGAGGACTCGCACCCGATCGGCGGAGCGTTCACCTTCTCGATCGGCGCGCCCTCGGACACCTCCGTCTCCACCACCGCGCTGAGCGGCGCCGAGGCCGACGGCGTGGTCGCCGCGCTGTACGGCACCGGCCGGACCGTCGCCTACGGGGCGTTCGCGCTGCTCGTCGGCGCGGCCGCGTTCGTGCTGGCCTGCTGGCCGGCCGGGGCGGCGCAACGCGCCGTGCAGCGGCTGCTGATGACCGGATGGGTGGCGCTGCTGGTCTCCACCGTCGCGGTGCTGATGCTGCGCGGCCCGTACGAGCGCGGTTCGGGCGTCGGGCAGGCCTTCGACCTGTCGCTGGTGCGCGCCACCCTCGACGAGCGGATCGGCACCGCGCTGGCCGCCCGGCTGCTGCTGCTCGCGGCGAGCGGGGTCTTCCTGTCGTTGCTGGTCGGCCAGCTCGGACAGCCCGCGCCGGCCGCCCGCCCGGAGGAGGCGGACGACGCGCGGGCGAGCGACGACGCACGGACCGCCGAGGAGGCGGAGGAGGCCGAGCTGCGGCAGCTGGAGCGGCGCGCCGCCGAGCGCCCGCAGCACGAGACCCGGCTGGGCCTCGGGGTGGCCGGACTGGTGCTGGCCATCGCCCTCTCGGCGACCTGGGTGGGCGCCGACCACGCCTCGGTCGGCATCCAGGTCTGGCTGGCACTGCCGCTCGGCATGCTGCACCTGATCGCGATGGCGCTCTGGCTCGGCGGCCTGGCCGCGATGGCGGTCGGGCTGCGGCACGGGATCGGCGCGGCGGCCGCCGAGCGGTTCTCCAAGGTCGCCTTCGGCTCGGTGGCGGTGCTCACCGCCACCGGGATCTACCAGTCCTGGCGCGGCCTCGGCAGCTGGAGCGCGCTGACCGACACCGAGTACGGGCGGCTGCTGCTGGTGAAGACCGGCTGCGTGGTCGCGATGCTCGGCGTCGCCTGGATCTCCCGGGCCTGGCTGGCCCGGCTGCGGGCCGCTCCGGCGGAGGCCGAGGCGGCCCGGCCGGTCGAGGCACCGGAGCCGGTCGCCGTCGCGGCCCACTCCGACGACCCGGTCCGGCAGGCCCAGCTGGACCGCCAGCGGGCCGCCCGGGCGAGCGCCGGCCGCGACCGCGGACTCACCCCGACCCGGGCCGGGCTGCGCCGCTCGGTGCTGATCGAGTCGGTGGCGGCGGTGGCCGTGCTGGTGGTCACCACGATGCTGACCAACTCCCCGCCCGGCCGGGTGGCGAGCGAGATCGCGGCGGCCGGCACCGCCAACGGCGCCACCGCGCCCGCGCCGGGCGTGCCCGCCCCGCAGACGGTGCCCGGCCAGACCATGGAGCTCAAGCTCCCGTACGACACCAAGGGCCGGACGCCGAACGCCAAGGGCACCGCGACCGTCACCCTCAACCCGGCCCGGACCGGGCCCAACGAAGTCCACCTGAGCCTGGACGGGGCGGACGGCAAGCCGGTCGAGGTCCCCGAGGTGGAGCTCGCCTTCACCCTGCCGGACCGCGACCTCGGCCCGCTGCCGGTGCCGCTGACCGCCGAGGGCCCGGGCCGCTGGAGCGGTACCGCGCAGCTCCCGCTGGCCGGGAACTGGGTGGTGTCGGTGCAGGTCCGCTCCTCGGAGATCGACCAGACCACCGAGATCAAGCAGCTGAAGATCGGGTGAGCGCGATGGGCAGCACCACGGACACCGGCCGGCTGCCCGGCGGCGCGGATCCCGGCCCGCGCGCCGGCGTCACCCGGAGGGCCCTGCTGGGCACCGCCGGGGCCGGGCTGGTGGCCGGTGCGAGCGCGGGCGCGGCCGGGGCGGTCGCCCTGGACCGGGCGCCCGCGGCCGTACCCGCCGCCGCCGGGCCGAGTGGCGCGCTCGGCGCCGGACGGGTGCCGTTCCACGGCGAGCACCAGGCCGGCATCCTCGAACCGCAGCAGGCCCGGGTCCAGCTGGCCGCCTTCGACCTGGCCGCCGGCGTCGGCCGGGACGGGCTGCGGACGCTGCTGCGCGACTGGTCCCGGACGGCCGCGCTGCTGGCCGCCGGCGAGCCGGCCGACGCGTTCGAGAACCAGGTGGCGCTGGACGCCGGCCCCTGCTCGCTGACCGTCACCTTCGGCTTCGGCGCCACCCTGTTCGACCGGGCCGGACTGGCCGACCGCCGCCCGGCGGCGCTGGAGCCGCTGCCCGCCTTCCCGGCGGACGCGCTGGACCCGGCCCGCGGTGACGGCGACCTCTTCGTCCAGATCGGCGCCGACGACGCGCTGGTCGCCGTGCACGCCCTGCGGGTGCTCCAGCGCCGGGCGGCCGGCACCGCGGCGCTGCGCTGGCAGGCGGCCGGCTTCGCCCGGACGCCCGGCGCCACCGCGCGGCCGATGACCGGGCGCAACCTGATGGGCCAGATCGACGGCACCAACAACCCCCGGCCCGGTGAGGACGGCTTCGCCGGCAAGGTGTTCTGCGCCGCCGGTGACGAGCGGAGCGCCTGGCTGAACGGCGGCTCGTACCTGGTGTTCCGGCGGATCCGGATGCTGCTGGACTCCTGGGAGGCACTGCCGGTGGACCGCCAGGAGCGGGTGATCGGCCGCCGCAAGACGGACGGCGCGCCGCTCTCCGCGCCCGCCTCCGCCGGCGAGACCACACCGGTGGACCTGACGGCGCAGAGGGCGGACGGCACGCTGGCCGTCCCCGCCGACGCGCACATCCGGGTCGCCGCACCGGCCGCCAACGGCGGGGCGGCGATGCTGCGGCGGGGCTTCTCCTACCACGACGGCCTGCTGGCCGACGGCTCGCCGGACGCCGGGCTACTCTTCCTCGCGTTCCAGGCCGACCCGGGCCGGGGCTTCACCCCGGTGCAGCGCAAGCTCTCCCGGGGCGACGGCCTCTCCCGCTTCCTGCGGCACGAGGCGAGCGGGCTGTACGCCGTGCCGCCCGGCGCGCCGGAGGGCGGCTACGTCGGGCAGTCGCTGCTGGAGTAGCGGCCGGCCGGGGCCCGGGGCACCTCCCCGCGCCCGCGCCGGCCCCCCGCCCGGGATTCCCACGGACCGGAACGCGGCGGTGGGAGGCGGGCGAAGTGACTAAGGTGATCTGCTCGGTAACCCTTTCGCATGGAGGCGGCATGTCGGCCACCCGCTACACCTACCTCGGCCCGGCGGGCACCTTCACGGAGGCGGCCCTGCGCACCCTGCCGGAGGCGGCGACCCGGGAGCTGGTGCCGCTGGCCTCGGTGCCGCTGGTGCTGGACGCGGTGCGCGCGGGCGAGGCCTCGGGCGCGTTCGTGCCGATCGAGAACTCCGTCGAGGGCGCCGTCACCGCGACCAACGACGAACTGGCCGCCGGCACCCCGCTGATGATCTACCGGGAGGTGCTGCTGCCGATCTCCTTCGCGCTGCTGGTGCGGCCCGGCACCGAACTGGGCGACATCAAGACCGTCACCAGCCACCCCGTCGCCCAGCCGCAGGTGCGCCGCTGGCTGGCCGCCAACCTGCCGGACGCCCGCTGGGAGTCCTCGGCCTCCAACGCCGACGGCGCCCGGCTGGTCGCCGAGGAGCGGTTCGACGGCGCCTTCGCGGGCGAGTTCGCGGCGCCGATCTACGGCCTGGACCCGCTGGTCAAGGACATCGCCGACGCGCAGAACGCGACCACCCGCTTCATCCTGGTGGGCCGGCCGGGTCGGGTCTCCTCGCCGACCGGGGCGGACAAGACCTCGATGGTGGTCTGGCTGCCGGACGACCACCCGGGCGCGCTGCTGGAGCTGCTCCAGGAGTTCGCGGTGCGCGGCGTCAACCTGATGCGGATCGAGTCCCGCCCGACCGGTGAGGGGCTCGGCAGCTACTGCTTCCTGATCGACTGCGAGGGCCACCTCGCCGACCGCCGGGTGAGCGAGGCGCTGATGGGCCTCAAGCGGATCTGCCCGCAGGTGCGCTTCCTCGGCTCCTATCCGCGCGCCGACCGGCAGGTCACCAAGCACCGGCGGCCGGGCACCTCGGACGCCGACTTCGGCGCGGCGGCCGACTGGCTCTCCCGCTGCCTCGACGGGCGCGGCGACATCTGAGGCGCGCGGGGCCGCCGGGGCGGACGGGGCGACCGGGGTACCCGACTCCGGGTGTCCCGGGCCTGCGGCGCGGCGCGGCCGGCTGCGGCATCCGGGTGACCCCGGCCGCCCGGACATTTGATCGCCGGCTTTCGTTTTCCTGTTCTTTCTTGACTGTTTTCGACTGAACTCAGCCACCGGGGCAGGTGACCGCACCCGTCGTCCACAGGCTCCGAAGCGGCGGAACCGGCTGTCCACAGGCCCGGCGGCTGTCCACAGCCGAAAGTTATCCACAGACCTGGGGATGAGTCGACAAACCGGTATAGCCATCGGCCGTTTCGGTCGGAACACCGGTTAGCGGCGCAGAGATGACTAATCGGACCAGAGTCACCCGTGTGCCAGCAAATCACCCGTCTGAGTGCTTCAATTCCCTCACCCGGGAAGGTCAAATGAGGTTTGAAGCCTCAATTCCTAGGTTGTGGCTACTCTCCCCACCCGGATCCCGGCCATCCACAGCCCACCCGATCCACCTGTGGATAACTCACCCCCCGGCGCTTGCCCACAGGAGTTATCCACAGGATGGGGCGAGTTATCCCCAGGGGAAATCCGCTACCGGTGGACGGGCCCCCGCCCGGTAGGCTTGGCCCCGTGATTGACCTTCGCCTGCTCCGTGAGGACCCTGACCGAGTGCGCGCCTCGCAGCGCGTCCGTGGCGAGGACGTCGACCTGGTCGACGCCCTCCTCTCCGCCGACGAACGGCGGCGGTCCTCGGGCAGTCGCTTCGACGAGCTCCGCAACGAGCAGAAGACGCTCGGCAAGCAGGTCGCCAAGGCCCAGGGCGAGGAGAAGACCGCCCTGCTGCAGCGCACCAAGGCGCTCGCCGAGGAGGTCAAGGCCGCCGACGCCGAACAGGGCGTGGCCAAGGAGGAGGCCGAGCGCCTGCTCCGCTCGCTGGCGAACCTCATCGACCCGGCCGCCCCGGTCGGCGGCGAGGAGGACTTCGTCACGCTGGAGGAGATCGGCACTCCGCGCGACTTCGCCGCCGAGGGCTTCGAGCCCCGTGACCACGTCGAGCTGGGGCAGATCCTCGGCGCGATCGACACCGAGCGCGGCGCCAAGGTCGCCGGCGCTCGGTCCTACTACCTGACCGGTGTCGGCGCGCTGCTGGAGCTCGCCCTGGTCAACATGGCGATCACCCAGGCCACCGCGGCCGGCTTCACCCCGATGATCACCCCGGCCCTGGTCCGCCCGGCCGCCATGGACGGCACCGGCTTCCTCGGCCAGGCCGCCGAGAACGTGTACTTCCTCGAAGAGGAGGAGCGCTACCTCGTCGGCACCAGCGAGGTCCCGCTCGCGGCGTACCACATGGACGAGATCATCGACGCGGACAAGCTGCCGCTGCGCTACGCCGGCTACTCGTCCTGCTTCCGCCGCGAGGCCGGCACCTACGGCAAGGACACCCGCGGCATCATCCGCGTCCACCAGTTCGAGAAGGTGGAGATGTTCGTCTTCACCACGCCCGAGGACGCCGAGCAGGAGCACCGCCGGCTGCTGCAGTGGGAGAAGGACTTCCTGAACGCCCTGGAGCTGCCCTACCGGGTGATCGACGTCGCCTCCGGCGACCTCGGCTCCTCGGCCGCGCGCAAGTTCGACATCGAGGCGTGGATCCCGACCCAGGGCAAGTACCGCGAGGTCACCTCGACCTCCAACACGACCGAGTACCAGTCGCGCCGGCTCTCCATCCGGATGCGCGAGGAGGGCAAGGTCCGCCCGCTGGCCACGCTGAACGGCACCCTGGTCGCCGTCCCGCGCACCATCGTGGCGATCCTGGAGAACCACCAGCAGGCCGACGGCTCGGTGGTGGTCCCGGAGGCGCTGCGGCCGTTCCTCGGCGGGCGTTCCGTCCTGCCCCCGGTCAAGTAACGCCCACCGCACCACCGCCCGAATGCAACTCCCGGGAGACGCACGGCCCATGAGCAGTACCAGCCCCAGCCCCGTCTCCCCCGGCGCCGGTGGCGACCTGCCCTTCCGGCTGGTCGCCACCGACCTCGACGGCACCCTGCTCACCAGCGAGGAGACCGTCTCCGCGCGCACCCGCACCGCGCTGGCCGCCGCCACCGGCGCCGGAGCGGTGCACATCGTCGTCACCGGCCGCTCGGCCGCCTGGGCCCGGCCGGTCTTCGACGAGATCGGCTACCGGGGCATAGCGGTCTGCGGCCAGGGCGCGCAGGTCTACGACGCGGGGGCGCACAAGCTGCTCACCTCGCTCACCCTGGACCGCAGGCTGGCCGCGCTGGCGATCGCCAAGATAGAGGCGGAGACCGGCCCGCTGGCCGTCGCCGCCAACCAGGACGGCCTGGAGGGCGACGTCCTGGCCGGTCCCGGCTACGAACTCCTGATCGGCTCCGACCTGCCGGTGGTCCGGGTCGACAAGGGCGAGCTGCTCGCCGCCCCGCTCAGCAAGCTCTACATCCAGTGCCGCGGGCTCACCGACGACGCGCTCGCCGAGACCGCCCGCCGGGTCGCCGGCGACCTGGTCGGCGTGGTGATGTCCGGCGCCGGCATCGTCGAACTGCTCCCGCTGGGCCTCTCCAAGGCCACCGGCCTGGCCGTCGCCGCCCGCCGCCTGGGCCTGCGGGCCGCCGACACCATCGCCTTCGGCGACATGCCCAATGACGTGCCGATGTTCGGCTGGGCCGCGCACGGCGTCGCGATGGCCAACGCGCACCCGGAGCTGCTGGCGGTCGCCGACGAGGTCACCGTCGGCAACGACGAGGACGGCGTCGCCGTCGTCCTGGAGCGGCTCTACCCGCGGCACTGAGCACCGGCCGGGCCGCCCGACGGCACCCGGATGCTGACCGTGAAAGAAAGAGTTTGTATGCTCCGCTGAAGCTCCGCGTCTCCCGGTGCGGTGCTCCTGTGCGGTTGTCCCGGCCCACCCGGGCCGTGCCCGCCGGACACGTACAGGATTGCTGCTTCCGCCGCTGAGAGGTACGCGCATGTCAGGCCAGTGGGACGAGAGCACGTCGGGGGCGGAAGGCCGGCGGCGCGCCGCGAACGGCCCCCGCGGCACCGGCGCCGCACGCGCGGCCGGCACCCCGCGGCCCGGCGGTTCACGCGGCGGCGCCGGCACCGACGGACCGGCGGACGACGCCCGGGTGCCCGCGCCCCGGCCCGGCGGCCGGGCGGAGGCCCGGCGGGCCGCCCAGGGCAAGGGCGGCGGCCGCGGCAAGGGCGACGGCGGGCGGTCCGAGGACGGGAAGGCCGACGGCACCGCGACGGGCGGCCGCGCGGCCGCGCGCAACAGCCGCAAGCCGAAACGGAACACCAAGAAGATCGTGGCCTGGTCGGTGGCCGGCGTCCTGGTGGCGCTGGCGGGCACCGGCGGCGCGATCTACTACAAGCTGAACGGCAACATCAAGTCCTTCGACGCGGACGCGATCGCCACCGACCGCCCGCCCGAGGCGGTCGCCGACGCCAACGGCAACAAGCCCGTCAACATCCTGCTGATCGGCTCCGACTCGCGGGCCGGCAAGAACAGCGACCTCGGCGGCGGCAACGAGGACGGTGCCCGCTCGGACACCACGATCCTGTTGCACGTCTACGCGGACCACAAGCACGCGGTGGGCATCTCGATCCCGCGCGACGCGCTGGTGACCATCCCGGCCTGCAAGCTGCCGAACGGCAAGTGGACCAAGGAGTCGCCGGGGCAGATGTTCAACTCGGCGTTCTCGGTGGGCAACAGCGAGGCCGGCAACCCGGCCTGCACCCAGAACACCGTGGAGAAGCTCACCGGCATCCGGGTCGACCACACCATCGAGGTGAACTTCGAGGGCTTCGCGGCGATGACCGAGGCCGTCGGCGGCGTCGACGTCTGCCTGCCGAACGACATCTACGAGGGGCACCTCAACCCCAACCTGGGCAAGAAGGGCAAGGTCGTCCTGCCCAAGGGTAAGCAGAAGCTCTCCGGCCAGAAGGCGCTGGACTACGTCCGGCTGCGGCACGGCATCGGCGACGAGTCCGACGTCGGCCGGATGAAGCGCCAGCAGGCCTTCCTTTCCTCGCTGATGGCCAAGGTCAAGGGCGAGGGCCTGAACCCGACCACGCTGCTGCCGCTGGCCGACGCGGCCACCAAGTCGATGACGGTCGACCCCGGGCTGGACTCGGCCAAGAAGCTGATGGACTTCGCGCTGTCGATGAAGAACATCGACCTGCACGACGTCAAGTTCCTGACCACGCCGTGGCGCTACAACGGCCCCCGGATCGACCTGGTCCACCCGGCCGTCGACAACCTCTGGAAGACCCTCCAGGCCGACCGCACCATCGACGGCGAGGACGCCACCGGCAAGCAGGAGGACGCGCCGCAGACCCCGGCCCCCGCCGAGACCACGCCGGCCGCGCCCTCGCCGACCGCCGTGGACGGCCCGCCGGTGAAGGTCGCGGTCTACAACGGCACCACCGTCACCGGGCTGGCCGCCAAGGCGGCCGAGACGCTCAAGACCAACAAGGTCACCGTCACCGGCACCACCACCGCCAAGAACACCAACAAGGCGACCACCACGGTGGAGTACGGCGCCGGGCAGAAGGCCAACGCGGAGCGGATCGCGGCGATGTTCCCGGGCGCCCAGCTGACGCCCACCTCGGCGGCCGGCATCAGCCTCGTCCTCGGCAAGGACTACGCCGCGGCCAACCCGGCCGCGACCGGCGCCACGCCCAACGTGCCGGCCCCGCTGCCCACCGAGGTGGTCAACGAGGCCCGCTCGGCCGACGACGACATCTGCAGCAACGTCTCCTACGGCTAGCCGCCGCGGACCCGCCGCCGGCCCCCGGACGCCCCGGGGCCGGCGGCGCGGCCGTCAGAGCGCGGCCCGGATCCAGCCGTCGACCAGCGCGGTGAGGTCCTGGTCGGCCTGGCCGTGCTCGACCACGTGGGTGCGGATGACGTCGCCGCCGCCGTGGCCGAAGAGGCCGCCGCGCTTGTCCGCCTCCAGCACCACCTCGACCCGCTGCGCGGTGGTGACGAAGCTGACCTCCAGCGAGTTGCAGACGTGCGCGTACTGCGGCGCGGCGGAGAACTCGATCTCCTGGTAGAACGGCAGCGTCTGGCCGGTGCCCCGGATGTGGCCGGCCTCCAGGTCGGCCGAGCGGAACCGGAAGCCGAGCTGCAGCAGCGAGTCCAGGATCCGGCGCTGCACCGCCAGCGGCTCGATCTCCAGCGGGTCGGAGTCGCCCTTGTCGAGCGCGCCCGCGATGTCGACCTCCGTCCGCACGCCGAGCTGCATGCCGTGCAGGTGCTGCCCGGCGACGACGGTGACCGGGGCCTCGAACGGCACCTGGACGGCGAACGGGATCGACCGGTTCTCGCCGGGCGCCAGCACCAGCGGCGCGGTGACGGAGAACCGCGCGAACGGGTAGAGGCCGGTGCTCTCCCCCTCCTCGTGCTCGATCTCCACCCGGGCGACCAGGGTCAGCGTGATCCCCCGGATGTCCGCCTCGACCGTCCCGCCGGTCAGCTCGACCGTTCCGTGCAGGGTGCCGCCGGGCTGCACGACCGGCGTGGTCAGGACGGTGTCGACGCCGGGACCGCCGACGCCCAGGGCACCGAGCAGCTTCTTGAACACCATGGGGGCGCTCTCCTCGAAATAGGGGTGGACCGAAGTCGTCGGGAGGAACGCCAGGACGACCCGGACGGTTCCCCCGCGCAGGTGCGAGCCAGTTGTAGGATGACCGGGCAAGCGGTTGTAGGATGACCGATGACCGCAGATCGACGCGCAGAGGGGAGCTCCGCCATGACCGCATCCGGCCACAGCGAGGACACCTTGCAGGCCGCCGGCCGGCGCTCCCTGGTGGACACCGCCATCGACCAGCTGCGCGAGCAGCTCGCCGCCGGCAGCTGGCCGGTCGGCTCGCGGATCCCCACCGAGCACGAGCTGGCCGAGCGGCTGCAGGTCGGCCGGAACACCGTGCGGGAGGCCATCCGGGTGCTGGTGCACGCCGGGATGCTGGCCACCCGGCAGGGTGAGGGCACCTTCGTGCGCAGCACCAGCGACCCGGCCTCCGTCCTGCGGGGCGTGCAGCGCTCCGGCGTGCGGGACGTCCTGGAGGTCCGGGCGGCGCTGGAGGCCGAGGGCGCCCGGCTGGCGGCGCTGCGGCACACGCCCGAGGACATCGTCCGGATGCGGGCCGCGCTGGCCCGCGAGGCGGAGGTGATCGCGGCGCACCCGGAGCGGACCGGCCGCGAGGCGACCGTCGAGCACGACCTGGAGTTCCACACCGCCGTGGTCGAGGCCGCGCACAACCCCGCGCTGACCGAGGTGTACCGCTACTTCGGCGCCTCGGTGCGGGAGTCGATGCGGACGGCCTTCGGGGACCACGAGATGCCCGAGGTGGTCGTGGCCACCCACGCGGCGCTGGTGGACGCGATCGAGAGCGGTGACCCGGACCGCGCCGAGGCCGCGTGTCGGACGCTGCTCGCCGAGCCGACCGCGGCCGTCGAGCAGCTCCTCGCCGCCATCGCGGCCCGGAAGTAGGCGGCACCCGCCGCCGCCCTCCCGCGTCCGTCCCCCGTTTTCACGAAAGAGCAGCACGTCCCATGGCCGTCACCCGTGCCCAGCAGCCGGTCCTCGTTCCCGCCCCGCTCCCCGTCCGCACCCGGCTGGCCCACCCCGCCCTGCTGCTGACCGGCATCGTGCTGGTCGCCCTCAACATGCGGGCCTGCCTGGCGGCGATCTCGCCGATGGTCGGCGAGATCCAGCACACCTTCGGGCTCTCCGCGACGGCGAGCGGTCTGATCACCACCGTCCCGGTGCTCTTCCAGGGCGCCGGCGCCCCGCTCACCCCCCGGCTGACCAGGCGGTTCGGCACCGAGCGGGTGGTGCTGGGCGCGGTGCTGGTGCTCGGCGCGGGCGTGCTGCTGCGGGTGCTGCCCTCGGTGGCCGCGCTGTACGCCGGCTGCGTGGTGATCGGGGTCGCGATCGCGGTGCTGAACGTCTCGATGCCGGGCCTGGTCAAGCGCGAGTTCCCGGGCCGGGCGGCGACCATGACCGGCGTCTACTCGACCACCATGCTGGTCGGCGCCACCCTCGCGGCGGGCACCTCGGTGCCCCTGGAGCACGCCCTCGGCGGCGGCTGGCGGGCCTCGCTCGGCGCCTGGTCGCTGCTGGCCCTGATCGCCGCCGTCGCCTGGCTGCCGCAGGTGCTGCGCTCGCGCCAGGAGAAGGCGGCGGTGGCGGCGGCCCCCGCCGGCCGGCCGATCGAGGGGGTCTGGCGCTCGCCGCTGGCGTGGCAGATCAGCCTCTTCATGGGCATCTCGTCGCTGCTGGTCTACACCCTGGTGGCCTGGATGCCGACCATCCTGGCCGACCACGGGATGGACCGGAGCGAGGCCGGTCTGGTCTTCGCCTTCTCCAACCTGGTCCAGGTGGCCGGGGCCTTCCTGGTGCCGCTGATGGCCGGCCGGATGACCCGGCAGCGGACGCTGGCCGTGGTGATGGCCGTGCTGAACGCGGTCGGCATCACGATCCTGCTGGTCTCGCCGGTGCCCGGGGCCTGGGTGTCGGCCACCATCCTGGGCATCGCCCAGGGCGGCTCGCTCGGCCTCGCCCTCGCCTTCATCGTGCTGCGCACCGACAGCGCGGCCGGCGCCGCCCAGCTGGGCGGCATGTCGCAGGCGGTCGGCTACCTGGTGGCCGCGGCCGGACCGGTCGGCGCCGGGGCCCTGCACCAGCTGACCGGCGGCTGGAACGTCCCGCTGCTGCTGATGCTGGTGCTGGCGGCGGTCGCCGCCGTGGCCGGCTGGGGCGCGGGCCGCGACCGGACGCTCTGAGGCCCGGTGCCGGCCGCGGGCCCGCCCCGCGGCCGGCCGGGCCCGCTACTCCTCGGCGGCCAGGGTCAGACCGGCCAGCTTCACCGAGGCGAGCAGCGTCGCCGCCACGGTGAGGACCAGCAGCAGCGGGACGGCCACCCCGAGCGCGACGTCCGCGGTGATCGCGCCCTCGCCGGCCACCGCCTCGGCCACCGACAGCCCCCACTGCTGGACGCTGAGCGTCTTGGCGCCCTTCACGAAGTTGCCGATCAGGGACTCCCAGATCAGCGCGTAGACCAGCCCGGCCACCACGGCGTGCCGGGTGACGACGCCGAGCAGCAGGAACAGCGCGCTGTACGCGGCACCGGCCACCAGCGCGGCGACGGTGTAACCGAGCGCCAGGCCGTCCTCGGTGCCGTACAGCAGCAGGCCGGCCAGCAGGATCGGGACCGCCGAGAACACCCAGGTGGTGCCGACCGCCACCGCCAGCTTGGTGGTGATGATCTTCCAGCGGGGCAGCGGCTTGGCCAGCAGGTAGACGATCGAGCCATCATCAATCTCGGTGGCGATGGCGCCGGTGCCGACGACCAGGCCGAGGATCGGCAGCAGCGTGCCGAGGCCCAGCTGCCCGAGGATCTTGACGGTCAGGTCGTGCTTGTCCCCGCTGGAGCCGCTGGCGATCGCCGAGACGAGCAGCAGCAGGGCGGGGACCACCAGCAGCAGGATGCCGCGGCGGCGGCCCAGCAGGCCGCGCAGCGTCAGCCTGGCGACGGTCGGGTTCATGGTTGGTCGGCCTTCCTGGGGTCCGGTTCCGGGGGTGGGGCTACGCGGAGACGAGGTAGGAGAAGACGCTCTCCAGCGACTCGTCGGCCGGGGCGACGGTGTACAGCCGGACGCCGGCCTGCTGGGCGACCTTGGGCAGCAGGGTGGTGAAGCCCTGGAAGTTGACCGCCTGGATCCTCAGCCCGCCCGCCTCGCCCGCCGCCGCCCTGGTGTCCGGGCCCGGCACGTCCAGCTCGATGCCGGCCGTCGACGGGTCCGCGATCAGCGCGGCGGCCAGCCGGCGGTCGTCGCTGGAGCGGACCAGGTAGCGGTGCGGCCGGTCGGTCATCAGCCGGCGGATCCGGCGGAAGTCCCCGGAGGCGGCGTGCCGGCCGGCCACCACGACCTCGATGTGCCGGGCCAGCTGCTCGACCTCCTCCAGGATGTGCGAGGAGAAGAGCACCGTGCGGCCGTCGGCGCCGAACCGGCGCAGCAGCTCCATCAGCTGCAGCCGCTGGCGCGGGTCCATGCCGTTGAACGGCTCGTCGAGCAGCAGCACGGCGGGGTCGTGGACCAGCGCCGAGGCCATCTTGACGCGCTGCTTCATGCCCTTGGAGTACGTCCCGGTCTTCCGGTCCTGGGCGTACTCCATCTCCACCAGGGACAGCGCCCGCCGGGCCGCCGCGGCCGGGTCGGCGAGGCCGTGCAGCTCGGCGTTGGCCAGCACGAACTCCCAACCGGTCAGGTAGTCGTACATCGACTCCCGCTCGGGGACCAGCCCGATCTGCCGGTACACCTGCTGGTTGCGCCAGATCGGCGCGCCGTCCAGGGTGACCGCTCCGGTGGAGGGGGCGAGGAAGCCGCTCATCATGTGGATGAGGGTCGACTTGCCCGCGCCGTTGGGCCCCAGCAGGCCGGTGACGCCGGGACCGATCGCCATGCTGACGTCGTTGACGGCGACCACGTTGCCGAACCAGCGGGAGACCTTGTCGATGGTGATGGTGGCCATGACGCCCTCTCAGATCCTGCGTTGTCAGATGTTGCGGTAGCGGCGCAGCAGCAGCGCGTACGAGCCGGCCACCATCGCGGCGGCGGTGGCGGCGAAGACCACCACGCCGAGGGCGCCGGGCGCGTGCAGCCGGTCCGGCCCGCTGCCGAGGTCGAAGAGCTGGTTCACCAGGCTCTCCACCAGCTCGTTCGGCGCGAGCAGGGCCGTCCACTGCGCGGAGTCCGGCAGGCCGGCCCGGCCTTCCGAGCTGATGCCGCTGACGACGCCGACCACGGCGGTGCTGATCGCCAGGTAGCCCATGATCGCGGCCACCCCGAAGCCGCGGCGCGGCGTGGTGGCGGCGATCACCAGCGCGACCGAGGTGGGCACCAGGGCGTACAGCACGGCGGTGACCAGGCCGTAGAGGACGTGCGCGGTGTTGTGCCCGAAGTCCAGCCCGCCGAGCAGCGCGCCGACGTAGAGCACCAGCAGCGGGGCCGTCATCAGCAGCAGCTGGGCGCAGGCCATCGCGGCGTACTTGGCCCGGACGTAGTCGGCCCGGGTGATCGGGCGGGAGAAGTACAGCGGGACGGTGTGGTGGCGGAGGTCCCGGGAGAGCAGCACGGGCGTCTGCGAGGCCAGGAAGATCGAGACCAGCAGGCCCACGATCCCCAGGTACTCCGGGTAGTCGACCGGCAGTTCGTCCTCGCGCTGGACGAGGGCGATCGCCACCATGATCGCGGCCGGCGCGGTGACCAGACCGAGCAGCAGCATCGGCAGCACCTTGGACCGGCCCGAGCGCCCGAGGCCGTACGCGGCGCGCAGGCTCTGGGTGAACAGCGAACGGGTGGCGTAGGCCCGGCCGAGCCGGGGGCCGGCGTAGCCGCGGTACCCGATGTCGTGGATGACGCCGGTGTCGAGCGACCTGGCCTCAGAGGGCAGTGCCATCTGCGGGACCTCCCTTGCTCTGCTGACCGCTGGTCTCCGTGAACAGCTCGGCGACCCGGTGGCGGCGCTGCTCCAGCCGGACCAGCCCGAGGCCGAGGTCCGCGACCGCGTCGCGGATGGTGTCGTAGGTGTCGTCGCCGGCCAGGCGCACCAGCAGGAGCCGCGCGCCCTCCGGCTCGACCGCGAGCCCGGCGGCGGTCAGCCGCTCGCGCACGGCGGCGCTCGCGTCGCGGGTGTGGTCGTCGGGGAAGTCCGTCACCTCGACCGCGAGGGTCGCCGTCACTCCGGTGAACGACGCGGTCGACGAGGAGCGCAGCAGCTTGCCCCCGTCGATGATGACCAGGTGGTCGCAGGTCCGCTCCAGCTCGCCGAGCAGGTGGGTGGTGACCAGCACCGAGATGCCGAAGTCGGTGTGCACCCGGCGGATCAGCGCCAGCATGTCGTCCCGGCCGACCGGGTCCAGCCCGTTGGTGGGCTCGTCCAGCAGCACCAGCTTCGGGTCGTGGACCAGCGCCTGGGCCAGCTTGACCCGCTGCTTCATGCCCGTCGAGTACCCGCCCATCGGCCGGTACCGCTCCTCGTACAGCCCGACGTGCCGCAGCGTGTCGGCCGTCCGCTCGCGGGCCGCGGCGGCCGGGAGCCCGGCCATCCGCGCCATGTGCACCACGAACTCCGTCGCCGAGACGTCCGGCGGCAGGCAGTCGTGCTCGGGCATGTAGCCGACCTGCTCACGGATCTGCCAGCCCTGGGTGGCGATGTCGAGGCCGAGGACCCGCCCCGTACCGGAGGTCGCCGGGGCCAGCCCGAGCAGGATCTTGATGAGTGTGGACTTGCCCGCGCCATTCGCCCCCACCAGGCCGACCACCCCGGGCTCCACCTCTACGGTGAGCTGATCGAGGGCGGTGACCCGGGGGAACCTCTTGGTGAGGCCGTCCGTCTTGATGACAGTGGACACGTCCCTCACCGTAGTGCGGCCGGACCGTCCGGGCCATGAGCTCGAATGACGACGCCCCGTGCTGCTGCGGTATGACATCCGCCCGATGATCCCCTAGGGGTTCCGGCCCGCCACCGCCCTTGTATTCTTTGCGAATTCCTAACACGGGGGCCGCCGGGGAGAGTGCCCGGCAGGGAGGGACGAGAGCACCATGTCGGATCGCGCGACCGCATTTGACCGGATGATGAACCCCTGGGCGTACGACGCCGACGGGAACCTGACCACCGCGGCCAGGCAGCAGGAGGGTGCCCGCACCCGGATCAACTCGGCGAACGCCCCCGGCGACGGCGGCACCGTCGGGGTCGACCCCGCGGCGCTGGACTCCGCCGCCAACTCGTCGGACCAGATCCACGGCCGGCTCAACGGGGACGGCCGGGCCGCCGACGACGAGACCACCCAGGTGGCCACCTCGCTGGCCAACTGGAGCACCGGCAAGGCGGCCGCGCAGACCGCCGCCACCTGGGACCAGCAGATCGCCGCCCTGAACAGCACCATCGGCGAGCTCACCCAGGCCCTGCGGGACAGCGCCACGAACTACCGGAACAACGAAACCGCCGTCAAGCACGACATGAAGGGCTGAGGGGGCGGACGACATGGTCGACTTCCACGAACTGAGCACCGCCAAGCTGGACGTCCTCGGCACCGCCGCCACCGCCTGGGAGGACGTCGCCAAGAAGCTGAAGGCGATGGACGAGGACTGGGACAACACGGTCATCGCCAAGGTCAACTCCGCCAACTGGAGCGGCCCCACCGCCGACCAGGCCCGGCCCAAGCTCCAGCGGGCCAACGAGCAGCTGACCGCCGCCGTCACCGAGGCCACCGCGATCGGCTCGATCCTCAAGGACGCCGGGAACGACTTCCAGGCGGCCAAGGCCAAGCTGGACAAGGCCGTCGCGGACGCCCGCGGCGCCGGGCTGACCGTCACCGACGACGGCACCGTGAGCTGGCCGCCGGCCGACAACGCCACCCGGCACGACCCGGACGCCAGCCGCGCCTACAACGACGAGAACCGCACCAAGGCCGAAGCGGCCCGCAAGGCGATCGACGCGGCCGTCCAGGAGGCCACCGCCGCCGACGAGCGCGCCGCCTGGGCGCTGCGCTCGGACGCCTCCGCCGACGAGGTGAAGTCCTTCAACGCCAAGGCCGTCGGCGGCGGACCGGAGGCGGACGGCATCCGGGCCGCCCAGCTCGCCGGCAAGGGCGGGAAGATCTCGGACACCGAACTCACCGAGCTCAACTCGCTGCTGGCCGCCAACGCGAACGACCCGAAGTTCTCCACCCGCTTCTACCAGGACCTCGGCCCGAAGGGGACGCTGCAGGCCTGGAACAGCATGGTCGGCGACGAGCAGCAGTTCAACGGCGCCAGCGACGCCCGGTGGAAGCAGTACCAGGAGCTGCAGAAGAACCTCGGCCTCAACCTGGCCACCGCCACCCGCACCACCAACGAGCCCCACCTGTCCGACCAGTGGGCCGCCGACCTGCGCAAGGCCGGCTCCGAGACGATGTGGGACAAGCCGTACCGCCAGAGCGGCCTGGACTACTCGCCCTACGGCTACCAGGTGCTCTCCGGCATCCTGCGGACCGGCGACTACGACCCGCACTTCCTCAACCCGATCGCCGAGCACATCACCCAGCTGGACACCGACGACAAGTACTGGCCGGCCCCGGTGATGGGCCCGCGCAGCGACCGGCGCGGCTACAACCTCCTCGGCCAGGAGGGCGGTTCGGGCTGGGAGCCGACCACCGCCGTACTGGAGGCGCTCGGCCACAGCCCGGAGGCGGCCACCAAGTTCTTCCACGACCAGCCGACCGCGTACAACACCGACGGCTCGGTCAACCCGAACGGCAAGGTCAAGCCCTCGGACTACCTGACGTACTTCACGCACGACAAGGAGTACACGCCGGACACCGTCTCGCAGAAGAACGAACTGCGTCAGCAGGGCATGCGCAGCGGTCCGGACGCCCTCGGCCACGCCCTGGAGGCGGCCACCACCGGCCGGCCGTACGACGACCACTCGGGGGTCGCGCCCAAGCACACCGCCGACCAGGCCGAGGTCATGAACCGGGTCGTGCAGACCTTCGGCACCCACGGCAACGGCGGCGTGCTCGACGACCTCAAGGGCGAGGACGCCAAGTTCGCGCCGCTGCGGGACAGCCTCGGGCACATGACCGCCGACTACATGGGCGACACCCAGCGCGCGCTCTCCCCGCACAAGGACGACCTGCCGGTCAACGGCGCCCCGGCCGGGCTCAAGGAGGCGCCGGTCCGCGGCCTGCTCGACGCGCTCGGCCGCGACCCGGACGCGTACGGCGCCGTGGTCAACGCCAACCAGGCGTACTCGACCGCGGTGGTGCGCGGCCACATCGACAGCGGGCAGACCGACTTCGCCCGGCTGGAGTCGGAGATCGACTCCACCTCCCGGGCCGGCGGCGTCATCAGCGGCATCCTCAACGAGGCCCGGATCGACGAGGTCCACCAGGAGCACGCGTCCTCCGACAAGGAGTACAACGAGGCCCTGGAGAAGAACGCCGGGTACGCGCAGACGGCGTTCAGCACCACCATCGGCCTGGCCACCGAGCGGGTCCCGCTGGCGGGCGAGGCGGCCGACTTCCTCGTCGAGCAGATCACCGACAGCGTGGTGAAGGCCAACGAGCGCGACACCACCGAGGACGGCAACCAGGAGGGGCGCGACTTCGTCGCCGAGGGGCGCGAGGGCGCGGCGGTCGGGGCGAAGCAGGCCGTCATCGACGCCGCCAACGGCACCAAGCTCAGCCCGGAGGACATCCAGCGGCTGGCCGACAGCGCCGGGGACCGGGCCCTCGACGGCTACACCGACGGCTCCTCCGGCAGCCAGAGCTCCGGCGGCTGAGGGCCACCCCGCGCCGCGGCGGTCGCCGCCGCGGCGCGGGGCGACCCGGGGGGGGGGGGGGGGCGGGGTGGAGGCCGGCCCACGCCGGGCGGTGCGGGCTGCGGCGGTCGGGGCGGG
>NZ_JBEXYD010000048.1:0-60226 GCF_040630735.1 Kitasatospora sp. NPDC005748
CGGCCCCCACCTTTTTCTACACCTTCACGTGCACACTCTTACCCCACCCCACCCTCTCCCTTTGGGCCGGGTCCTGTTTCACGTGAAACAGGACCCGGCCCCGGCCGTTCGTCGTGGGACGCTCAGCCGCGGCGGTGGCGCCCGGCACCCGCCTGGGCGGTCTCGGCGTCGGCGGCCTCGGCACCGCCGGCCTTCTTCTTCCGGCGCTCGCGCACCACCTCGACGAGGATCGGCGACACCGAGAGCAGCACGATCAGCAGCACCGCGGGGATCAGGTACTTGTCGATCACCGGGGCGAGCGCGTCACCGAAGAAGTAGCCGATCAGCAGCATGGACTCGGTCCACAGCACGCCGCCGATCACGTTCCAGAGGAAGAACGTCCGGGCCGGCATCTCCAGGGTGCCCGCGACCGGGTTCAGGAAGGTCCGGACGATCGGCATGAAGCGGGCCAGCACCACGGCCTTGCCGGGCCCGAACTTGTTGAAGTACTCCTCCGCCTTCAGCACGTACTCGCGCCGGAAGATCTTCGACTCCGGCTTGTCGAACATCTTAGGTCCGACCTTCACCCCGATCAGGTGCCCGAGCTGGGCACCCGCGACGGCGGCCAGTGGGGCCCCGATCAGCAGGGCCGCGATCGGCAGCTTCGTGCCCTCCCCGAGCACCGACGACGCGGCGTTCGAGGAGGCGACCCCGGCGATGATCAGCAGTGAGTCGCCCGGGAAGAAGAACCCGACCAGCAGGCCGGTCTCGGCGAAGATGATCGCGATCAGCCCGATGGCACCGAGGGACGAGATCAGTGATTTGGCGTCGAGCAAGTTGACGGCCAGCTGGTTGTAGTCCACGGGCGCAGGATAGCGGGCCCGTCTTGACGCGGGCTTCCGCCCGGGGGGCGAGACGGTGGTCATCCCTTCGTCGCACGTGCGCGGCCGTCCCGACAGGCGGGCCACATGGTGGCGCCGGGGCCCGGGATGGGAAGATGGCTCCGGCGTCCGGACCGCGGTCGCAACACCCTCATTGTCGTACCGCGGTGGCCGCCTCGAACCTTGGTACTGGTGGCCGCCCCGCAGAGCCGCGCGTCGGCCCCGGTACCCCGGAGTCGTAACAGGCGTACACAGCGTCGGACAGCACCGTCCGTACGCCGCAACCCGACAGGAGCGGATTCGCATGCCCATCGCAACTCCCGAGGTCTACAACGAGATGCTCGACCGGGCCAAGGCGGGCAAGTTCGCCTACCCGGCCATCAACGTCACCTCGTCCCAGACCCTGCACGCCGCGCTGCGCGGCTTCGCCGAGGCCGAGAGCGACGGCATCATCCAGATCTCGACCGGTGGTGCGGAGTTCCTGGGGGGTCAGCACAACAAGGACATGGTGACCGGCGCCGTCGCGCTCGCCGAGTTCGCGCACGTGGTCGCCGCCAAGTACGACATCACCGTCGCGCTGCACACCGACCACTGCCCCAAGGACAAGCTGGACGGCTACGTCCGCCCGCTGCTGGCGATCTCCGCCGAGCGCGTGGCCAAGGGCCTCAACCCGCTGTTCCAGTCGCACATGTGGGACGGCTCCGCCGAGACCCTGAACGACAACCTGTCCATCGCCGAGGAGTTGCTGGCCCAGGCCGTCGCCGCCAAGATCATCCTTGAGGTCGAGATCACCCCGACCGGCGGCGAGGAGGACGGTGTCACGCACGAGATCAACGACGAGCTGTACACCACCGTCAACGACGCGGTCCGCACCGCCGAGGCGCTGGGCCTGGGCGAGAAGGGCCGCTACCTGCTGGCCGCCTCGTTCGGCAACGTGCACGGCGTCTACAAGCCGGGCAACGTCGTCCTGAAGCCGGAGCTGCTGCGCGAGCTGCAGGACGCGATCGGCAAGCAGTACGGCAAGACCGACCCGTTCGACTTCGTCTTCCACGGCGGCTCGGGCTCCACCGCCGAGGAGATCGCCACCGCGCTGGAGAACGGCGTCGTGAAGATGAACCTGGACACCGACACCCAGTACGCCTTCACCCGCCCGGTCGTGGACCACATGTTCCGCAACTACGACGGTGTGCTGAAGGTCGACGGCGAGGTCGGCAAGAAGAACACCTACGACCCGCGCACCTGGGGCAAGCTGGCCGAGGCCGGCATGGCCGCCCGCGTGCTGGAGGCCGCCCAGCAGCTGCGCTCGGCCGGCACCCGCCTGAAGTAAGGCACCCGCCCGAAGCAGGGCACCCGCCCGACGCGAGGCACCACCGGAGTCCCGGCGCTTTCCCCGGGCCGGTCCCCGGCTCATGGCCCCCAGTGGTTCACTGGGGGCCATGAGCATTCACCAGAACCTCCTCGGGGGTCCGCCCCCGACGCACCTCCCCGCCGAGCCCGCTCCACTGGAGCTGCTGGCCGGCGGCGCCTCCCCGGCCGAGGTCGCGGCGAAGTACCCGACCTCCTCGCTGGCCTGGGCTCAGCTCGCCGACGACGCCTTCGCCGCCGGCCGCACCGTCGAGTCCTACGCGTACGCCCGCACCGGCTACCACCGCGGGCTGGACTCGCTGCGCCGGGCGGGCTGGAAGGGCCACGGCCCGGTGCCGTGGGAGCACGAGCCGAACCGCGGCTTCCTGCGGGCGCTGCACGGCCTCGGCCGGGCCGCCGCCGCCATCGACGAGAAGGAGGAGGCCGAGCGCTGCGCCCAGTTCCTCCGGGACAGCTCGCCGACCGCCGCCGCCACGCTGGGCTGACCCGCCCGTCCGCAGGTAGCGCCCCGGGCCGACCCGCCCGGACCGCCCGCCCCCGTACGCGCCCTCCGGCCCGTACGGGGGCGGCCGCATGCCGGGACGCGTATCCGGTGCGTGGACAGCCGTCGGGTCTCCGTGTCAGGGTGGTCCGTGCGAGGGGGGCGCACAGAGGTTCGAACGGCTTTGGCGACCCCACAGGTCCGACAGGAAGCCCAGACGTGCCCGCAGCCAGACCCGACCGACGCCGCTCCCGCGCGCGCAGCTCCGGCGCGGCCGGCGAACGCACCGGCGGCTCCCGCACCGGCCGCCCCCGCCCCCGCGCCACCGGTGCCCGGCGCAGGCGCCGCCGGATCCGCCCCGGCATGATCACCGCGCTGGTGGCGGCGCTGGCCGTCCTCGGCGGGGCACTGCTCATGCTCGACCGCCCCGACCCGCGACCGACCACCGGGCCGACCGCGCAGGGCCGGATCGCCCCGCCCGAGGCGAGCACCCCGCCCGCCGCCGCGCCCGCTGCCCCGGCGCCCACCCCGACACTGACCCCGACCCCGCCACCGGCTCCCGGTCCGACGCCCGGACCGGCCTCGCCGGGCACCCCGGACCCGGGCCCGGCCCAGGGCGCGGGCACCTTCACCGTCGCCCCGGGCGCGGCCGCGGCGGTCGGCAAGGGCACCGTCCGCCGCTACCGGGTCGAGGTCGAGGACGGCATCGGGATCGACCCGGCCGCGGCCGCCGCCCAGGTCCAGAGCATCCTCGCCGACCCCCGGGGCTGGACCAACGACCGCAGGAACGGCTTCCAGCTGGTGTCGAGCGGTGCCTACGACTTCACCGTGAAGATCGCGTCGCCGGCCGCCGTGGACCGGATCTGCGGGGCTGCCGGACTGGACACCCACGGCGAGGTGAACTGCAACGTCGGCAACCAGGTGCTGGTCAACGTCAAGCGCTGGAACACCGGTTCACCCCAGTTCAGCGGACCGATCGACGAGTACCGGGCACTGATCGTCAACCACGAGGTCGGCCACCGGATCGGCCACGGGCACGAGACCTGCCCGGGCAAGGGCAAGCCGGCGCCCGCGATGATGCAGCAGATCTACGGCCTCAAGGGCTGCGAACCCAACGCCTGGCCGTACTCGGCCGACGGCAGCTACCTCAGCGGCCCGTCGGTGCTCTGAACCGCAGGTCCTGAGCGGCAGGCCGAGCGCCCGGAGAGCGCGCGCGACGGAGCCCGACCGGAGCCCGACCGCATCGGAACGGATCCGATACCCGTTCACCGACCCACCGGTACAAGGCCGTTCTAGGCTGATCGCATGACCGCAGACCGCACCGCAGCAGGGCGCCGCCGCCTCCTCACCGTGGCCGGCACCGCCGGGATCCTCCTCGGCACGGCCGCCTGTTCCTCCTCCGGAGGCGTCACCGGCACCGGCAGCCTCTCCTACGACCACGTCCGGTCGACCGCCCAGGGGCTCGCCGGGACCGGCCCGTGCCCGTTCGGTCTGGACCTCCCGGCGGCGCTGAAGGAGGCCGGGATCGACCGCCCGGTGGCCCCCGGGTCCAAGGGCGAGCCGGCGGTCACCGCCGACCTCGGCAACGGCAGGCCGGCCGAGCCCTGGCCCTCCGGCTTCTCCGCGCCGCCCTCGATGGCCTCGGTCCCGGCCACTCCCCCGACCGCCTGGGTGACCTGCGCCTACACGGTCGGCTCGGCCCCGGTCCAGATCGACCTGCTGGCCGTCCCGGAGAACGGGGTCGCGATCAACATGATGCTGCCGTACATCCAGAAGGCCGGGGGCATCGGCGTCGACCAGCTGACCCGGTTCGCCGAAGCGCAGCCGACGGCCGGCCAGACCAAGCTGACTCCGGGCGCGGAGTCGGTGGGCGTCGCCCGGGTCGCGGCCAACGGCAAGGGCGACATCGCGCTCACCCTCTCCCAGAGCTCCTCGGACGCCGGGCCGGAGCAGGCCCTGACCGGGGAGGCGCTCCGCAAGGCCACCGAGCGGCTCGCCGCCCAGCTGCGCCCGTAGGGCCCGCCCGACCGGTCCTTGGCGTCCTACCCGAGGACCGGCAGCTGGGCCCGCAGGTCGCTGCGCTCACCGCTGGCCGAGAGCGCGCCGGCCTCCACCGCGGCGTCCCAGTCCGTCCGGCCGGTGGCGAGCCGGATCCAGGTCAGCGGGTCGGTCTCGACCACGTTCGGCGGGGTGCCCCGGGTGTGCCGGGGGCCCTCGACGGCCTGCACCACGGCGTACGGCGGGATCCGCAGCTCGACCGCGCCGCCGGGCGCCTGGTCGGCGAGGGCGTCGGCCAGCAGCCGGGTGACGGCGGCCAGCGCCTGCCGGGCGTGCGGGAAGGCCGCCGTGCCCACCGCGTCGGCCAGGTCGTCGGCGTGCACCACCGTCTCCACCAGCCTGGTCACCAGCATGTCGGTGAGTGTCATCGAGCCCAGCCGGATCTCGAACCGCCGGCCCGGGTCGGCCGTGCCGGCGTCCGCCAGGACGGCAATCAGCCCGTCGGCCGCCCGCCCGAAGGCCTCCGCCACCGAGGCCGGGTCGCCGCCGTACTCCCCCGCCGCCCGCGTCCTGGCCTGCTCGTCCAGCAGCGGGGCGAGCGTGCCGACCCGCCGCACCCACCGCGGCAGGTCCAGCGGCGGCCGGCCCTCCAGCGGGTCGTCCAGGTGCGCGGGCACCCAGTCGACCTGGACGCCGAGGTGGGCGATCAGCTCGCGCACCGTCCACGTGCCCAGCCGGGTGGGCCGGGCGAGCAGGTCGGCGGCGTCCGGGCGGGCGCAGAGCGCCCGGACGGTGTCGCGCAGCGCTGTGGTCTGCTCCACCAGCGCGGCCTGGACCTTGGCGGGCTGGTACGTACGGGACTTGGCGGGCATGCGCCCCAACATACGCCGAGGGGCGGACGGTTCCGTGGAACCGTCCGCCCCTCGAAGCACGCGGATCAGGCGAGCAGGGCCTCGATGACGCCGGTGTGGGCGTCCTTCAGCTCGGCCAGCGAGACGGTGAACTGGCCCTGGACGTCCAGGACATCACCGTCGACCACACCGATCCGGGTGGCCGGCAGGCCACGCGCGGTGCACATGTCGTTGAACCGGAGCTCCTCGCTGCGCGGCACCGCGACGACCGCGCGGCCGGCCGACTCGGAGAACAGGAACACGAACGGGTCCTGGCCCTCGGGCACGATGATCCGGGCGCCGTGGCCGCCCTTGAGGCAGCTCTCCACGAGGGCCTGGCCCAGGCCGCCGTCGGAGAGGTCGTGCGCGGCGTCGATCATGCCGTCGCGCGAGGCGGCGATCAGGATGTCGCCGAGCAGCTTCTCGCGGTCCAGGTCGACCTTGGGCGGCAGGCCGCCGAGGTGGTCGTGGACCACCTGCGTCCAGGCCGAGCCACCCAGCTCGTCCTCGGTGTCACCGAGCAGGTAGAGCAGCTGGCCCTCCTCGGCGAAGCCGATCGGGGTGCGGCGGGTGACGTCGTCGATCACGCCGAGCACCGCGACCACGGGGGTCGGGTGGATGGCGGTCTCGCCGGTCTGGTTGTACAGCGAGACGTTGCCGCCGGTGACCGGGGTGCCGAGCGCCAGGCAGGCGTCGGCCAGGCCGCGGGTGGCCTCGGCGAACTGCCACATCACGTCCGGGTCCTCGGGGGAGCCGAAGTTGAGGCAGTCGGAGATCGCGAGCGGCTTGGCACCGCCGGCGGCGACGTTGCGGTACGCCTCGGCGAGGGCCAGCTGGGCGCCGGTGTACGGGTCCAGCTTGGTGTAGCGGCCGTTGCCGTCGGTGGCGACCGAGACGCCGAGGTTGGTCTCCTCGTCGATCCGGATCATGCCGGAGTCCTCGGGCACCGAGAGGACGGTGTTGCCGAGCACGTAGCGGTCGTACTGGTCGGTGATCCAGGACTTGGAGGCCTGGTTCGGGCTGCCGGCGACCTTGAGCAGGTCGGCCTTCAGGCCCTCGCCGGTGGTCGGGCGGGCGAGCCGCTCGGCACTCGGGGCGTCGGCCTGCAGCGCGTCCTGCCAGCTCGGGCGGGCGTACGGGCGCTGGTAGGTCGGGCCCTCGTGGGCGACGGTGCGCGGCGGCACGTCGACCACCAACTCGCCGTGCCAGAAGATCTCCAGCCGCTCGCCCTCCGTCACCTCACCGATGACGGTGGCGATGACGTCCCACTTCTCGCAGATCTCCAGGAAGCGGTCGACCTTGCCGGGCTCGACGATGGCGCACATGCGCTCCTGCGACTCGCTCATGAGGATCTCCTCCGGCGAGAGCGTCTTGTCGCGCAGCGGCACGGTGTCGAGCTCGATCCGCATGCCGCCCGAACCGGCCGAGGCCAGCTCGGAGGTGGCGCAGGAGAGACCGGCGCCGCCGAGGTCCTGGATGCCCTTGACGAGCTTCTCGGAGAAGATCTCCAGGGTGCACTCGATGAGGAGCTTCTCCTGGAACGGGTCGCCGACCTGGACGGCCGGGCGCTTGGCGGGCCCGGTCGCGTCGAAGGTCTCCGAGGCGAGCACCGAGACGCCGCCGATGCCGTCGCCACCGGTGCGGGCTCCGTACAGGATGACCTTGTTGCCGGCGCCGGAGGCCTGCGCGAGGTGGATGTCCTCGTGCTTCATCACGCCCACGCAGAGCGCGTTGACCAGCGGGTTGCCCTGGTAGCAGGAGTCGAAGACGACCTCGCCGCCGATGTTGGGCAGGCCCAGGCAGTTGCCGTAGCCGCCGATGCCCGCGACGATCCCGGGCAGCACGCGCCGGGTGTCCGGGTGGTCGGCGGCGCCGAACCGCAGCGGGTCCATCACGGCGACCGGGCGGGCGCCCATCGCGAGGATGTCGCGCACGATGCCGCCGATGCCGGTGGCCGCGCCCTGGTACGGCTCGATGTACGAGGGGTGGTTGTGCGACTCGACCTTGAAGGTGACCGCGTAGCCCTGGCCGACGTCGACCACACCGGCGTTCTCGCCGATGCCGACGAGCATCGCGTCGTTCGGCGGAACCTTCTCGCCGAACTGCTTCAGGTGCACCTTGGAGCTCTTGTAGGAGCAGTGCTCCGACCACATGACCGAGTACATCGCGAGCTCGGCGCCGGTCGGGCGGCGGCCGAGGATCTCGCGGATGCGGGCGTACTCGTCCTCCTTGAGGCCGAGTTCGGACCACGGCTGGGCGGAGTCCGGGGTCTGCTCGGCGTTCTTGACGGTGTCGAGGCTCATCAGGCGTTCACCAGCTGCTTCAGGACGGAAGTGAAGAAGCCCAGGCCCTCGGTGCTCGGACCGGTGAGCGGCTCCACGGCGTGCTCCGGGTGCGGCATCAGACCGACGACATTGCCGGCGGCGTTGGTGATGCCGGCGATGTCGCGGTACGAACCGTTCGGGTTGACGTCGACGTAGCGGGCGACCACCCGGCCCTCGGCCTCCAGCGCGTCCAGGACGTGCTCGTCGGCGACGAACCGGCCCTCGCCGTTCTTCAGCGGGACGACGATTTCCTGGCCGGCCGAGTAATCCCGGGTCCAGGCGGTGCCGGCGTTCTCGATCCGCAGCTTCTGGTCGCGGCAGACGAAGTGCAGCGAGTCGTTGCGGGTGAGCGCGCCGGGCAGCAGGTGCGATTCGCACAGCACCTGGAAGCCGTTGCAGATACCGAGAACCGGCATTCCCAGCTTCGCCTGCTCGATGATGGTGTCCATCACCGGCGAGAAGCGGGAGATGGCGCCGCAGCGCAGATAGTCGCCGTAACTGAATCCGCCGGGCAGGACGACGGCGTCGACCTGGTGGAGATCCTTGTCACGGTGCCAGAGGGCGACCGGCTCCGCGCCGGCCAGGCGGACCGCGCGCTGGGCGTCGCGGTCGTCGAGGGAACCAGGGAAAGTGACGACGCCGACTCGGGTGGTCACTTGCCCTCCTCCTCGACGCGGACGGTGAAGTCCTCGATCACGGTGTTGGCGAGAAAGGTCTCGGCTGCTTCGCGGATACGGGCGAGCGCGGCGTCGTCGACCGGGCCCTCCAGCTCCAGCTCGAAGCGCTTGCCCTGGCGGACGTCGGCGATCCCGGCGAATCCGAGACGGGGCAGTGCGCGTTGCACCGCCTGTCCCTGGGGGTCGAGGATCTCCGGCTTGAGCATGACGTCGACTACGACGCGTGCCACTGGCACTCCCGGTGGTGTCTTCGTGAAGGCGGGGGAACTCCAGACTACCGGGGGTTTCGGGCGACTTTGCTGGCCGGGGAGGGTGACGCGCGTAGACCCACGACCCTTACGCCACAAGGGCTCCGACTCCCCGACACCCCCCGGCGGGCACCCCTTTTCACCGGATTCGACGGCCTGAGCGAGAACGGCCGAAGAGCACCCGAATACCGGCACTCCGGACAGATCGGCCAGCCGAGTGCAGCGGGTATCCGGCACCCGCCGAAGACACGTGAATATACGGAAAAGAAAGCCGGACTCTTCGATTTCGACCCGCTTCGGGTGCAGAATAGGGCCACCTGTCGCGGCAAGTGCTGCGTATCCGGCACGCCATCGGGCCTGCCCGTATGCGCTTGCGCGAGTGGTGCACATCAGGCCACGGGAGCGCACCCCGCGCCCTTCGGCCGAATTGCCCGAGAGGATTGACACCCATGGCTCAGCGTGTAGTCGTCACGCTCTCCGACGACCTGGACGGCGGCGCAGCCGCGGAAACCGTCCACTTCGGCGTCGACGGGAAGTCGTACGAGATCGACCTGTCCCTGGACAACGCGGAAAAGCTGCGGGAGGCCCTCGCTCCGTTCGTCGCGGCCGGCCGCCGCCAGAGCCGTACCGGTAAGTCCTTCCGCCGCACCGCGCTCACCCCGGACCCGGCCGCCGTGCGCGCCTGGGCCCAGTCGCGCGGCATGGAGCTGCCCGCCCGGGGGCGCATCCCCAAGCACGTGTACGAGGCGTTCGCCGAGGCGAACTGACCCCGCCGGACCCGGTCGTCCCACCTGCCCCGAAAGGGTGGGGCGACCACCCCGACCGATGGGGTAGAGTATTCCTCGTCGCCGCAACGGAGAGATCCGAAGAGGCGGCCGGTGCCCCACCAGGCACCGTGCGGACGTGGCTCAGTTGGTAGAGCATCACCTTGCCAAGGTGAGGGTCGCGAGTTCGAATCTCGTCGTCCGCTCGCAGTGCGCGAGCACAGCACAACTCAATATCTTGACCTGCGGACGTGGCTCAGTTGGTAGAGCATCACCTTGCCAAGGTGAGGGTCGCGAGTTCGAATCTCGTCGTCCGCTCCAGTACGAAGGGCCCCCTCGATCGAGGGGGCCCTTCGGCATTCCCCGCGGTTGTGCCGGGCCCCGCCCGAACAGCCGTCCCCGCATTCCCGGCCCGCCCCGCCGCCGGAGCGCCGATGACATTTGTCACCGCCGACCCGTGGATCCGCACCGCCTTCTCATGAGAGCCCGCACTGCCCGGGGCGCCCCGGCGGCGGAAGGCTTGAGCCATGGAAACGAGCCAGCCGCACACCGCGAGCGACCCTGTGATCGAGGTCACCGACCTCCACCGCCACTACGGCTCCGGCGCCACCGGCTTCCACGCGGTGCGCGGGGTCGACCTGACCGTCGGCCGCGGTGAGCTCTTCGCGCTGCTCGGTACCAACGGGGCCGGCAAGACCTCCGCCATGGAGCTGATCGAGGGCCTCGCCGCCCCCACCGCCGGTGCGGTCCGGGTGCTCGGCCACGACCCCTACCGCGAGCGCGCCGCGCTCCGCCCCCGGATCGGCATCATGCTCCAGGAGGGCGGCTTCCCCGGCGACCTCACCGTCGCCGAGACCGGCCGCAGCTGGGCCGGGATGACCAGCGGCGCCCGCCCGCTGGAGGAGGCGCTGGAGCTGGTCGGCCTCGCCGACCGCCGGGGCGTGCGGGTCAAGCAGCTCTCCGGCGGCGAGCGGCGCCGGCTCGACCTCGCGATGGCCCTGCTCGGCCGGCCCGAGGTGCTCTTCCTGGACGAGCCGAGCACCGGCCTCGATCCCGAGGCCCGGGCCGCCGTCTGGCGGCTGGTCCGCGACCTGCGCGCCCAGGGCACCACCGTGCTGCTCACCACGCACTACCTGGAGGAGGCCGAGGAGCTGGCCGACCGCCTGGCGATCATGCACCGCGGCCGGATCGTCACCACCGGCACCGTCGCCGAGGTCATCGCCGGCCGGCCCGCCCGGATCTCCTTCGAGCTCCCGGAGTTCACCGGAGCCTCGCTCCCGCCGCTGACCGGGGCCACCCTGGTCGCGGACGGCCGCCGGATCACCGTGCAGACCGGGCAGCTCCAGGCCACCCTCACCGACCTGCTCGGCTGGGCCGCCCGGCACGGCATCGCGCTCGGCGCCCTCGACGCCCGCAGCGCCTCGCTGGAGGAGGCCTTCCTCGCCATCGCCTCCGAGGCCGCGCACCAGCCCCCGGCCGACGCCCCGGCCGCCCCCACCACCCTCCGCCGCCTGATGGGACTCTCCCGATGACCACCGCCACCGCCCGTCCCGCCACCGGCCCGCAGACCACCGCCGTCCGCCGGCTGCTCGCCCTCGGCCGGGCCGAGGCCACGCTGCTGCTGCGCAACCGGACCGCGATGTTCACGGCCCTGCTGCTGCCGCTGATGCTCATCGGCGCCCTGCGGGGCGTGCTCGAACAGCAGGCCGAGACCCACCCCGGCCTCGACGTCGACTCGCTGCTGGTCAACGGGGCGATCGGGATGGTGCTCGCCTTCGTCGTCTACTACAACCTGACCGGCGCCTACGTGGCCCGCCGCGGCGAGCTGGTGCTCAAGCGGCTGCGCACCGGCGAGGCGCGGGACGTCGAGATCCTGGCCGGCACCGCGGTGCCCTCGGTCGCCCTGGCCCTGCTGATGTGCCTCGTGGTCGCCGTCGGCGGCGGCGCCGCCCTGGACCTCAGCGCGCCGGTCAACCCGCTGCTGATGGCCGCCGGGCTGGTCCTGGTGATCGGCACCCTGATGGCGCTGGCCGCCGTCTCCAGCGCCTTCACCAGGACGGTCGAGAGCGCCGGCATCACCACCATGCCGGTCCTGCTGGTCTCCCAGTTCGGTTCCGGCCTGTTCATCCCGCTGGAGGTCATGCCCGACCGGATGGCCGACGTCTGCCGACTGCTGCCGACCACCCCGGCCTTCCAGCTGATCCGCCTCGGCTGGTTCGGCACCGACGGCTCCGCCGCCGCCACCGGCTTCGCCGGCACCTGGGCCCCCGCCGCCCCGCACCTGGTCACCGGGATGGTCTGGCTCGCCCTGGCCGCCTGGGGCGCCGTCCGCTGGTTCCGCTGGGAGCCCCGCCGCTGACCGGAGCCGGCCCGCCCCGGCACCCGCTCCCCACCTGATAGGAAGGGCACAGCACGATCATGATCGAAGGGGGAGCGGGAGAGATGAGCGTCCTGACGCCGAGACGGCGCTGGAAGGGGTCCAGCAAACCCCAGCGCACCGAGCTGTACCTCCGCTGGTCGCTCTACTTCATCCCGCTGATCCTGCTCCCGATGATCGTGCTGGCCATCGCCGCCCCCACCGGCCGGGAGGACACCCGCGGCAGCGCCCAGGTCTGCGTGGTCGTCGGCCTGGCCACCACCCTGCTGACCCTGCGGGCCCTGCGCGCCTCGCTCGACCACTACCTGAACCGGCCGACCGACCACCTGCGCCGGCTCCTCACCCTCGGCGTCGTGACGATCGCCGGCTCCTGGGCGATCCTGCTGCTCGGCCCGGCCGACGGCGGACCGGACAGCCCGGGCGCACCGCCGTTCACCGTCGTGGTCGTCTCCCTCCTGCTGGCCGCCGCCTTCTGCCCGGTGAGCGTCGGCCTGCCGGTGCGCCGGGCCTGCCTCACCGGGGTGACGGCCCAGCTCCTGGTCGCCCCCGCGGCCCTGCTCGCCGGGCTCGACGGCGCGACCACGGCCGGTCTGCTGGTCGGCAACCTGATCGCGCTCACCTTCATCGGGTCCAGCTGCCGCAGCTTCGCCTGGCTGCAGTCCGTGGTCTGGGAGCTGGACGCCGCCCGCGAGGCCCAGTCCAGGCTGGCGGTGGCCGAGGAGCGGCTGCGGTTCTCCCGGGACCTGCACGACGTGATGGGCCGCAACCTCACCACCATCGCGCTGAAGAGCGAACTCGCCGCCCAACTGGCCCGCCGCGGCCGGCCGGAGGCCGCCGACCAGATGGCCGAGGTGCAGCGGATCGCCCAGGAGTCCCAGCGCGAGGTCCGCGACGTCGTCCGCGGCTACCGCACGGCGGACCTGCACGCCGAGGCGATCGGCGCCCGCGCCGTGCTGCGCGCCGCCGACGTGGCCTGCGAGATCGACCTGGGCGAGGAGCCGCACGAACTGCCGCTGCCGGTGCAGTCGGTGCTCGGCTGGGTGATCCGCGAGGCCACCACCAACACGCTGCGCCACAGCGAGGCCGCGCACTGCTCGATCCGGCTGCGCCGCGAGGACGGCCGGGTGGTGCTGGAGCTGGAGAATGACGGGGTGCCGGCCGTGCCGATCCCGTCCCAGGGCAGCGGGACGGGCCTGCACGGGCTGCGCGAGCGCCTCGCCGCCCACGACGGCGAGCTGACCCTCCCGGAGGCCGGGCCGGGCCGGTTCCG
Source organism: Kitasatospora sp. NPDC005748 (assembly GCF_040630735.1). Classification (NCBI taxonomy): domain Bacteria; kingdom Bacillati; phylum Actinomycetota; class Actinomycetes; order Kitasatosporales; family Streptomycetaceae; genus Kitasatospora; species Kitasatospora sp. NPDC005748. The sequence continues at coordinate 13,255 of NZ_JBEXYD010000048.1, forward strand.
GGTGCTCGCCAGCGTCCCGCTCCGGCCCCCGCCCGCCACCGCACCGCTCCCGTCCGGAAGAAGGCCCCGATGACCGAGACCGACCCCGTGCGCGTGCTGCTCGCGGACGACGAGCACCTGATCCGGGGGGCGCTGGCCGCGCTGCTCTCCCTGGAGGACGACATCACCGTGGTCGCCCAGGCCGCCTCCGGCCCGGAGGCGGTGGCGATGGCGCAGGCGCACCGCCCGGACATCGCGGTGCTGGACCTCCAGATGCCCGGGCTGGACGGTATCGAGGTGGCCACCGAACTGCGCCGGCTGCTGCCGGACTGCCGCTCCATGATCGTCACCGGGCACGGCCGACCCGGCTACCTGAAGCGGGCGCTGGAGGTCGGCGTGCGCGGCTTCCTGCCGAAGACCGTCTCGGCGGCGGACCTCGCCGGAATCATCCGCACGGTGCGCGCGGGCGGCCGCTACGTGGACCCGGAGCTGGCGGCGGACGCGATCAGCGCGGGCGAGACCCCGCTGACCCCGCGCGAGACGGACGTCCTCGAACTGGCCGCCGACGGCACCTCGATCGCCGGGATCGCCGAGCGCGCGGCGCTCTCCCAGGGCACCGTCCGCAACTACCTCTCCTCGGCCGCCGGCAAGCTGGGCGCCGAGAACCGCCACGCGGCGGTGCGGATCGCGCGCGAGCACGGCTGGATCTGAGGACCCGGCCGTGCCCGCGCGGACAGACAGGTACCCCTAGGCCCAGGAGGTACTGGTCAGCCGCTCGTAGACCTCGATGTACTTGGCCCTGGTCTGCTCGACGACCTCGGCCGGGAGCTCCGGCGGCGGCAGCTCGCTGGCGCGGTCCCAGCCGGAGGCCGGCGAGACCAGCCAGTCGCGGATGAGCTGCTTGTCGAAGGACGGCTGCGAGCGGCCGGGCTGCCAGTCGTCGGCGGGCCAGAAGCGGGAGGAGTCCGGGGTGAGCACCTCGTCGCCGATCACCAGCTCGCCGTCGACCAGGCCGAACTCGAACTTGGTGTCCGCCAGGATGATGCCGCGCGACCGGGCGATGTCCCGGGCCCGGGCGTAGACGTCCAGGGTGGTGCGGCGCAGCTGGGAGGCGAGTTCCGCGCCGATCCGGCGGGCGGTCTCCTCGTAGGAGACGTTCTCGTCGTGCTCGCCGACGTCGGCCTTGAGGGCGGGGGTGTAGATCGGGGCGGGCAGCTCGGAGCTGTTCACCAGGCCCTCGGGCAGCGCGATGCCGCAGACCGTGCGGTCCGCCTCGTACTCCGTCAGGCCGGAGCCGGCCAGGTAGCCGCGGGCCACGCACTCGACCGGGATCATCTCCAGGCTGCGGCAGACCAGCGTGCGGCCCTTCCAGTCGGCGGGGGCGCCCGCCGGGACCTCGGTGGAGATCACGTGGTTGGGCACGATGTCGGCGATCCGCTCGAACCACCACAGCGAGAGCTGGGTGAGGATGCGGCCCTTGTCGGGGATCTCGTTGGGCAGGACCCAGTCGTGCGCCGACATGCGGTCGCTGGCGACCATCACGAGGTCGCCCGACTCGGCGCGGTAGAGGTCGCGCACCTTGCCGGTGTGCAGGTGGACCAGGCCGGGCACCTGGACCGGCTCGGGCTTGGTGACAAATCCGCTCAAGGTTGTCTCAGTCCTCAGGGGTCGTTCGCGGGCGTGCGGCGCGAAAGGGGAGGTCAGTGGACCCGAGTCTGTCACGAACGCCCGTCGGGGCCCCGGCCGGGCGCCCTCAGGCGTTCTTGCAGAGGCGGTCCAGCAGGTTGGCGGTGGCCCGCTGGATCCGCTCGTCGGTGAGGCCGGGCCGGTCCAGCGCGGGCGACCACGCGAACGTCCCGGCGGCGAAGACGTACGCGCCGCTCGGCGCCCGGTACAGCGAGGTCTCCTGGTACCGGGTGCGGCCGGCGAGGTCCCGGTACGGGGAGTGCGCGAGCAGCACCCGCTCGGTGTGCCGGGGCAGCGCCACCTTGGGGTAGTACCGGTCGGCCTCGCCGGCGACCAGCCCGGGCAGCTCGTCGCCCTCCTGGACGCCGGTGCCGTCCCAGAGCCAGTGCGCGGTGTGCCGGGCGACCAGCGGGACGGGGGAGGCGACCCGGCCGGAGTACTGCAGACCGAGCAGGTGCTGCTCCGGTTCGCCGGCGTCCCGCCAGAGCGCGCTGGCGGCGCCGCCCACCCCGGTGGCCGGGCTGCCGGGCTCGACCTTCTGCCGCTTGCGGCAGTTGAGCAGCCGGTTGGGCTCGCCGGACGGCGCGGGGCTCAGCTCGACCCGCCAGTACATGGTGTTGGCGGAGAGGAAGACCAGCGAGGTGCCGCCGTCGCGGGCCCGCTCGACCGTCCGGCGCATCGGCTCCGACCAGTACTCGTCGTGGCCGGGGAAGACCAGCGCCCGGTGCCGGGCCGGGTCGACCAGGCCGGCGTGCAGGTCGGTGGCGGTGGCGTAGGAGAGGTCGTAGCCGTAGCGCTCGGCCCAGCGGATGAAGTCGTAGGCGTGGCCGACGTGCAGCGGCAGGCCCGCGGTGGCGTGCGGGCGGTCGAAGGAGACGGTGACGGCCGCGTCCCGCTCGCCGACCAGCCGGCCCCGGTCGTCCCAGGCGTGGTACAGGCTGGCGCCGCTGCGGCCGTCCTCGGGGAAGAGGTTGTAGGCCTGCCAGGTCACGTCCGGGATCACCAGGAGCAGCTCGGCGGCGTGCGCCTGGTCCTCGAAGTCCCGCACGGTGAACGGGATGTGGCTGCGGTGCAGCATGTCCGCGGTGGTCAGGACGGCGACGTAGGCGCCGGGGCGCCAGTGGGTCGGGATCTGCAGCCGCCAGGAGTGCCACCAGTGGTGGCAGGAGACCGTCCGCCCGGCCACCAGCGGGGCCGGCTGGGCCAGTCCGGCGATCAGCGGGCTGGACGTCATGTGGTGGGCACCGTCGCCGCTGTAGTGGCCGATCCGGTAGACGTCGACGGTGAACTCGCGGGGCGGGTTGACGGTGACCCGGAAGTCCACCGAGCCGCCGGGGCGGACCACGCCCGCCGAGGCGAACCCCTTGATCTGCTGCACCACGTCGTTGGCCCCCTGCGGGGTGCCGACCGGCGGCTTCGGTCTGGCACCGCCGGCCAGCGGCTGCTGGCCCGGTGCGTCCACCGAGACGTACCAGGGGACGGCGCCCTCGGCCCCGGCCAGGTACTGGTCCGGGCTGCGGAGCCAGGGCAGCGGGCCCTGGCCGAAGGGGTCGGAGACGCTGTACGCGTGCGTTCCGGACTCCCAGCGGCGGTTGAGTTCCGTCCCCACGCGCCCCTCCCACAAGGTGCACCCTCCGCCGGTCGGCATGTGCCTCCCGGATGTGCGTGCGGTCAAATACACCACAGAGTGCTGGCGCTGCGTCACCCATCGGTAGCAACTGGTGTCCGGGAATCTTCCGGTCCGCCGGTGGAGGGGCTCCGGCCTGCGAAGACCTGCCACCGGGGACCGGCCCGGGGGCGCGAGCCCCGGTACCGAGCGCCCTCCGGGCTCAGAGTCGGACCGGCTTCTCCAGCCGGACGTCGGCGGCGTCCAGCCAGGCCCGCAGCGGGCCGTCCTGGCCCTGCTCGACGGCCTGGGCGATCGGCCCGGCCAGATCGGTGCGGCGCACCCCGCCGATCAGCAGCACCGGCCCGTCCAGCCAGTCCAGGCCCGGGGTGGCCCCGGCGGTGTCGACGGCGGCGCAGCAGACCATCGCGGTGACGTGGTCGACCAGCAGGTCCCGCCCGGTGCGGACGGGTTCGAGCAGCGGGGCGGGCGCCGTGGTCCGGGCCAGCTCGGCGGTGAGCGCGGCCGCCAGCTGCTCGCCGCCGCCCTCGGCGAGCCGGCCGAGCAGCCTGGTCACCGTCGGGGCGCCGGGGCGGGCCTGCGGGGCCAGCCGGTCCAGCGCGGACTGCAGCGCGGTGGCGCGGGCCCGCCAGCCGGCGTCCACCACCTCGGCCGGGTAGTCGGTCCACTCGACCTCGCGCCAGGCGCCGGAGGCGGGGCGGCCGAAGAACAGCTCGGCGGCGAGCAGCGAGACCGCCTCGTCCACCGTGCCCGGCTCCTCCAGCAGGTCGCAGGCGGGGCGGTCGCCGAGGCGGCTGCCGTACCCGTCGGCCAGCCGGTCGCGCCGGGACAGCTCGGTGAGCGCGGCGACCACCCCGGCGTTGAGGTGCGCGGGGTGCCGGCCGAGCCGCCAGGCGGGCAGCGCGACCCGGGTGAGCAGCCGGTCCCAGCCGGCGTACGCCAGGCCGACCTGCTCCTGGGCGGCGATCCGCAGGCCGTAGTCGACCGCCCGGGCCTGCTCGGAGGCCCAGCCGGCGACGGCCCGCTCCAGCTCGGCGGAGTGCGCCCGGCAGGCGCGGAGCAGCCGGCGGGTGATCCGGTCGGTCAGCGCGGCCGGGCCGCGGCGCCCGCGCGGGGCGGCGGGCGCGGGGGCGCCGACCACGCCGGGCCCGGGGGCGGCGTCCAGGCTGGCGTCCAGACCGCGCAGGAAGCGGCGGGCGGCGGCGATGTCCGGGTCGGCGGCGGCCCCGGTACCGGCCACCACCGGGGCGAGCAGGGCCCGCAGCTCGCCGGCCCGCATCCACCAGAGGAACGGCGAGCCGATCACCAGCACCGGCGCGGGCGGGTCCTGCTCGTGGCGCGACGAGTGGCGCGACGAGTGGCGCGACGAGCGGCCGGTGCCGGCCGGACGGCCCGGCGGGACGTCCTCCAGCCAGCTGTCGCAGTCCGGGGTGAGGGCGATCGCCGAGGGCGCGGGGACCGCCAGCCGGTCGGCCAGCTCGTCGATCAGCCGGTACAGCTCGGGGGCCTGGGCCCGGTCGAGCGGGACGACCGGGGTCTGCGGCGGGACGGCCCTGCGGTGGGCGCGGGCGGCCAGGCCCGCGACCAGCAGGGTGGCGGCGGCCACCGCGCAGACCACCCAGCGGACGGCGTCCCAGGCGGCGGCGTCGGCGGAGCCTGGCGCACCGAGCCGGCCGGTGAACCGGCCCGCGAGCAGGACCACCGCCGCGGCGGCGGGCAGTACGGCGGTGGCCAGGGCGATCCCCCGGACCCGCAGGACCGCTTGGGCGTGAGCGCGCGCGGTGTCGACAGCGGCCATACGGTGCGGCACCCCCTTCGGAGCCCTCGGGCACCCGGCGACGGGGCCCTGAGCCGACTCGAAACGATCAGTTCCGACCGGGAATCGGCGGCGTCCGATCCCGGTAGTACATGCTGCGTGGCGCTTCTGACATTCTTGACGCCCTTGTCCGGGTGGGTGTTCCGGATCGCCCCGGTTTCCACTCGTCCCGGTGACGGTGCCCGGATTCCGGACGACCGCGCCGCGCGCCGTGCAATGCGGCCCGGGCGCGCCGGTCCGGCCGGACGCCGTCCAGCATCCCCCCGCGCGACCGCCGCTACCCGGTGCGGCCGCGCACGACGCGGCCCCCGGGACCGCGGACCAGCGCACCATAAGGCCGGGCGGCCGGTTGCGTCAGCCGGATGCGGCCGCTGTCACTCGATGGGCTGGATTCCGGCCGCCGAACGGTGCGGCGGCCCCGGAACCGCTCCCGTGCCACCCGGCCCGGAAACGCCGCGGGGCGCTGCGTCCATGGGGGTTGTTTCCCCTCGGACGCAGCGCCCCGGAACGCGGCGAAAAGCCCTGCTACTGGGCGGCCTTGAGCGCGATGTCGGTGCGGTGCTGACCACCCTTGAGGCTGATCCGGTCGACCGCCGCGTACGCCCGGCCGCGCGCCTCGGCGAGGTCGACGCCGGTGGCGGTGACGGAGAGGACCCGGCCACCGGCGCTGAGCACCCGGCCGTCCTCGTCCGCCGCGGTGCCGGCGTGCAGGACGAACGCGGTGCCGTCGGCGGCCTCGGCCTCCGCCAGGCCCTCGATCACGTCGCCGGTGCGCGGCGCTGCCGGGTAGCCCTCGGAGGCGATCACCACGGTGACGGCGGCGCCGTCGTCCCAGCGCAGCGGCTCCAGCTGGTCCAGCGCGCCGGTGGCCGCGCCGTGCAGGACGGCCGCCAGCGGCGTGCGCAGGCGGGCCAGCACGACCTGGGTCTCCGGGTCGCCGAAGCGGGCGTTGAACTCGATCACCCGGGTGCCGCGCGAGGTCAGCGCCAGGCCGGCGTAGAGCAGGCCGGAGAACTCGGTGCCCCGGCGGCGCAGCTCGTCCACGGTGGGCTGCAGGACGGTCTCCAGGACCTCCTCGACCAGGCCCTCGGGCGCCCACGGCAGCGGCGAGTAGGCGCCCATGCCGCCGGTGTTCGGGCCCTCGTCACCGTCCAGCGCGCGCTTGAAGTCCTGCGCGGGCTGGAGCGGGAGGACGGTGGTGCCGTCGGTGATCGCGAACAGCGAGACCTCGGGGCCGTCCAGGTACTCCTCGATGACCACGCGCTCGCAGGAGGCGGCGTGGGCCAGCGCGGCCTCGCGGTCGGAGGTGACCACGACGCCCTTGCCGGCGGCCAGGCCGTCGTCCTTGACCACGTACGGCGCGCCGAAGGCGTCCAGTGCCTCGGCGGCCTCGGCGGGGGTGGTGCAGAGGTAGGAGCGGGCGGTGGGCACCCCGGCGGCGGCCATGACGTCCTTGGCGAACGCCTTGGAGCCCTCCAGCCGGGCGGCCTCGCCGGACGGGCCGAAGACCGGGATGCCGGCCGCGCGCACGGCGTCGGCGACGCCCGCGACGAGCGGGGCCTCCGGGCCGACCACGACCAGGTCGGCGTCGAGCCGCCGGGCGAGCGCAGCGACCTGCGCACCGTCCAGCTGGTCGACGGGGTGGACCGTCGCCACCTGCGCGATCCCGGCGTTACCCGGGGCACAGTGCAGCTCGGTGACGGCGGAATCTTGGGACAGGGAGCGGCACAGGGCGTGTTCGCGGGCGCCGCCGCCGATGACGAGGACCTTCACGGTTGGCAAGGGTAGTCGGTGGCCGGTTCGCGCCGCCCTCCGGTCCCGTCGGAACCTCCAGGCGGAGCCGTCCGTACGCCGCCGGTCTCGGAGGATCATCCAAGCCGGGACGGGGCCGGTGCACCCGGGGTGCCCGGGTCAGGACAGCGGGTCACCGGGGGCTCGCTCGGACGGGTGAAATCTCGCCGACCGCCGCAACCCCCTCACCTCGGCATCCGGGCCCCGAATCCGGTAACGATCATTGGTGAAGCGCCCCCACGGTCAGCCATTTGGCGGTAAGAAGTGCTGATGGACAACCGCCGGCCACCGGCCGGTACGCCGTCCCGGGGCACCCACACTCGCCCGGGGGCGCCGTGTGTTCCGATCCGTCGTCCGGCGTTTCACGGCCCATCAGGTCGATGACTCGTCAGGAGGACGCGTTGGAGGACGCGATGTCAGACCCAGCAGTCCGCCCGCCACAGGGAGCCCCACAGGTGAGCCAGCCGGAAATGCAGCCCGAGGAGAGTGCCTGGGGCAAGGAGATCGGCGAGGAGGACCCGCCCCCCGCCGCAGTCGCGCCCCGGGCCGACACGCGTCGCCGGGCCGATCTGAGCGCCCGCCAGTTCCCCCTCGGGGACTGGGGCGAGCCCGCCGAGCGGCTGGAGGAGCTCTACCGCTGGTCCGAGGAGCGGGCGGTCGAGGCGATCGACTGGTACCGCCGGGACCGGGTCTGGAAGCGCCGCTGGGCACGTCTGCTGAGGTTCGGCACGGCCGGCTTCGTGGTGGGCGGCGTCACCGCGCCGCTGGTGGACCTCACCGGCACCGTCGCGAACGCCACCAGCTGGGGCTACGTCGGCCTGGCGCTCGCCGCGGCCTGCTACGGCGCCGACCGGGCGTTCGGGCTGACCTCCGGCTGGATGCGGGACGTCTCCACCGCGCAGGCGCTGCAACGCCGCCTGGAGGCCTTCCAGTTCGACTGGGCGTCGGAGTGCGTGCGGGAGGTGCTCGGCCCCACCGAGGGCACCGCGGGCGAGGCGGCCGAACGCTGCCTCGGGGTGCTGCGGCGGTTCTGCGAGGACGTCTCGGACATGGTCCGCACCGAGACCTCGGAGTGGATGCTGGAGTTCCGCGCGGGCATGACCCAGCTGCCCACCCAGGCCTCCGGCAGCTGGGGCGGCCGCAGCGAGTCGGGGATCGGCGCCCAGGTGCGGATCCTGCCCCCGCCGGGCACCCGGCCCACCATGCCGCGCCAGCGGCCGCCGGAGGGCCCGCTGCGGTAGCGGGGACGGCGCACGGAGGCCTTCGAGCCCGGACGCTCGCGGACTCGGACGTTCTTCGCGGGCCCGGACGTCGGCGGGCCCGCAGACCGACGGGCCCGCGGAGCCGGGTGGCTCGCGGGCCCGTCGGCTCAGGCGAAGACGATCATCGAGCCCTGGGTGAGGCTCCGGGTGGCCGCCGCGTACAGGCCCGCCCAGGCGTGCCGCTCCCGGGCGAAGGGGTGCAGGTCGTCCAGCGGCGGGCCGAACGGCTGCTCCAGGCCGGTCGGGCCGAGCGGCCGGGTCGGGTCCGGCGGGTCGGCCGGGTCGATGTCCAGCGCCGGGGCGATGGCCTGGAGTTCGCGCAGCAGCCCGTGGCTGGAGCCCAGCGGACCGCCGGAGGCGAGCAGCGCGTCGTCCACCAGCGGAGCCGCGAACTCGATCGGCACGTAGGCCCCGGCGTGGTCGAAGTGCCAGACCAGGTGCGAGTGTTCCGCGCTGCTCTCGAACATCTCCAGCAGCTGCTCGTAGTCGCCGCCGAGCGCGTCCACCGGCGTGATGTCCAGGCCGGTCAGGCCCAGCAGGTAGGCGCGGCGCAGGAAGTGCAGCGAGTCGTAGTCGAAGGCGGCTATCGGCTCGACCGCCCCGCTTATCCCCGGGACGAACTGGTAGACCGGCACCTCGGGCAGCCCGTGCGCGGTCAACACGGCGTTGTACAGCGCGAGATCGTCCCGGAAGGGGTTGTCGGGGCTGTGGCTCAGCACGTCCACGAGCGGGACGAGCCAGAGGTCGCAGGCCATGGGCCGGCTCTTCCTCTCCGGGCGGCGGAGTCGCCCGCGCGAGCGGGTGACGGATGGGCGGGTCGGGGTCCGGACGGTCGGTACGGGGACCGCCCGGGGCGACGACCGCCCACCCTACCGGCCCGGCGCGCGGTGCGGGCCGGGCCGCCCCTCGGACAGTTGGCCGGCCGACGGGTCGGCCGGCCGGCGGCCGAAGCGCCCGTACGGCACCGAACGCGGCTGCGGCACCAGACCGAGGCCCAGCCCCAGCTCGCGGCCGAGCTCCCGGCCCAGCTCCCGTTCGCGGCCGCGGCCGCCCTCCGCCGCCCGCTGCGGCTCCGGCCTGCGGCCCGCCTCCGGACCCGCCGACACCGGCGAAGGGACCGAAGGGACGGAAGGAACGGAAGACCTGCCGGCCGGCACCGGTGAGGGAGCCGGTCCGGACGGCCCCGGCCCACCCGACCGGGCGGCCGGCGGCGCGGCCACCGGCGCCGCGTCGAGCCCGGCGGTCAGCAGCGGCAGCACCCCCACCGACTCCTCCGACTCCCCGGTCAAACCGGCCAGCGCCCGCACGGTGAACAGGTTGTACTCGCAGACGATCCGGTGCGCGCCCGCGAGGTCCTCCCGCTCGATCGCCTCGACCAGCTCGACGTGGCGGTCCCAGCAGAACCCGCCCAGCGTCGGCATCGCCCGCAGGTACGGCGCGGCGAACATCCAGGACTGCACCCGGAGCCAGTCCAGGTAGTCCCCGATCCGGCGGTTGCCGAGCAGTCCGGCGACCTCCTGCCAGAACCGGCGGTCGCAGCCCACCATGACGTCCAGGTTGCCCGCCCGGACCGCACCGACCGCCGCGTCCGCCCGGCGGCGCAGCGAGGGCAGCCGGGCGGCGTCCGGCGTCGCCGGGCGGACCGCGAGCTGGCGGAAGCAGCTGTCGGTGAGCAGCACCCGGGACTCGAAGATCTCCAGGAAGTCGGCCCAGCCGAACTCGGGCACCGTGAAGCCGCGGTGGTGCTCGGCCCGGAGCAGCCCCTGCGCACCGAGGTCCACCAGCGCCTCGCGGGCCGGGGTCGCGGAGACGCCGTACAGCTCGGCGATCTCCTTGACGGTGAAGTTGCGGCCGGCCGCCAGCCGGCCGGCCATCATCTCCTCGCGCAGCGCGCCGGCGATCTGCTCGCGCAGGCTGTTGCGCTGGATCACGGTGCTGGTGTCGCCTGCGCCGGTGCCGTACATGCGCGCGACCTCCTCGGGCAGGCTCGACGGTCTGCCTCGGGACAGGCCGGCTGAAGAACGGCGGGTAACACGACGAAGGCTCATCTTCTCAAAAATGCCGCCGCCCCGTACAAGCCTCCCGTATGCCCCGGAAAGCCCCGCTCACCCGGCCGGGGACGTCACCGCTGGACGGGGGCCGGGATGCCCAGCAGCCGGTCCCGGTGGACCGGGAACTCGGCGCGGGCCTTGCCCACCTCCGCGGGGTCGAAGTCCACGGTCAGCACCTCCTCACCGGCGCCCGCCTCGGCCAGCACCCGGCCCCACGGGTCCACCACGATGCTGTGGCCGGCCTGCTCGACCCCGCCGTGCGTCCCGGCGGTGTTGCAGGCCAGGACGTAGGCCTGCTCCTCGACCGCGCGGGCCCGGCTCAGCAGTGTCCAGTGCTCGCGCCGCCGCGCCGGCCAGGCCGCCGGCACCACCATCAGCTGGGCGCCCGCGTCCAGCAGCGCCCGGAACAGCTCGGGGAACCGCAGGTCGTAGCAGGTCGCCAGGCCGAGCGTGGCGAAGTCGGTGGCGGCGGTGACGATCTCCTGCCCGGCGCCCATCACCACCGCCTCGCCGCTGTCGAAGCCGAAGCGGTGGATCTTGCGGTAGGTGTGCACCAGCTCGCCGTCCGGGGCGAACAGCAGCGAGGTGTTGTAGATCGGCCCGTCCGGGTCGCGCTCGACGATCGACCCGGCGTGCAGCCAGACCCCGGCCGCCTTCGCGGCGGCGGCCATCGCGTCCGAGGTGGGCCCGTCCAGCGCCTCGGCGCCGTCCGACCAGAGGTCGTACGCGAAACCGCCCAGCGCCCACAGCTCCGGCAGGACCACCAGGTCGGCCCCCTGCTGGGCACGGACCAGGGCCGCCGCGCGGGCCCGCCGCTCGGCGGGCGGCTCGGCGTCGGAGACCGCGAGTTGGATCAATGAAGCGCGCACAGTACCACCGTCCACGGCAAGAGTCCTACGATCGTCACTCGAAAGCGCTGCCCTGTTCTCACCCGGCAGCGTAACGTGCGGTTAGCGTGTGCGCCCGGAAGCCGGACTTTCCCGTCCGACCCGAAAACAGGGCGCGCGTGGCAAGGCAGCTGACGGAGGGCCGGAGATTCCCGTGACGGACAACCAGACCGTGCAGGCTTACACCGAGGCGTGGACGCAGTCCATCGAATCGATATCGGAGCTGGTGGCCCCTCTCCCGGAGGGCTCCTGGAACCGGGCCACCGAGTGCCCCGGCTGGTCGGTCCGGGACATCGTCTCGCACGTCATCGCCGTCGAGTCCGAGCTGCTCGGCGACCCGCGCCCGATCCACTCGCTCCCCCGCGACCTGCGCCACGTCACCACCGAGTTCGCCCGCTACATCGAGCTGCCGGTCGACAAGCGCCGCTGCCACACCGCGCTGGAGATGACCGGCGAGCTGGAGTACACGATCATCCGCCGCTCCCGGGCGCTGCGCAACGCCCGGCAGACCCCGTCCGAGCCGGTCCGCTTCCCGGGCGGCCCGCTCAGCCGCGACCTGCCGTACCACGAGCTGCTGCGCCACCGGGCCTTCGACGTCTGGGTGCACGAGCAGGACCTCCGCCGGGCCCTCGCGGTGCCGGGCAACCTGGCCTCCCCGGCCGCGCTGCTCGCCCGGGACGTGCTGCTGGAGTCGCTGCCCAAGGCCGTCGCCCACCGGGCCGGCGCCCCGGCCGGGACGGCCCTGGTGCTGGACGTCACCGGCCCGGTCGAGTTCCTGCGCACCGTCCGGGTCGACGCCGCCGGCCGCGGCACGGTCGACGAGTCGATCAGCCTCGCCCCCGACGTGCAGCTCACGATGGACTGGGAGACGTACGCCCGGCTCGCCTGCGGCCGCGGCCGCCCGGGCCCGGTCACCGTCGAGGGCGACCAGGAGCTGGCCTCGCGGGTGCTGGCCAATTTCGCCGTCACGGTCTGACGACCCGGCGCGGCCCGCACGGCTCCGGCCGCGCGGGCCGTGCCGAACGGCCGGCCGGCTGTCGGAGGCGGGCCGTCAGACGCCCGCCGCCGCGCCCCGCTCCCGCTCGGCGACCTTGCGCCGCAGCCGCAGGATCATCAGGGTGCCCGCCGCGAGCGGCACGTAGAGCCAGCAGAAGGCCCAGCGGAAGGCGTCGGCGGAGTAGCCGCCGGTGCCGGTCGGGGTGAGGGCGTCCAGGAGGACGCCGATGCCGAACAGGGTGATCATCGTGCCGATGAAGCCGCCCATGTTGACGATCCCGGAGGCGGTGCCGAGCCGCTCCACGGGGTTGCGCGCACGGGCGTAGTCCAGACCGACCAGCGAGGCCGGGCCGTTGCTGCCCATCACCAGGATGATCCCGACCAGCAGCCAGAGCGGCGGGTGCCCGCCCGGCCAGGCCAGCACCAGCGCCCAGCCGAGCGCGGTGGCGGCGATCACGGTGAGCACGATCGGCATCCGGGCCCGGGCGGTGCGCGAGAGCACCCGGCCGAAGAGGAGGCCGAAGGACATGTTGGCGAGCACCAGCAGGGTCAGCAGCCCGCCCGCCGCGGTGCGCGACATGCCCTGGGCCTCCACCAGGTAGGGCATCCCCCAGAGCAGGCCGAAGGCGTTGCCGGGGAACTGGGTGGTGAAGTGCACCCAGAGGCCGAGCCTGGTGCCGGGCTCCGACCACGCCAGCCGGACCTGCCGGCCCACGCCCGGCCGGAGCGGCGCGCCCCCCGGCCCGACGCCTCCCGGCCCGGCGGCCGCGGCCCGCTGCGGCGCGCCCGCCGGAGCCTCCCGCAGGAAGAGCGCGACCAGCGCGAACACCGCCACTCCGAGCAGCGCGATCGCGGTGAAGGTCGGGGTCCAGCCCTCCCGGTGCAGGGCGTCGGCGAGGACGACGGTGGTGACCAGGTTCCCGCCCATCCCGGCGAGACCGGTCAGCTGGGCGACGAACGGGTTCTTCGCGGCCGGGAACCAGCGCGCGGCGATCCGCAGCACGCTGATGAAGGTCATCGCGTCACCGCAGCCGAGCACCGCCCGGGAGGCCAGCGCCGGCCCGAAGGAGGAGGAGAACGCGAAGGCGAGCTGCCCGGCGCTCAGCAGCAGGACGCCGAGCAGCAGCACCCGGCGCGGGCCGAACCGGTCGACCAGCAGGCCGACCGGTATCTGCATCGCCGCGTAGACCAGCACCTGGAGGATCGAGAAGGTGGAGAGCGCGGAGGCGCCGATCGCGAAGCGGTCGGCGGCGTCCAGCCCGGCCACCCCGAGACTGGTCCGGTGGATCACCGCGAGGACGTACACGCTGACGCCGATGGACCAGGCCAGCCAGGCGGCCCGGCCGCCGGGCGGCGCCGGGATCCCGGTGGCCGGGGGCACGAGGGCCGCCGGGGGCACGGGGGCCGCCGGGGGCACGGGGGCCGCCGGGGGCACGGGGGCCGCCGAGGGCGTCGGCCCGGCGGCGGCCGGGGGAGCGGGAACGGACAGGGGGCGGGCTGAACTGGCGGGCTCCACGGACATAGTGTCCCCAGATTAGTCATCCCATCATTCGACCCTCGGTCCGGGGCGGGGCGGGCCCGGCTCAGCCGGTGACCGTCCAGGAGACCGTCCTGGTCATGTAGCGGTCGCGGAAGGCCTCGTCCCGGACCCAGTCGGTGGTGTCCCGGACGGTGGCCGTGACGGTGGCGCTCTGCCCCGGGGACAGGTTCAGCGCGGCGGTGTCCAGCCAGCTGCGGTCCGGCGCCTGCGGCTCCACCGCGGCGCCGTCCACCTTCCAGTCCACCTGCAGCGCGCGGGTCCCGACCAGCGGCAGCGGCCGGACCTCCAGCCGGGGGCGGCCGGTCACCTCGCCCGGGGCGGGCACGGGTGTGTCGGTCGGCCGGATCCGGCGGTAGATCTCCTCGATGATCGCCTCCCGCGAGGGCAGGTTGTAGGCCCCGCCGAGGGTGCGCATCACCGAGTCCTGGGTGGGCCGGTAGATCCCGTTGGCGCTGCGGTAGGCGCCGATCGTGCCGCCGCCGTCCGGGGACTCCGCACCCAGCCAGCGCCACCACTTGGTCTGCTTGCGGCGCATGTCGTCGGCGTTCTCGGTGGCGAGGTTGGGGTAGTCGGCGTCGTCCGGCGCGCTGTCGTACTCGTCACCGAGGTCGCCCACGGTGTGCCCTATCTCGTGCTGGATGATCCGCCCCGCGTCCGGGCTGCCGCCGGCCAGGGTGGTCACCCCGGTGCCGCCGGCACCCCCGTACTCGCTGGAGTTGGCCAGCGCGATCAGGTACTGCGGGCCGTCGCCCTCGCCGGCGTAGCGCGCGGTGGCGGCCTCGTCGGCGCAGAGCAGCCGGGCGGTGCCCTCGCACCAGAAGTGCATGCCGAGCGGGGTCCCGGGGTTTCGGCCCCGGCTCTCGGTCTCGGCGATGCCGGAGTCCGCCGAGACGACCTCGACCCGCCTTATGTTGAAGAACCCCTGGTAGCTGCGGAACGGCTCGATCTCCATCAGCGCCCGCCAGGCCCGGTCGGCCTGGGCGCGGAAGAGCTCCTGCTCGTCCGCGCTGTAGCCGTCGCCGAGCAGCACCAGCGTGATCCGGTTCGCCGGGTCCCCGGTCCGCCTTATGTCGACGGTCGGGGCGGCGCCGGCCGCGCGGAGGTCGGCCCGCTGGGCGGTGTGCGGCGGCACCGCCCGGTCGGCGGGGGCACCCGGCCCGATCACCCCGAAGGGCGAGGGACCGGCCAGCTCCAGGGCGGCGGGCAGTACGGCGGTGGACACCAGCACGAGCGCGGCCAGACTCCGGACGAGCCGGCCAGGGTTGCCAGGCGGCATACGGGTGCGTCCTCGGGGATCCGGTCACCCGGCGTCGCCCGGGTGGTGGACGCGAAGACGTACCCGGACCGGCGTGTCACCCTCACCGTCCGGCGAAAATGTCACCGCCCTGGCCGAACGACCCGGATCACCCCGGTCATACCCATGAGTCCGATCAGGTGGATGATCCGGATGGCCCGTGACCCACCAGCGCCGCCTCCGGCGGAGCCGGCCCACCCCGTGGTCCCCGGCCGAGTACACCACCGGCCGAGCACACCACCGGCCGAGCACACCACCGGCCTGGGGCGCCCCGGCCGCGCAACGCCTCAGCCGCGCCGCTTCGGCCCCGCCCGGAGCACCAGATGGGTGCCCAGCCCGAGCAGCAGCCCCCAGAACGCCGAGCCGATGCCGAGCAGGCTCATCCCGGAGGCCGAGGCCAGGAAGGTCACCACCGCCGCGTCCCGACCGCCCTCGTCGGCGACGGCCGCGGCCAGGCTCCCCTGGAGCGAGGCCAGCAGGGCGACCCCGGCGATCACCGCGATCAGCTCCTTCGGCAGACCGGTGAACAGGCTCACCAGCAGCCCGCCGAAACTGCCCACCAGCACGTAGAGCAGACCCGCCGACATCCCGGCGACGTAGCGGCGCCGCGGATCGGGGTGGCTCTCCGGCCCTGCGCAGATCGCCGCGGTGATCGCGGCCAGGTTCACCCCGGGCGAGCCGAACGGCGCCAGCAGGACGGAGACCCCGCCGGTGGCCCCGATCAGCAGCCGGTCGTCCGGCTGGTAGCCGAAGGCCCGCATCACGCCCAGCCCGGGGGCGTTCTGCGAGGCCAGCGCCACGATGGTGAGCGGCAGCGCCAGCCCCACCATGGCCGGCCCGGAGAAGGCCGGCACGGTGAACACCGGCACGGTCGGCCCGCCGGACCCGAGGTGCACCGGCAGCCCGACGGTGACCGCCGCCAGCACCCCGCCGGCCAGCAGCGCGACCGGTACGGCGTACCGCGGCGCCAGCCGCTTCGCCAGCAGGAAGGCCGCGAAGCTGCCGAGCACCAGGGCGGGCGCGCCGTGGACGGCGCCGAAGATGCCGGCGCCGAAGGAGAACAGGATGCCCGCCAGCATCGCGTTGACGATCCCGGCCGGGATCGCGGCGATCAGCCGGCCGAACAGCCCGGTGACACCGAACAGGGTCACCAGCACCCCGCTCACCAGGAAGGCGCCGACCGCCTCCCGGTAGGGGTACGCGCCGAGGCTGGTGACCAGCAGCGCGGCGCCCGGCGTGGACCAGGCGGTGATCACCGGCGTCCTGGTCCACCAGCTGAGCAGCAGACCGGGCAGTCCGCTGCCGATGGCCACCGCCCAGATCCAGGAGGCCGTGTGCGCCTCGTCCAGCCGCCCGGCCGACGCCGCCGCGAGCACCACCACCAGCGGGCCGGAGAACGACACCGCGATGCACACCAGCCCGGCCAGGAGGGCGGGGAGGGAGACGTCCCGCCGCAGCGAGCGGCGCTCCTCGGGCTCGGTCCGACTGTCCGCCGAACGGGTTATCAGCTCCTCTGCCATGGCGGCAGTATCGCGGAGCGGGCACCGGCGGCGGGCCTTTCGAAGAATCCCGGAGGACTTCCGGATCCACCCGCAACCTCCGGCGGGGCCGCGCGTCCTTGGAAGTGGAGGGCTGGAGAGCGAGCCGGGAAGCGCCGGGGGGGCGCTACCGGCCGACGGGGGCAGGACCGGCCACCTCCACCCACCATCGGCTTCATGACTGCGGGGAGTCACGTCGTGCGCATGCCTGTTTTCTCCACTTCTGCGAAGAACGCCCGCCCGCGCTCCACCCGCCGCCGGCTCGCGACCGTCGCCGTCGCCGTCGTCCTGGCCGGCTCCGTGCACCTGCTCGCCCCCGACACCGCCTCGGCCCACGGGCCCGGCCCCGGCACGTCGGCCGTCCGGCAGGTGTCCGGACCGCCCGCCCCGGCGGCGACCCTCGGCGCTCCGGGGGCCGCCGTCGGCGCGCCCGCCTTCGGCCCCACCGCCGGCGGGCCGACCGGCATGCCGGAGCAGGCCCCGACCGGCACCGCCGTCGGGATCCTGACGGCCGGTCTCGGCGCCGTGCTGCTCGTGCTCGGCCTGGGCGTCCGGTACGCCGGGCGGCGGCTGCGCGCCACGCGCTAAGGCTCGTCCGGAGTCCGGTGTCCGGTGTCCGGTGTCGGAAATGCCGGAGGGCCCTGCTCCGCACTGTCGTGCGGAGCAGGGCCCTCCCTCGGTCCGGCCGGTCAGCCCCAGGTGATCAGGCGCTTGGGGTACTCCAGCAGCGCGGCGACGTCGGCCAGCACCCTGGAGCCCAGCTCGCCGTCCACCAGGCGGTGGTCGAAGGAGAGGGCCAGCGTGGTGACCTGGCGCGGCACCACCTTGCCCTTGTGCACCCACGGCAGCTCCCGGACCGCGCCGAAGGCGAGGATCGCGGCCTCGCCCGGGTTGAGGATCGGGGTGCCGGTGTCGACGCCGAAGACGCCGACGTTGGTGATGGTGACGGTGCCGCCCTGCATGTCGTTCGGCGAGGTCTTGCCCAGCCGGGCGGTGTCGATCAGCTCGCCGAGCGCGGCCGCCAGACCGGACAGCGTGCGGCCGCCCGCGTCCTTGATGTTGGGGACGATCAGGCCGCGCGGGGTGGCCGCGGCGATGCCGAGGTTCACCTGGCCCCTGATGACGATCTCCTGGGCCGCCTCGTCCCACTGGGCGTTGATCTCGGGGTGCCGCTTGATCGCGGTCAGCAGCGCCTTGGCGACCAGCAGCAGCGGGCTGACCCGGATGTCCCGGCCCAGCTCGCCGCTCTCCTTGAGCCGGCGGACGAACTTCATCGTGCGGGTGACGTCGACCTGGACGAACTCGGTGACGTGCGGGGCGGTGAAGGCCGAGGCCACCATCGCCTGCGCGGTCGCCTTGCGGACGCCCTTGATCGGCACCCGGACGTCCCCGGTGCCGGCGGTCGCCACGACCACCGGCTCCACCGGTGCCACCGCGGCCGACTCGGCCGGGGGCGCCGCGACGGCGGCCGCCGCGGCGGCGTGCGCGTGCACGTCCTCGCGGGTGACCACGCCGTCCGGGCCGGTCGGTGTGACGGCCCGCAGGTCGACGCCGAGGTCCTTGGCGAGCTTGCGCACCGGCGGCTTGGCCAACGGCCGGTCACCGGTGGGCTGGGCCGGTACCACCGGCGCGGCGGCCACCGGGGCCGGCGCGGGAGCAGCCGGAGCCGGGGCGACCACGGTGGTCGTGGTGGTCCGGCGGGCCCGGCGCTGGGTACCGCCGGTCCGCGGACCGTAGCCGACCAGCACCTCGCGCCGGGCCGGCTCGGCCTCGGCGGGAGCGGCCACCGGGGCGACCGGGGCGGCCGCGGCCGGAGCGGCGGCGCCCGCCTCCCCCGCCACCGCGACCGAGATGATCACGGTGCCGACGTCGACCGTCGCGCCCTCGGGGAAGAACAGCCGCTCCACCACCCCGTTGAACGGGATCGGCAGCTCCACGGCGGCCTTGGCGGTCTCCACCTCGCAGACGACCTGGCCGTCCGTCACGGTGTCACCGGGCTTCACGGACCAGCTGAGGATCTCGGCCTCGGTGAGGCCCTCGCCCACGTCGGGCATCTTGAACTCGCGGAGCGAGCGAACTTCGGTGGTCATCTTCGCTCCCCGGTTCAGTACGCGAGCGCGCGGTCGACGGCGTCGAGCACGCGGTCCAGGTCCGGCAGGAAGGCTTCCTCGACCCGGGACGGCGGGTACGGCGCGTGGTAGCCGCCGACCCGCAGGATCGGCGCCTCCAGGTGGTAGAAGCACCGCTCCGTCAGCCGGGCGGCCAGCTCGGCGCCCATACCCAGGAAGACCGGCGCCTCGTGCACCACGATGCCGCGGCCGGTCCGCTTGACCGACTCCTCCAGAGCGGCGAAGTCCACCGGGGAGAGCGAGCGCAGGTCGACGACCTCCAGCCGGCGGCCGTCCTCCTCGGCGGCCGCGGCGGCCTCCAGGCAGACCTTGACCATCGGGCCGTAGGCGATCAGCGTCGCGTCCGTGCCGGGGCGCACGATCCGGGCGTCGTACAGGCCCAGGTCGGCGGCGTCGCCGACCTCCCCCTTGTCCCAGTAGCGGCGCTTGGGCTCCAGGAAGATCACCGGGTCGTCCGACTCGATGGCCTGGCACAGCATCCAGTGCGCGTCGTGCGCGCTGGACGGCGAGACCACCCGCAGACCGGCGGTGTGCGCGAAGTACGCCTCGTGCGACTCGCTGTGGTGCTCGACCGCGCCGATGCCGCCCGCGTACGGGATGCGGATGGTGACCGGCATCTTGACGTGCCCGAGCGCGCGGGCGTGCATCTTGGCCAGCTGGGAGACGATCTGGTCGAAGGCCGGGTAGACGAACCCGTCGAACTGGATCTCCACCACCGGGCGGTAGCCGCGCAGCGCGAGGCCGATCGCGGTGCCGACGATGCCGGACTCGGCGAGCGGGGAGTCGATCACCCGGCTGTCGCCGAAGTCCTTCTGCAGGCCGTCGGTGATCCGGAAGACGCCACCGAGCTTGCCGATGTCCTCGCCCATCAGGAGCGTCTTCGGGTCGTTCTCCAGCGACTTGCGCAGCGCCTCGTTGAGCGCCTTCGCGATGCTGAGCTGAGCGGCCATCAGAGGTTCTCCCCCGCCTCGAAGGAGGCCGCGTACTCGACGTACTCGGCCCGTTCCTCATCGACCAGTGTGTGCGGCTCGGCGTAGACGTGGTCGAAGATCAGGGTCGGGTCCGGGTCCGGCATGGTGCGCACGCCCTCGCGCACCCGCAGCCCCAGCTGCTCGCTCTCGGCCTCGATCGAGGCGAAGAACTCCTCCTCGGCCAGGCCCTCCTTCTCCAGGAGCGCCCGGAGCCGGGTGATCGGGTCCTTGGCCTTCCAGGCCTCGGTCTCCTCGGAGGGGCGGTAGCGGGTGGGGTCGTCGGAGGTGGTGTGCGCGCCCATCCGGTAGGTGAACGCCTCGATCAGCACCGGACCGTTGCCGCTGCGGGCGTGGTCGAGCGCCCAGCGGGTGACCGCCAGGCAGGCCAGCACGTCGTTGCCGTCGACCCGGACGCCGGGGAAGCCGAAGCCGGAGGCGCGGCGGTACAGCGGGATCTTGGTCTGGGTGGTGGTGGGCTCGGAGATCGCCCACTGGTTGTTCTGGCAGAAGAAGACCACCGGGGCGTTGTAGACCGAGGCGAAGGTGAAGGCCTCGTTGACGTCGCCCTGGCTGGAGGCGCCGTCGCCGAAGTAGGCGATCACCGCGTCGTCCGCGCCGTCCTTGGTGATGCCCATCGCGTAGCCGGTGGCGTGCAGGGTCTGCGCGCCGATCACGATGGTGTACAGGTGGAAGTTCTTCTCGTTCGGGTCCCAGCCGCCGTGGTTCACGCCGCGGAACATGCCGAGCAGGTTCAGCGGGTCCACGTCGCGGCACCAGGCCACGCCGTGCTCGCGGTAGGTGGGGAAGGCGTAGTCACCGGTGCGCATGGCCCGCCCGGAGCCGACCTGGGCGGCCTCCTGGCCGAGCAGCGAGGCCCACAGGCCCAGCTCGCCCTGGCGCTGCAGCGCGGTGGCCTCGGCGTCGAACCGGCGCACCAGCACCAGGTCGCGGTAGAGGGCGCGCAGCTCGTCCGGGGTGGTGGTGAGCGGGTAGTCCGGGTGCTCGATCCGCTCGCCTTCCGGGGTGAGCAGCTGTACGAGCTCCGGCTGGGCGTCCGTACCCGTGGCGCGGAGGGTGTCAGGGACGCCGGGGGCCGCCTTCTTGCGGGCCCTCGCCGTGCTTTTGACGGTCACGTTCACTCCTCGGTCTGTCCGGCCGCCCGGGGTCGCCGGTGACCGGTCCGGTCACCGCCTCGCGGGGCGCGCGTGGGTGTGCGCACCGGCTGCAAGGCAGGTGGTGATCCTGTTCCGACGGCGTCCCTCACGAGAACGTTACCCAGCGGCAGCCCTTGGCGCGCTTGCGCTAGGACGTCCTACTTGTTCAGGGCCTACAACTGCGGGTGTGGCGCAGCTCTCAATTCGGTCGCCTTCAGGACACCTGCGCACGTTATCCGGGCGGAGCCCCGTTCGTAAGGGGGTTACCGGCATCGCTTTCGACTGATCTGGCCGGATAGCGTTCCGGGGGCGGCGCGGGCAATAGGTCGCTCCTGCGGCGATATGGGAGGCTTTACACGTGGCTGATAACGGACAGATCAGGGTATTTCTGCTCGACGATCACGAGGTGGTCCGGCGGGGCGTCCACGATCTCCTCTCGGTCGAGGACGACATCGAGGTGGTCGGCGAGGCCGGGACGGCCGCCGAGGCGATCACCCGGATCACCGCCGTGCACCCCGACGTCGCGGTCCTCGACGTCCGGCTGCCGGACGGGAACGGCGTCGAGGTCTGCCGGGAGGTCCGCTCCCGGCTGCCGGAGATCAAGTGCCTGATGCTGACCTCGTTCTCGGACGACGAGGCGCTGTTCGACTCGATCATGGCGGGCGCCTCCGGCTACGTCCTGAAGGCGATCCGCGGCACCGACCTGATCACCGCCGTCCGGGACGTCGCGGCCGGCAAGTCGCTGCTCGACCCGGTGGCCACCAGCCGGGTGCTGGCCCGGCTGCGCGACGGCGGCGAGAAGGAGGACGAGCGACTGTCCCAGCTCACCAAGCAGGAGCGGCGGATCCTCGATCTGATCGGCGAGGGGATGACCAACCGTCAGATCGGCAACGAGCTGCACCTGGCCGAGAAAACGGTCAAGAACTACGTCTCCAGTCTGCTCGCCAAGATGGGCATGGAGCGGCGCACCCAGGCAGCCGCCTTCGTGGCACGGCACCAGGCCGATCAGCAGCACTGAGAGCGCCGGGAATCACAGTTCTGACGGTTTGTCAAGGACCCCCGCCAGGGGGCCCTAACCTCAGCCTGTGACTTTCAGCCAGACCCTCGCCTGTGCCCCGGCCCGCCCCGATCTCACCGCACCCCCGATAGGGACCCTCAGCCCGCCCGTTCCCCACCTCGTCCTGGCCGAGGTCCTGCGCCGCTACCGGGTGGGGCGGCTGCTCACCGCCGAGCCGGTCGCCGAGGGCCTGTTGAACCGGGGCTACCGGGTCACCACCGAGGCCGGGACGTACTTCCTGAAGTGCTACGTCGACGCCGCCACCGCGCACCGCGAATCGATCGCCGGGCACCACCGCGCGATGGCCGCGCTGGAGACCCTCGGACTGCCCGTCGCTCCCCCGCTGGCGTGTGCCGAACGCTCCGGCACGGTGGCGTCCTTCGGCAGCCGGCTGTTCGCGCTCTTCCCCTGGGTCGATGGCCGGCACCGGCACGGCAGCGATCTCTCCCTGACGCAGTGCGGCGCGCTCGGAGCGCTGCTCGGCCGGCTGCACGGCGCGCTCGACGACGTCTGCGCCCCCCTCGCACAACCCGCCGGCTACCACAGTGCCGACCCGCTGGACAGCGCCCGGCTGGCCCGCGAACTCCGGCTCAGCGCCCGCGAGCAGCGCCCGTACGGCGCGCTGGACGCGCTGGTCGAGCGGCGCCTCACCGAACGGCTCGACCTGCTCGCCGAGTACGCCCACCGCCGGCCCGTCCCGCAGGCCGCCCCGCCCACCGGCTGGACGCACGGCGACTTCCACGGGCTCAACCTGCTGCACGCGGGCGACCGGATCGCGGCCGTCCTGGACTGGGACAAGCTCGGCCCGCAGCCGCGCGCCGAGGAGGCCGTCCGGTCGGCCACCCTGGTCTTCAACGACCGGACGTCGGGCGCGCTCGACCTCGTCCGGGTCCGGACCTACTCGCAGGCGTACCGGGCCACCGGGGCGGCCACCGCGGAACACCTGGCGGCGGCCGTCCACCGGGTCTGGTGGGAGCGGCTCAACGACTTCTGGATGCTCCAGTGGCGCTACCAGCGGGCCGACCACCGGGCCGACCCGCTCTACCCCGCCTCGGCCGGCCAGCTGGCGTGGTGGTGCCAGGAGTACGAGCAGGTCCTGGACGCCTTCGCCAACTGACCGTCACCGGTCGGCGCCGCCGGTCAGCCGCCGGCCCCGGGCGCGGTGGTCGGGGGCTGGGTGGCCGGCTTGGTCGGCGGCGGCTGGGTGCCCGTCGGGGCGTTGGTCGGCGTCCCGCTCGCGCCGCCGGTCGGCGTCCCGGTGCCCCCGCCGGTCGGCGTGCCGGTGGACGACGGGGTCGTCGTCGACGACGGCTTGGTACCGGTGGGCGTCGGGGTCATGCTCGGCGAGTGCTTGGGCACGGTGGCCGGCGGGCTCTGGTTGTTGTTGTTGTTCGTGTCGGTCGGCTGGTTCGGCTTCCGGCTGGTCTGGCTGGGCGCCACCGTGGTCGGGGAGATCCCCCCACCGGTGGGCGTACCGGCGTCGGAGGAGGAGACCACCGAGACGGACGGGGCGGGCGTCTGGCCGGGGTCCTTCGTCCCGCCGCCACCGCCACCGCTGAGCGCGAGCGCGATCCCGACACCGGACGCGACGAACACCGCCGCGGCGCCGGCCACCCAGGCCCAGGGCCCGCGCCGCCGGCGGCGGTCGTCGTCCCCGTCGCCGCCGTCGCCGCCCGGGCCGCCGTGACCGCCGTCGTACGAGCCACCGTCGTACGAGCCGCCGCCGTACGGGCCGCCGGCCCCGGGGTAGGGCGAGGACGGCGTGTGCGGGCCGCCGGGCACCTGGTACGGCAGCACCGTCGTCGAATCGCTCGGGCCGCCCAGGCCGAACGGCGCGGTGACGGCCGTCTCGCCGTCCGCCCCGGGCATCGGGGTGGCACCGCTGTGCCCCTGGCCGGCCGCCGCCAGCCCGGCCGCCGCGGCACCCGTCGCCCAGGCCCCGCCGTGCATCTCGCGCAGGGCGTGCTGGAGGTGGGCGCGGAACTCGTCGGCGTCCTGGAAGCGGTCGTCCGGGTTCTTGGCGAGCGAGCGCAGCACCAGCGGGTCGAGCGCCGCCGGGACCCTCGCGTTGACCTGCGCCGGCGGCACCGGCGGGTCCTGCACGTGCTGGTAGACCACCGAGAGCGGGGTGTCGCCGGTGAACGGCGGGCGCAGCGTGAGCAGCTCGTAGAGCATGCAGCCGGCCGCGTACAGGTCGGAGCGGTGGTCGACCGGCTTGCCGAGGGCCTGCTCGGGCGAGAGGTACTGCGGGGTGCCCATGACCATGCCGGTCTGGGTCATGGTGCTGGCGGTGCCGGTCAGCGCGCGGGCGATGCCGAAGTCCATCACCTTGACCGCGCCGGTGGTGGTGATGATGACGTTGGCGGGCTTGATGTCCCGGTGCACGATGCCGTGCCGGTGGCTGTAGGCGAGCGCCTCCAGCACCCCGGCGATGATGATGAGCGCCTGGTCGACCGGCGGCTCCTCCTCGTCCACCAGCAGCTCGCGGACGGTCCGGCCCTCGACCAGCTCCATCACGATGTAGGGCGTCGACTCGTCGCCGACGTACTCCTCGCCGGTGTCGTAGACCGCGACGATCGAGTGGTGGTTGAGCGCCGCGACGGCGTGTGCCTCGCGGGTGAAGCGCAGCCGGGCGATGTCGTCCTGGGCGAGTTCGGGGCGCAGCAGCTTGACGGCGACGGTCCGGCCGAGCCGGACGTCCTGGGCGGCGAACACCTCGGCCATGCCGCCGCGGCCGAGCCGGTGGGTCAGCCGGTAGCGGCCGTCACCCACCGTGCCGAGCGGGGCCGCGGTGCCGCGGCCGGGGGTCTGCGGGCCGCCGCCGTACGGCGGGAGTGCGGAGGTGGCGGCGCTGTCGCTGCCGGGCTCGGGCATCCTCCGGGCCCCGCCGGTCGAACCGGCCGCCCGGGCACCCTCGTCGTCGTCCGGCCGCTGCGTCTGTGCCATCGCTCCTCGCCCCGGGCCTTCGCTCGGATCGCGGTGCCCTGTCGCTTCGTGTCCCCGAACGCTACCGCCTCCGGACTTCCCCCGTAGCACGCCCGATCCGGGCGCACCGCGTCAGAGCAGGCCATTCCGGTCGGGCAGGTCGTCCAGGTGCAGGACGGTCGCGGGCCGCTCGACGGACCGGGAGGTGCTGGTCTTCTCCGCCTTGGTCACCACGATGGCGATGATGATGATCGCGAGGACGATCACACCGATGATGATGCCGACGATCACGAGCGCGGTGGAGCAGCCGCCGCTGTTCGACGCGGGGGCCGGCTGGAACTGCGTCGGCATCGGCATCGGCTGGGGCGGCGGGGTGTGCGCCTGCGGCGGGAAGTGCTGCGGGGCCTGGAAGGCCGGCGGCGGGGTCTGGTACTGCTGCGGGAAGGGCTGCGGCGTCTGCGGGTGCTGCGGCGGCGGGGTCTGGAAGGCCGGCGGCGGCGTCCGGTACTGCTGCTGGAACGGCGGCGGGGTCTGCGGGGCCTGCGGCCCGGCGTGCACCGAGCGCGGACCGTCGGTGATCACCAGCGGCGAGCTCGCGGCCAGCTGGTTGCCGTTGCCGCCGCCCTTCTCCGCCGCGATCAACCGCTCCGCCTCGTCGCGCATCGCCGCCGCGCTCGGGAAGCGGTGCGCCGGGTCCTTGCGCAGCGCCTGGGCGACGAAGGCGTCCACCGCCGGGCTGACCGCCCGGTTGACGGTGGACGGCGCCGAGGGCTCCTCCTGGACGTGCTTGTAGGCGATCGAGAACGCCGAGTCGCCGTCGAAGACCAGCTGCCCGGTGAGCATCTCGAAGAGCATCACGCCGACCGAGTAGAGGTCGGAGCGGGCGTCCACCGGCTTGCCGAGCGCCTGCTCGGGCGAGAGGTACTGCGGGGTGCCGACCACCATGCCGGTCTGGGTCATCGAGGTGACCCCGGACTCCAGCGCGCGGGCGATGCCGAAGTCCATGACCTTGATGTTGCCCTTACGGTCGAACATCACGTTGCCGGGCTTGATGTCGCGGTGGACCAGCCCCTGGTCGTGCGAGGCCTCCAGCGCGTTCAGCACGCCGACGGTGACCCGCAGCGCCTCCTCGGTCGGCATCGCGCCGTACTGCGCGACCGCGTCGTTGATCGCCTCGCGCAGGCCCTTGCCGTCGACCAGCTGCATCACGATGTACGGGGTGGTGGAGCCGTCGGCGGCGACGTCCTCGCCGCTGTCGTAGACGGTGACGATGTTGGCGTGTTCCAGCCGGGCCACGGCCTGCGCCTCGCGCCGGAACCGCTCCTTGAAGGACTCGTCCCGGCCGAGCTCGGCGTGCATGCTCTTCAGCGCGACCGAGCGGCCGAGCACGTTGTCGTAGGCGAGGTGCACGGAGGCCATGCCGCCCTCGCCCAGCACCCGCTGCAGCACGTACCTGCCGTTGCCCAGGGAGTGGCCCTCGACCGCCGCGTTGCCGTGCTCGCTCATGGTCCTCTGCTCCCCCTCGGCGCGGTCGTGCCGCCGCAACCGTGACGTTCGGTCTCGTCCGTGCGTGGTCGGGCCCGGTTTGGTGGCCCACCCGACCCCTGTCGCGGCGCTCGCCCGGCCTGCGACAGGGGCTCAGGGTATCGGCTCACGGCGACAGTGATCGGCGCAGGGCCGACACTGTGTCCGAGCCGCGACCCACTACCGGACGGTAGTGGGTCGGTCGTGCGTTCGGCACCGGATCGTGGCGGTACGTCCGATACCGGGCGGTCGCCACGGGGTCCGCGGCGCCGACCGGGGCGGCTGCGCCGGGCCGGTGGGGGGCCTACAGGTACGGGCCGGAGCGGATGCCGCGGCCCTCGCCGGGCTCGTCGTCCTCCTGCTCGCCGCCGTGCAGACCCGGCGGCAGCGCCCGCCGCATCTGCTCCAACTGCGCCCGGGCGGCCATCTGCTGGGCGAAGAGCGCGGTCTGGATGCCGTGGAACAGCCCCTCCAGCCAGCCCACCAGCTGCGCCTGCGCGATCCGCAGTTCGG
The DNA here is from genome assembly GCF_040630735.1 of Kitasatospora sp. NPDC005748. Lineage (NCBI taxonomy): Bacteria > Bacillati > Actinomycetota > Actinomycetes > Kitasatosporales > Streptomycetaceae > Kitasatospora > Kitasatospora sp. NPDC005748. The sequence continues at coordinate 39,995 of NZ_JBEXYD010000048.1, forward strand.
CCTCGGTCGGGATGGTGTCGTCGGTGAACGGCAGCGAGAGCCGCTCCAGCTCCGCGACCAGCTCGGGCGCCAGGCCGAGCTCCAGCTCCTTGATGGAGCTGGCGTGGATGTCCTTCAGCCGGACCCGGCTGGCCTCGTCGAGAGGAGCCGCCCGGACCTCCTCCAGCAGCTGCTTGATCATGCTGCCGATCCGCATGACCTTGGCCGGCTGCTCCACCATCTCGGTCACCGGGAGCTCGCGCGGCCCTTCACCGTCGTCGTGCGCCGAGCCGGCGAACCCCTGGCCCACGGGCAGCCCGTCCGGTCCGACGATCAGCACCTTCTGGCCGTCCTGCGACTGCCCGCCCATGGCCTGGTACAGGTCCTGCGGCGAGCGCTCGTTCATCGGATTCGTCATGAACAACATTCTTCCTCACTGGGGTTGGCCGGGTGGAACCCCCGACCGCACCGCCGCCCCGCACCACGGTCACCGGTCAGCGGCACCGCGGTCACCGCACCCGCTTCCGCTGACGACGCTACGCCCCCGCACGGCGGCCCGGCATCCGTACGGATACTCAGGTCGCGCGGGGGCGGCGGCGGCTCAGCCCTTGCGCAGGCGCAGTCCGATCAGCCCGAGGCCGCAGCCGATCAGGCCGAGGCCGGCGCCCAGCGGCAGCTGGAGCGTGGAGGCGTCGCGCCAGCGGGCGGGCAGCACGGCCGGGACGGCCCCGGCGGCCTGCTGGGTCGCTCCGGCCGCCACCGTGGCGCCGTCCGGCACGGCGTCCTCGGCCGGTGCGGCGCCGTCCGGCGTGCCGGGGTCCGCGTCCGGGACGGCCTGCGTGGCCTCGACGGACTGCTCCGGGCCCCGCTCCGACCGGTCGGGCACCCGCTCGGCACGCTCGGGGGCCGAGGCCGGGCGGTGCCGGTGACCGGCTCGGGGGCCGACGGGCGCCGGGCCGGGCCGCGGGTGCCCGCCCTGGTGCGACGGCGGCGCGGCGGCCGCCGAGAGGGCGGCCGGGGGCGGCGGGGTGGCGGCCGGGGCCGGCGGCGTGCTCGGGGGCGCGGCCGCCGACGGCTGGGCCGAGGGTGCGGCGGAGGGCGGGGGCGAGGCCTCGGGGGACGCCGGACCGGCGTCGGCGGAGGGCGAACCGGACCACCCGGGGCCACCGGGCTGCGGTCCGTCCGCCGCCGGAGCGCCGGGCTCGGGGGCGGTGGACGGCTCTGACGGCTCGGACGGCTCGGCGGGCACGGTGGGCGGGTCCGACGCGGCGGGCCCGGCGACCGCCTCCCACGGGCCGGACGGCCGCTGCGGACCGGCGGCCGCCGCCGGGGGCACGACGGTCAGCGGGAGGGCGAGGCCGAGCACCGCCATCGTCAGCAGCCGCCGCACCCGGTGGTCGCCCCGATCACGCGGGGTGCCGGTACCGGCCCGGCCCCGGGTGCGGGCACGGCCGTGGGGCGGCGCGGCGGGCAGCGGCCCGAGGAGCGCGTTCGAGGGGGTCGAAGGTGCGGCCACGGTCGAGGTCCTTCCGACGGCCGACCGCGCACGGGCGGGGTCGGCGGCGGGACAGCTCCGGACCAGCGTCACACAATCCGACATTCCGGGCATTTCGAACGGCCGTGCACCAACCGCCCCGCCCGGCCACCGACTCCCCGGGCCCGTCGGCCCCGCCCCGCCTCAGGCCCGCAGCACCACCTTGCCCACCTGATCGCCGGCCTCCAGCGCCCGGTGCCCGTCGGCCGCCGCGGTCAGCGGCAGCACCCGGTCGATCACCGGCCGCACCAGGCCCTGCTCGACCAGCGGCCAGACGTGCTCGCGCACCGCCGCCACGATCGCGGCCTTCTCCGCCAGCGGCCGCCCGCGCAGATTGGTCGCGATCACCGCGCCGCGCTTGCGCAGCAGCGTGTTCAGGTTGATCTCGCCCTGCACGCCGCCCTGCAGCCCGATGATCACCAGTCGGCCGTTGACCGCCAGCGCGTCGACGTTGCGCTGCAGGTACGCGGCGCCCATCAGGTCCAGGATCACGTCCGCCCCGGCGCCGCCGGTGGCCTCCCTGAGCACCTCGACGAAGTCCTGCTCGCGGTAGTTGATCGTGATGTCGGCGCCGAGCTCGGCGCACCGGGCCAGCTTCTCCGCGCTGCCCGCCGTCACCGCCACCCGGGCGCCGACCGCCTTGGCCAGCTGGATCGCCATCGTGCCGATGCCGCTCGCCCCGCCGTGCAGCAGCACCGTCTCCCCCGGGCGCAGGTGCGCGACCAGGAAGACGTTGGACCACACCGTCGAGGCGACCTCCGGCAGCGCGGCGGCCTGCTCCAGGTCGAGCCCCTTGGGCACCGGCAGCAGCTGCCCCGCCGGCACCGCGACCCGCTGCGCGTAGCCGCCGCCCGCCAGCAGCGCGCAGACCTCGTCGCCGACCGCCCAGCCGGCCACGCCGGCCCCCAGGGCGACGATCCGGCCCGAGCACTCCAGGCCGGGGTAGGGCGGGCTGCCGGGCGGCGGGTTGTAGAAGCCCTGGCGCTGGAGCAGGTCGGCCCGGTTCACGGCGGTCGCCGCCACCTCGACCAGGACCTCGCCGTCACCGGGCACCGGGTCCGGCACCTCGGCCCAGACCAGCGCGTCGGGACCGCCGGGTTCGGGAATCGTCATCGCATGCATGACCCGAAGCTACTGCGTCCTGACGGGGCGGCGGGGGCGCCCCGCGCAGTCCGCGGGAGCGCCGACCGAACCCGGTCCGCGCTCCCGGCCGGCCCGCCGGGAGCGCCCCTGTTCAGCCGGCCAGCCCGGCCAGCACCTCGGCGCCCGGCAGGGCCGCCAGCGCCCGGCCCGGCAGGATCAGCTTGCCCCGCCGCCGCCCGCTGCCCACCAGGACGTACGGCGCCCGGGCCACCGCCTCGTCGATCAGCAGCGGCCAGTCGGCGGGCAGCCCGACCGGCGTGATGCCGCCGTACTCCATCCCGGTCAGCTCGACCGCCGCGTCCATCGGCGCGAACGAGGCCTTGCGCGCCTCCAGGCGCTTGCGGACGGCCCGGTTGACGTCCACCCGGGTGTGGGCGAGCGCCAGGCAGGCGGCCCGCGTGGTCTCCCCGCCGCGCTTGGCGGCCACCACCACGCAGTTCGCCGAGGCCTCCAGCGGCACCCCGTAGGTCTCGCAGAACACCGCGGTGTCCGCCTTCTCCGGGTCGGTGTCCACGTAGAGCACGGACCGCGCGGCCTCCCGGTCCGCCCAGGCCGCGAGGGCGTCGGCCACCGGCCCGGCCAGCAGGTCGCGGACGTCGAGGGCCGGCGCGACCGTCTCGAACGTGCCGAAGGGGAGCTGCGGTTGATCGTTCATGACACGAACTGTAGTCACCGGCGGATCACTTGATGACGATCACCCGGTCGGTGAGCTGGAGCACCTGGGCCTCCGGCTCGGTGTAGTTGAGCACCCGGCGACCGCGGACCACCGCCACCACGAGGTCCTCGCACTCGCGCGGGCCGTGCCCGGCCTCGGCCCGGGTCACCGGGCGCTCGATCACGTCCAGGCCGTTGCCGTAGGTGAGCAGGTCCTCCATCACCGCGCCGGCGTGCGGGCTGAGCATCGACATGCCGAGCAGCCGGCCCGCCGAACTGGAGCTGGTCACCACCACGTCGGCGCCGCTCTGCCGCAGCAGCGGGGCGTTCTCGTCCTCCCGCACGGCCGCGACCACGGTGGCCGCCTTGGTCAGCTGACGCGCGGTCAGCGTGATCAGGACGGCGGTGTCGTCCCGCTCCGGCGCCACCACCACCCGCGCGGCCGCGGGCAGTCCGGCGCGCAGCAGGGTGTCGGTCCGGGTGGCGTCGCCGACCACTCCCACCAGGCCGTGCTGGGCGGCCTGGTCGATCACCTTGCGCTGCGGGTCGACCACCACGATCTCCTCCTTGCGCACCCCCTGGCCGAGCAGGGTGTCGACGGCGCTGCGCCCCTTGGTGCCGTAGCCGATCACGACGGTGTGCTCGCGCACGGTGGACCTCCAGCGGTTCAACCGCCACTGCTGACGGGTGCGTTCGGTGAGCACTTCGAGCGTGGTGCCGACCAGGATGATCAGGAAGACCACGCGCAGCGGGGTGATCACGAAGATGTTGGTGAGCCGGGCGCTGTCGCTGAACGGCGTGATGTCGCCGTACCCGGTGGTGGAGAGCGTGACGGTGGCGTAGTACGCCGCGTCGAGGAAGCTCACCCCGCCGCCGGCGTTGTCGTTGTAGCCGGCCCGGTCCAGCCAGACGATCACGGTGGTGGCCACCAGCACGCCGAGGGCCACCAGCAGCCGTGAACCGACCTGCTGGAAGGCGGGCGCGGTCCGCCGGGCGGGCAGCACGATGCCGGCGTCCGCCCACGGCTCGGTGCCGGGGGTCACCGGGCGCAGCGGCGACTCACGGCGGCGGGCACTCACGGGACCTCCAGGAGTTCGACGGTGGCGCCCTGCGCCGCGCCGCCGGGCGGCACCACGGCGAGCGCCTCGGCCCGGGCCAGGCCGCGCAGCATCGCCGGGCCGTCGAAGGCCAGCGGGACGACGCCGTGCGCGGTGCGGCGCACCGGCAGCAGCCGGGTGTCCGCGGGATGGCCGGCGAGGTCCACGGCGGCGAGCGCGAGCGCCGGCTCGCCGGCGGACCGGCCGCCCCGGGCGTGCAGCAGCGGCAGCGCGAGGGTGACGGCGCCGGCCACCGCGGCCAGCGGGTTGCCCGGCAGGCCCACCAGGTGGCGACCGCCCGGGAGTTCGGCGAGCAGCATGGGGTGGCCGGGGCGGACGGCGACGCCGTCCACCAGCAGCCGGGCGCCGGCCTCGGTCAGGGCCCGGTGCAGGAAGTCGACCGGACCGGCGGCCGTGCCGCCGGTGGTGACCACCACGTCGGCGGTGGAGTGCCGGACGGCGTCCCGGAGCAGGCCGAAGTCGTCGCGGACGGCCCGCGGCTCACCCACCTCGGCACCGACCGCCCGGAGCCAGGGCGGCAGCAGCGGGCCGAGCGCGTCCCGGACCAGGCCGGGCCGCGGGACCCCGGCGCAGAGCAGTTCGTCACCGAGGACGAGGAGTTCGACGACCGGGCGGCGGCGGACCGCCAGCCCGTCGTGGCCGCAGGCCGCCGCGAGGCCCAGCACGGCCGGGCCGACCGGGGTGCCGGCGGCCAGCAGCGCCTCGCCCCGGCGGCACTCCTGACCGCGCGGGCGGACGTCCTGGCCGGTGGTCAGCGAGCCCGGGCTCCGGTCGTGCAGCAGGGCACCGATCCGCTCGCCGTGCTCGCGCCGGAGCACCGCGGTGGCACCGGGCGGCAGCTGGGCGCCGGTCGCGATCTCGGCGGCCGCGCCGTCCTCCAGCGGCGGCACGCCCGACTGCCCGGCCAGTATCCGCCCGGCGACCCGCCAGGGGCCCGGCCCGGCGACGGCCCAGCCGTCCATCGCCGAGGTGTCGAAGGCCGGCAGGTCGGTGAGGGCGGTGAGCGGCTCGGCCAGGGTCCGGCCGAGCGCCTCGGCCAGGTCCAGGCGCTGCGGCGGGAGCGGGTGCAGACCGGCCCGGCGGGCGGCCGCCCGGGCCTGCGGCCAGGTCAGCGGGCCGGCGGCGGAGCGTCCACCGGGCACCGCGGCCTCCTCGACCGTGCTCACGGGTGCTCCGGCCCGGCCGCCGCCGTCCAGCGCTCGGCGAGTTCGGCGATGCGCCGGGACGCCTCGGTGACGGCCTCCGGGCCGCCGCCGCGCTGCGCGGCCGCGTAGCCGACCAGGAAGGCGGTCAGCGGCGCGGCGGGCCGGGCCACCCCGTGCGCGACCACCCGGGCGAGGTCGAGCAGTCCGGGGACGTCGACGTCCAGGTCGATCCCCAGCTCGGCCCGGACCTCGGCCATCCAGTCATCCAGCGTGCGCTCCATGGGCCCCATGCTGCCTGATCGGCGGTTTCCCCGGGATGTTTCCCCGATGAGCGCCGCGCGTCGTCTCCCGCACGGGGGCCGCCGGCCCCCGTGAACCGGCCGGCGGCGCCCCACGAGAGGGGGCGGCGGGCGTCAGCGGGAGCGGTCCCGTTCCCGGGCCAGCTCCAGCTCCTCCCAGGTGTCGCAGTCGTGGCTCACGTCGTCGGTGTCGGCCAGCCGCAGGGTGCGCAGGCCGCCGGTCAGCCGGCGCAGCGGCAGCCCGGCCGGGTCCCCGGCGGCGGCCAGCGCGGCGCGCAGGGCGGCGGTGCGGTAGGCGGCGGCGAGCGGCTGGTCGCGGCCGGCGGCGTCGACCAGGACGACCGCCCCGGTCTCCGGCCCCGCCCCGGCGAGGGCCCCGGTCAGCCGCCCGACGGTCCGCGCGTCCAGGAACGGCAGGTCGGCGGCGAGCAGCAGCACCACCTCGGCCGTCACCTCGGCCAGACCGGCCGCGACGGCCGCTACCGGTCCGCCGCCGGGCGGCCGCTCGCGGGTCCAGCGGATCCCGGTCCGGGCGGTGGGCCGGGCGGGGCCGACCACCACGGTGGTGCGGGCACCGGCGGCGGCGGCGAGCACCCGGTCGAGCAGGGCCGTCCCACCGACGGTCAGCCCGGGTTTGTCCGCTCCCCCGAGCCGGCGGGCGGCGCCCCCGGCGGGCACGATCACGTCGTACGGCGTCATGCCGCCAGTATCCGCGCCGCGGCGCCCGGTCCGCCCCGGCTCAGTCCTCGGGGTCCTCGTCGACCAGTTCGGCGTCGACGATCCCGTCCTCGTCCGGCAGGGGGCGGGGGCGGGGGCGGGGGCGGGCGAGGTTGGCGGCGACGCTCAGTTCCAGGATGGCCGGCAGGGTCAGCTCCCCGTACCGCTCGCCCACCGCGGCGACCAGCGCCTCCGCGTCGTCCGGGTGTGCGGCCAGCAGCCGGTCGAAGTCCTGGAGGTACTCACCGGTGAAGGCGAGCACCCGGTCCGCGTCGTCGTCCTGCTCGGGCGCCCGGTGCCCGGCGATCACGCGGTCGGCGCCGAGTTCGGCGATCCGGCCGAGGTTGCGCACCCACGCGGTGCGCTGTTCCGGGGTGGTGTCGGCCGTCCAGACGTGGGTGCCGTTGTAGACGAAGTCACCGGCGAGCACGGTGCGGATGCTGGGCACGTGGACCACCGTGGACCCCTCGCAGTCGCCCTGCCCGAACAGCAGCACCGGAATCACCTGGCGGTCGACCATCAGCGGCTGGGGCAGCAGCGGCGCGGGCACCAGCGGGTGGTCGGGGATGTCGTCGCCGTACACCGGCTTCCACTGGGCGACCTTGGCGGCCGCGGTGCGCAGGATGCCGTCCACCACCGGCGGCGCGGCCAGCAGCTGCGCCTCCGGGAAGAGCTTCAGCACCTCCTCGGCACCGAAGTAGTGGTCGGGGTGCTGGTGGGTGATCACGATGGCCAGCAGCCGTCGGTTCTTGCCGGCCACCCACTCGGCCAGCTCGCGGCCGGCGCTGCGGGTGAGCTGGGCGTCGACCAGGATCGCGGTCCGTTCGCCGAGGATCAGGGTCGAGGTGGCGAAGAAGGCCGACTCGGGACCGGTGAACACGGCGATCTCCAGCGGCCGGACACCGGCCGTCCCGGCCGCGTCCGCCCCGTCCGCCCCGGCCCGGTCGCCGTCCGCGGCGCCCGCGCGTTCCGCGGCGGCGCTCCCCTCGGGCGAGGACGACGTCACTGGCTGCTCCCTCCGGTCGGCGCTCGGACTCCCTGCGCCCTACAGCATGGGAGCACGGCCCGCCGATTGCGCGGAAGGCGCGCCCGGCGGGGCGCGCCTTCCGCGCGGGGTACGGCGCCGTCAGGCGGCCGAGGCCTTGGCCAGGCGCGCCGCGTCCTCCAGCGCCCGGGCCTTGGAGTCGGCGGCGTGCTGCACGAAGTCCGCCATCGCCGGCACCGTCGCCGCCAGGGTGAACTCGGGGACGATGAACTCGACCTCCAGCCCGAGCATCCCGGTCAGCACCTTCTCCAGGTAGGTGGTGACGAACTCGTAGGGCTCGCGCGGGGCGCCGGGCGCGTAGGAGCCGCCGCGGGCCGCGACCACCGTCACCGGGGTCCCGGCCGCCGAGGGGGTGTCCCCCGCCGTGCGGCCCATCAGGATCACCTGGTCCAGCCAGGCCTTGAGGCTGGACGGGATCGTGAAGTTGTACATCGGGGTGCCGATCACGATCGCGTCGGCCCGCTCCAGCTCCGCCATCAGCTCCTCGCGCAGCGCGAAGGCCGCCGCCTGCTCGGCGCTGCGTCCCTCCGCGGGGGTGAAGGCCGCGGAGATGCCGTGGGCGTCCAGGTGCGGCACCGGCAGGGCGGCGAGGTCGCGGTGGATCACCGTGCCGTCGGGGTGCTGGGCCTGCCAGGCGGCCCGGTAGGCGGCCGAGACCTCGCGGGAGACCGAGCCGTCGGTGAACGCGGACGAGTCGATGTGCAGCAGAGTGGGCATGGCGAACCTCCATCAAAGTAAGCAGCTGCTCTTTCCGCCGCAGCTATCAGTACCGTAGCAGCTTACTTTTCTGCAGTCACTAGTGGACAGACCGGTACGCTGTACCCATGGCCCAGCAAGAGGTGACCGAGCAGGTCCACGCCACCCCCGGGGAACACGGGGCGGCGGCGGTCGCCTGCACCGGCACGGAGATCGCGCTGACCCGGGTGTTCACCCTGCTCGGCAAGCGCTGGACCGGCCTGATCGTGGCCACGCTCACCAACAACGGGCCCGGCTACTTCTCCGAACTGCGCCGGGCCGTCCCCGGCATCAGCGAACGCATGCTCTCCGACCGCCTCACCGAACTGGCCGAGGCCGGGCTCGTACTGCGCCAGGTCGACGAGGGCCCGCCGCTGCGCGTCAGCTACCGGCTCACCGAGGCGGGCGCCGCGCTGCGCCCGGCCCTGACCGAGCTGGCCGTCTGGGCCGACCGCTACCTGCCGGACAGCGCCCTCAAGCAGCCCGGCTCCTGCTGACCCGCCCGCGCCGCACCCCGCCCGCCCCGCCGGACGGGCCCACCCCGGACAGCACGAAGCGCCCGGGCCCGCCTGTTCTCACAGGCGGGCCCGGGCGCGGTCGGTCTCTTCGGCCGCCGGTCAGCCCTTCGCGCGGGCGGTCAGCTTGGCGACCCGGTCGGCGACACCCCAGGAGGTGACGCGCCAGAGCGCCTCCAGCACGATGTGGCGGCTCATCTTGGAGGCACCCAGCTCGCGCTCCACGAAGGTGATCGGCACCTCGGCCACCTTGAAGCCGGCCTTCACCGTGCGCCAGGCCAGGTCGACCTGGAAGCAGTAGCCGGCCGAGGCGACCTCGTCCATGCCCAGGCCGAGCAGGGTCTCCTTGCGGAAGGCCCGGTAGCCGCCGGTGACGTCCCGGATCGGCACGTTCAGCATCAGCCGCGAGTACGTCGAGCCGCCGCGCGAGAGCAGCAGGCGCGACTTCGGCCAGTTCACCACCCGGCCGCCCGGCACCCAGCGCGAGCCGAGCACCAGGTCGGCGCCGCGCAGCGCGCCCAGCAGCCGGTCCAGCTCCTCGGGCTGGTGCGAGCCGTCCGCGTCCATCTCGACCAGGACGTCGTAGCCGTTGTCGATGCCCCAGCGGAAGCCCGCCAGGTAGGCGGCGCCCAGCCCCTCCTTGCCCCGACGGTGCATGACCTGCACGTTCGGGTCCTCGGCGGCCAGCTTGTCGGCCAGCTCGCCGGTCCCGTCAGGGCTGTTGTCATCGGCGACCAGGACATGGGCCTCGGGCACGGCCGCACGGACCCGTCCGACGATCCGCTCGACGTTCTCCGCTTCGTTGAACGTCGGGATGATCACCAGCACCCTGCCGAGATCAGCAAAACTCTGCTGGTTCACGGTCACGTACAAACCTCTCGGCCGGTGGCGGGAAGTGCCAGTCACCGTTGCCCGCACTCTGAGACGCAGTCCCCGTCGGCATCCCGCCGACCTGGAAACCACTGTGGAAATTACTGCGTCCTGGCATCCTACTACCGCGTCCTCGAACAGCCGGTACGGCTCTGGCACTCCCGGCCGACCCCGGCCGTTTCCCTTCCGACGGCACCGGTCGGCTAGGGTCGATGCCCAGCCTTTGCCCGGACCACACGCCCGCCGGGCCGTCTCCCGGCGATCCGGCACACCAGGCACAGCAGCAGAGGAGCAGGACCGCGCGCATGGACAGGCTCGTCAACACTGTCCGCCCGTACGCCTGGGGGTCGCACACCGCGCTCCCCGAGCTGCTCGGGCAGGAACCGACCGGGGAACCGCAGGCCGAGCTGTGGATGGGGGCCCACCCCGGAGCGCCCTCCCGCGCCGACCGGGGCGACGGGCTCCGCCCGCTGGACGAGCTCATCGCCGCCGACCCCGAGGGCGAGCTGGGCGCCGCCACCGTGGCCCGGTTCGGCCCCGCCCTGCCGTTCCTGTTCAAGGTCCTGGCCGCCGGCATCCCGCTCTCCATCCAGGCGCACCCCACCCTGGACCAGGCCCGCGCCGGGTACGCCGCCGAGAACGCCCTGGGCGTGCCGCTCGACGCCCCGCACCGCAGCTACCGGGACGCCAACCACAAGCCCGAACTCATCTGCGCGCTCGACGAGTTCGACGGTCTCTGCGGCTTCCGGACACCGGCCGGGGCGGCCGCCCTGATGGCCGGGCTGCGGGTGCCGGCACTCGACCCGCTGATCGCGCTGCTCGGCGCCGAGGACGAGGCCGAGGCCCTGCGCGCCACACTGGCCGCCATCCTCACCATGGACGAGGCCACGGCCGCCGCGACCGTCCGGGAGACCGCCGACGCGGTGGACAAGGCCGCCGCCGGCGACCCCGACGGCCCCTACGCGCTCTACGGCCGGATCACCCGCGAGTTCCCCGGCGACCGCGGCCTGATCGGCGGCCTGCTGCTCAACGCCGTCCGGCTCCGGCCCGGCCAGGCGCTCTACCTCGGCGCGGGCGTGCCGCACGCCTATCTGCACGGCGTCTGCGTCGAGCTGCAGGCCAACTCCGACAACGTCCTGCGGGCCGGGCTGACGCCCAAGCACATCGATGTGCCGGAGCTGCTGAAGGTGGTGGACTTCACCCCCGGAGCGCCGGAGCTGCTGCTGCCGACCGCCGTCGACACCACCCCCGGGGAGGAGCTCTTCCCCGTCCCGATCGACGAGTTCCGGCTCTCCCGCTTCGTGCTGACCGGCCGGGAGCGCGAACTCGACGGCCGCGCCCCGCAGATCCTGCTCTGCACCGCCGGCCGGGCCCGGCTCACCGCCGCCGACGGCACCGTGCTGGACCTCGCCCGCGGCGGGTCGGTCTTCCTCCCCGCGACCGGCACCGCCACCCGCCTCGACGGCGACGACGCCACCGTCTTCCGCGCCACCGTGACGCTCTGACGCCCCGCCACCCCAGCGCGCCGTCGCGAGCCGGCGACGCGAAGGCCCGTACCCCACCGGGTACGGGCCCTTCGCACGGCCGGAGCGGTGTAGGGTCTCGCGGCTCGTGTCGGAGACCACTGCTGTGACCTGCGGTTCCCCGATCTGTCTCACTGCGTGTCGAGGTTGATCAGTCTCACCACGGTGGCGGATCCCCAGAGCTGAGCTCGTTACTCGTCTTCGTCGTCGAAGTCGTAGGGCGGGATGGTCCATCGCATCACCATCTCGCCCGCCTCGTCGGCTTCGAGCGTGACCGGATAGACCTGGCCGGCGTCCCGCTCACCGCGGTGCCTCATCGAATGGTCGCCCTGGTCCCATTCGATGCCGAGCACCTGGCAGCCGCCGACCTCGATCGCTCCGACGCGGAGCGGATGGTGCCACCCGGCTCGACGGAAACGGTGGTCGTCGGTGTGCTTGTCGACCGAGACCACAAGGCCCTTGCCGTGGAGGCGGTCGCACCAGGCAGTGAGTTCGGTTGCACGGGCGGCCGCCTCGGCCAGCGTGAGGTCGAGCCACCCGTGCGGTCCGTCGACGCCGTGCTGCGCGATCCGCTCACCGCCAAACTCCGCGTGCGCGTCGTCCGCGTACAGGCCCCAGTAGAAGACGTCGGCGAGCCCATCGGCCGGCTCGCCGCCCATTCCCGTCCACGCGTCCAGACCTGCGGCGTCGCCGATAACCATGCCGCAACGGTCGACGGGCAGGTCCCCGAGCCGGATCGGCACCGACCGGTCCGCGGTCTCCGGCCACTGGACACCGAGGCTGATCTCCAGGATCGCGATCGTCGGTTCCTCATCAAAGGGGGACGGCGAGGCGGTCGCCCTTACCCTCAGGGGCCGGTCATCGGCAGCCGGGACCGCGACCGCCTCGCACAGCCACTCACGAAGATGGCTTCCTCCCGACGACGCTGCTGTCCGGGCGCGCTCGGACAGCAGCTGACCCATTTCCCGCCAGTAGTCGATCCACCCAGCCATGCCGAGCACCAGCACACCAGACGGCACATTGACGGATCCAAGGTCGACGAAGGTCTCAGACATGCGCCGATTGTGCCTTCCCAGTCCGACAGAACTCGGGGGTGGCCCGGCTCTTCCCGAGTGGATCAGACCTTGGCGTTGCGCCACGGAGCGGCAGGGTCCGAGAGCGTGTCGAGAATCAGCTCGCACCAGGTCACAGCAGCGTTGACCGTCAGGCGGGCATGACGCACTCCGAGCCCGGACGGTGCGCTCGCCTGACCGTGACCGCTGCCGAAGCCCTGGTTACGCAGTTCGGCGACACCGATCGCGATGTTCACCGACCCCGAGAGAATCTTCTTCACGGCCTTGCTGCCGTCGGGTCCATCCGGAGCCGAGGCAGCATCGAGCTTCAATGCCTTCTGGACCGTACTGATCAGGGCAGGGAGCGCGGCGTTCCTGTCCACCACGATGCCCAGCTCCCGAAGAGCGGTCTTCGCGGTCGCTTCGATGAGTTGCTTGGCCGCGCCAATGGCCCCATGGGGGTCGGTGGTCAGGTCCCGTCGAATGCGCTCCAGCTCGATCGTGATTCCTGATGCATCGCTCAGGGTGCTGAGGTCACGGGCCAGCACCGGCGGGCTTGACCAGGAGATCTTCCCCTCCTTGTCGAGGGCGAAGCCGTCCCGCTCCAAGCGAACTCTGATGTCGTCCAGCCACTTTGGCGTTCCTTGGTCGTCCGGGCTCCGATAGGTGCGGATGAAGTCCTCGAAGACGAGTAGGGCACGCCGAACGTGGTTCGGATCCGACCAGTCCACGCCCTCCGCATACAGCATGAACTCGGTGCGCCGCTGGCCTGAGTCCTGGTACTTCAGCTCATCTGGCGGGATAGGCGCGAAGCCATGGTCCTCCCACAACTCGGCCACGATCCGGATGGTCAGGTCCGTGGCCAGAGAGCGGAAAGCGTTTCGGGTTGCGGGGCTCACCAGCTCCCGCCGTGCGGTGACGGTCATGGTCTGAAGATAGGAGCAGACGCCGACACCGTCACGGTCTTTTCCCCAGCAACATCTAATCGCACCCTGCAGCTCCTAGTCTTCACGGGCCCACGATGGCGGTGCTCTGCTCTCCAGCCGTCGCGGTGTCCAATTCCCGTTGGATGGCCATCTGAACTACTGGGATGCTCCTGCTGTGACCACTACAACGAGCAAGCCGCAGACCGACGCTGGATGGGATGGCCCCTACTACCGTGCCCGCCGAGACGGGTTCGAGGCACTCTTCCTCCCAAGCCCTGATGAGGTGCTCGATGAGGTCTGCAATGTGGATGTCGAGGTTCACCTCCCCGATGGCTCTCGCTGGAGTGCGACGATCTTCACCCTCCCCGAGGTGGACCGGCTGATGAGGAAACGGGAGGAGACCGGAGAAGCGGCAGGTGGTCGGTGCTTCTGGTGCTTGGACGGGCTGATCGTTCAAGATCCTGGGATCCAGGGCATGGTGGGCGTGATCACCAAACTGCTTGCGTCGGGAGACTTCGACGGAGCCTTCCATCGCCTTTCCGACCTGGAGTGAACTTCGGATTCATGACGCTGCACCATCTTGAGACGTGCGAATAGCTCTGAGCACCCTCTTCCCCAAGGGGGTCAGCGTCATGGGTCGGCCGCGTTCGGCTCTGACCAGCAGCGGTCCGCCAAGCTCTCGTTCGATCCGGTTGATCTGCGCGACGAGGGTGAAGGTGTTGAAACCGAGGCCGCTCGCCGCCGCGCTGAGGCTGGGGTAGGCGGATGCGGCCGCGAATCGGCTCAGGCGTTCGTTGGCCCCCTGGCCACTGAGAGCCGGCCGCAGGATGGTCGGCGCTCGATCGGCCTGGTCGGCAGCGCGAAGTGACCGGCTGTGGCTGGATCCTCCGCGTGATCGCAGCGGGATGTTGTGGGTCTTGGCCCAGCGCGCCATGTTCGCGGTGCTCATCCCCTTCTCGTGGGCGAGGTCTGCAAGGGTCCGGCGGCGGTTGACGTACTGCTCAATCAGCCAGTCCGGTTCGACGGTTCCTCGGGGCTTGTAGTCCTGTGGGCCGTCGCGGAGCGGGATGTCGTACTCGTGCGCAAGCGGGGCGAGCACCTTGCGAGAGAAGCCGGTGAGGGCGGCGATCTGGTTCAGGGATTGGTGCTCGTGCAGGTAGAGGCGGACGAAGGTCTCCTTCGGCACCTCTTGGCGGGCTCGGTGACGGGTGGCGCCTGTCGCTCTGGCAACGGACCTGGTCGGCAGCGGTGCGGGAGCGGGATGCTCGTCCAGTACATAGCGGATCGCCTCGACGCTGGTGTCGAGTGCCCTGGCCGCGTACTGCACCGGATTCTTGCGCTGGCGGATGAGCTGGTGCAGGCGCGGGACCTCGATGCGAGCGGGGTCGGGTCCGGGCAGGTCCAGTCCGTCGAGCAGGGAGGTGGGCGGCTGCCAGGTCACCGGCTCGTCGTGGATGTCGTGGGCTGCCAGGAAGTCCATAGCTGCGCGGTCCAGTTCCTTGGCCAGCTCGGGTGTTTGGAGGGCTGCAGCTCGGGCGACCTCGGCCCTGAAGGGTGCTTCGTCGACCTGGCGGTAGCCGGGGACGGCTTCGGTCGGCAGGCCACTGATGCGTTGGAACAACCGGCAGCGGATGATCTGCTCTCGTCGGCGTTGGCCGGGCGATGTGCCGGTGCTGCGGCAGATGTCGAGCCAGCGCTCGTGCGGCAGCAGGTTGGTGTAGTCGAGGCGGCGGCGCCGCTGGTAGTCGATGGGAATGTCGTTGGAGTCGAGGTAGTCGGCCAGGCGGACCAGGGCGGTCATCATGTCCGGCCATTTCGGCTGATCGTTCAGCAGTTGCAAGATCCGGGAGATGTCGATGCCGTCAGCGACTGCGCCGAGGTGCCGGGCCACGTCATCAAGGCTGGTCCGACTGCCGATTATCAGGAGAGCGCTGGCCAGGACGGGCGCGAGAACACGAGGGTAGACCCCTTCCGACGGGGTGAGCCGTACTGCCCAGGCCGGCCAGAATGTGCTGGCTATGTTCCGGGCTCGGCGCGCCAGCTCAGTGTCCGTGAGGTTCGGTCTGCTGGGCATGCTGGTCACCGTACGGAAGCGGAGCTGGTCACTGGGCCGGAACGATGGGGCGAGCGCGACCAAGTGCACCGCGTTGAGCACGGGGCTCAGGCCGCGTCCCCAGCTGTCGATGCTCGTGGCACTGATCTGCCAGAGCTCTTCGCGCATCGCCTCCAGCAGTCCGCGCATCGCCTTCCCGGCCTGGTGGACATCCCGGTGTTCAAGGACTCGCAGTGCGATGGTCATCGCGGCGCCAGCGCTCACGGCCCGTGGCGGGGCCATGAAGCCGGGCCGCTCCACGGCCCGGGATGCGAGTCGGGAGCTGGGGTCAGGCGTGAAGTGCTCGTCGGCGAGGTCGGCGGGCAGCAGCTTCTTGATGACACCAGCGGGGAGGTCCGCCAGCACTCGTCCGCCGAAGGCTCGGATGTCCGCGAGGGCGTCGAGTGCTGGCTGCGGGCTGACGGTGTAGGCACCGAAGGCGGCTGCCCCGGACTCGATGATCTCCAGCAGCCGGTCCTGGGCGGTCAGCGCTGGATGGCCTGCGGGCAGCCGAAGCGTTCCGGTCTTGGTGAGGTCGAAGCCGCAGTCACCGGATATCGCTCTGCCGGGTTGTGAGGGGGGATTGCCGCAGATGCCCAGCTGGGGAACGACCCGGCCGGAACGGGGTCGCTCCCGCTGGACACGCCCGCAGTTCGGGCAGCAGTCCGCGAGCAGGCGACGGTGGCGGGGGCAGGCGAAGGCCCATCCCAGGCGCCAGGCCAACTGCCAGCGGCCGCCGGAGCCGGCCAGGCAGTCCGGGCAGAACCGCGAACCCCGGCCGCGGCCCCAGAGCACCCGGCGGTCGACGTGCCGGCGGGCCAGGTCGATACGCAGGGCGCGTTGGTCGTAGTGGGCCAGCGTCATGGTCGTGATCAGAGCCGGCGAGAGTCCGCTCGCGTGCGCGACGGCCGATGTCTCGTGCTCACGCAGCGCGATCGTCCAGTCCGGCGGGATGTCCCTGAGGTGGTTCCCGGATCGGTCTCTCACCGGGAAGCCGAGATGCGACCGTACGTCGCCAAGTGGGGTGTCCAGCCGATGGGCCAGGGCTTCGAGCCAGGAGTCGAGGGCTTCGCCAGGCAGGGGGTCGATCCGGATCGGCAGCGTTCTTGGGGCACCGGTCATGCCGATTTCCTGCGTGTGGTCTGCGGGCGGCTTGTCAGTCGCCTCTTCTCGAGGGCGGCTTCGAGTTCCTGGCGGGCCTTCTCGGACGCTTCGTCGTTCTTCACGCCGTCCAGCAAGTCTTGGCTGAGTGTTTCCTCGCCGCTTCGGACGGCCCGCTGGCAGCCGCGGTTGATCAACGTCATCAGCGAGCCGATGTGTCCGGTGCTGCGGGCGAAGAGATAGTCGGACAGGTCGTCCGTGAGCATGCCGTCATGCTTGTCGGCCAGGACCACACGCTTTTCGAGGGCTCGCAGCATCTGCCGCCACTCCCGGCGGTTCTTCTCGGTCTCGATCGTGAACGGCCGCATACCGAGCCGCGTGGTGCGGCGCCCTGTCTGGGCCATGACCGCGTCGCCCTTGGTGCCGCCCTCGCTGAACAGACCTTTGTCGGCGAGTCCAACGCCGGCCATCAGCAGGGTCACCGGGAACTCGTTGGCGATCCACTTGAGGTGATTGCTGACCTCGATGCCGTTCGTCCTACGCCACTTCAGGAAGTGAAGATCGTCCAATGCGAGCAGACGGACCTCGCAGGAGAGCACGCAGTCCAGGGCTCGCTGGCCGAGCTGGGCGGTCGTCCCGCGGTTGCGCCCCGGGTGGCCGAAGAACTCCAGCATGGCCCGGTTGAGGTCCTTCATGCCGGTGTTGCCGGTCAGACCGACCCGGCAGACCGGAACCCGTTCGTTCCCCTGGGCGGTGAACTCTCCTTGCTCGGCTATCTCCCGGCGATGGAACGCCCGGGCGAACGCCAGCACCGAGGTGGTCTTGCCCAGACCGGGAAAGGCATCGACCGCGATAGCTCCCTTGGCCTTGTCACCGTCCTGCAAGTTGCTGTCGACGATGTCCCACAAATCCTCATGAAGCTCAACCAGTTGCGGTGTTCTGAGCGGTCCGAGGTTGGCGTGCCACTCCCGCCGGCTGCGGTTGTACTCGGCTCGTGCCGACGGGCTCAGAGCCCTGAGTTGAGCGCTCGTCAGTGCGTCGGGTTGGGTGCGGCGTGGTCTGTCGGCGAAGGCTTTGAAGTCCTCCTTCCGGGACAGCGCCAGGTTCGCCGGGCCAGGCGGGCTGGCCGTGCTGGTCACACGTCCTCCAGGGCGTCCGCATAGAAGTCGTCCACGTCGGCGAGGTCTTCCAGGTCGGCTTGATCGTCATCGCCGAGCTCCGTCGGCTCCGGTCGCTTGCGCTCCACCATCTCCGGGTCCGCCCCAATGGCCTTACGCACGGACGGAAGCGAGATGACCGTCTCGGCCTCGGTCTCTGGCAGTTCGATCGCAGCCTGTTCACGGGAGAGCCGCAGGGCCATGCGCCGTTCGGCCAGCGTCGTGCCCAGCCCGAGATTCCACCGTTCCAGCAGATCGGCAACCGCGAGCCGGTCGTCGGGGAAGCGATACTTCGAGGCCGCCAGCCGGCGGGCGAACATCAACGCGTCCTCGCTCAGCGGCATCTCGGCCGACGGTGCGTGCTCCCAGACCAGCGTGTGCCAGGACCCGGTCGCCGGATCGCGGAAGTAGATCCGGGTGATGTCGTCGGGGTCCACCTGGAACGGCCAGCCGTTCTTCATCGGCGAGTCGTAGGGACTGCGGATGCCCGACTCCGGCAGGCCCGGGCCGCTGTAACGGCGGCGGCCGATCTCCACCCCGTAGTGCTGGACCGTGCGCCACTCGGTCTTCAGGAACTCAAAGGCCAGGTCCCGGTCGCGGGGTGCTTCGATGTAGCCGGCCCGCGCCATGCCGTGCTCGAACATCTTCGCCGGGGACATCCGCAGCCCCGGCAGCCCTGGATCGACCAGACTGGAGTGCGGCCTGCAGTGATAGACCGTCGCGGTCCATTCCCGGATGATCGCCTCCAGCTCGTCGAGGAAGAAGAACGCATCATCCTCGGGGCTCTCACCCCGCGAGTGGATGTCGGGCCCCTTGTAGCCGGGCAGCACCTGCAGCAGCCCTTCCCGCAGGGTCCGGAAGTAGCGCTCTACCGGTCCCTTGTCGCGGCCCGTCCGCAGGCGGGCCGGCTGGATGGAGATGCCCATCCGGCGGCAGACGCTGGTCAGATGCTCCGAGACGTAGACCTTGCCGTGGTCGACCACAAGCGTCTCGGGAACCAGGGGCGGCGAGGCCAGCCCCGGCCCGGTGACGCCCTCGACATCGACCAGGACGGTGCGGGGAATGCCGTGCTCGGGCCAGACCGCGTGCCGCGGCCAGTCCCGTCCGGCCAGCCTCGGCCGAAACGACTGGAAAAGCACCGCGCTGACATCCACCGCCTTAGTCGAGACCGGCGTGAGCCGGATCCCCGTGATGCAGCGGGTGTACCAGTCCATCCCGACACTCAACTCGGCCTGCACCCACTTGAGCGTCAGCGGATCGAACGCGAAGACATCCAGACGGGTGGAGTCCATCACCAGGTACTCGCCCGGCCGCGTGGGCCGCAGCTTGCCGTAGGGGCCCTCCGGCCGACCGGCAATGTCCCGGTTGCGCTTCGTACTCAGCCGGAACAGTGGATGGCGTCGCTCCAGCTCCTCCATCAGCCGAAACGCCGTCGCCCGACTCGGCTGTGGCACCACTCCCTCACCGAACCGCGCAATCACCCGGGCCCGGGTCCGCTCGATCACCATCGTCCGCGACGGCCGCGACTGGTCGGCGTGCTCGACCATCACCTCCACCGCAGTCTCCACCCACCGGTCATCGACCGAGCTCTGTGACCGCTCCGAACGCGTCCTCCCCGGTGCAAGGCCGGCCTCGCCATGCTGGAGAAATCCAGCGACCCAGCGCTCGATGGTGCGGGCCGTCACGCCAAGTTCCGCCGCTTTGGCAGCCTTCCTCGCTTCCATCGGCACTGCTGTGACGTAGGCGGCCTTCGGCTCGTCGTCGGCCGCCAACTCCCTGCTGCCGGAGCGGTAGCCGGTCAGTACCTCGCGGACGTGCCCAGCTCGCTCCAGGACCTTCTGTCTCTCCTCCGCATCGAGCTGCCCGAGGACCACGGAGGCGATCTCGCCTTCGTCATCTGCGGCCGGTCCCGGGCCATCAGGACTGATCGCGGCTCGGTCAGAGAAAAGCAACTCCTTGAGCGACAGCCGCAGAAGCCGCCCGTGACCATCCTTCAGGACGACTTCGTTGCCCGCCGTGGTCACGGCCATCTCCACCACCTCGACGGACTCCCCGTCGTAGCGGAAGCGCGTACCAACTCCGACTCGGGTCGCCGCCCTGCTCACGCTGACCTCCGCAGGATGTGCGAAGGGCCGAGAGGCTGGTCGAGATCGGTGACGAAAGCCTGCTTCCAGAGCAAATGGTAGATAGCGGAACGGACTTGAGGTTCCGGATGATCCGGCAGGCACCCCATGGCCTGTCCCAGAGGCAGCCCGTCGAGATCCGCATCCCGCAGCGCTTCCAAAATCTCGGGGTTGAACAGCCAATCCCTGCGATAACCCGCGAGGAACCGGATGTTCTCCAGCTCTGCGGCCGGAGGCTCGCTCCAGACCTCGTACTCCCATCCCCGAGATTCCACCGCCCTCCGGGTCCAGTCGAAGGTGAACGCCACCTCCGGCCTGGACAACCGCTGCAACGGCTTGACGTCGACAACCACCGGCACTTGCCCGGTGAGCAGGAGATAGTCCGGGATGTGCCGACGTGTCTTCCCCTCTAGGGCCTGTGTGATGTTGTGATCAGTGGAGCGGTCGTACGAGGTCGTCTATCCAGATCATCGAGGCGCGGAGGTGAAGGCCTGCGAGGTAGCT
>NZ_JBEXYD010000049.1:0-58527 GCF_040630735.1 Kitasatospora sp. NPDC005748
GCGGCCGTGCTGTCGGCGCTGTTCCTGCTCGGCATGGCGCTGAAGAAGCGGGCCCAGCCGGAGGGTTGCAGCCGGCGGCCCAGGGTGCCTCGGGCAGCTTCGCCGCCTCGTCGCGCCCGGTGATCTCGACGGTCGTCGGGGTGCCGAGGCCGGGCATCCGCATCGTCACCCGCCGCAGACCGCCGTCACCGTCGATCCAGTAGGTCAGCGGCGACAACTCACCGTCGGCGCCCGCCCCGTGCGCGGCGTCACCGGAGCGCGGCCCGGAGAACCGGTCGTAGCTCCGGCCGTCGATCAGGTCGCGGCCCAGCCATCGCGGACCGGACTGCGCGAGCAGCAACGGGTTGTCGGGCCGGTCCGCGCCCAGCTGGATCAGCAGTTGGAGGCCGGAGTCCAGGGGGTCCGCCGTGTAACCGCGCGGCGACCAGCCCGGGCGGGGGATGTGCTCGGCCTGCTGCCAGGCCGGGCCGCCGCCTTCACCCGCCTGCGGCGCCAGCCCCAGGCCGGCGCCGTCCCACACGATCAGCCCGTGGTCCAGCTCACCCGTGGGCCCGGTGACCCGGTAACGGCCCGCCGCCCGGTGCGTGCGGTAGTCCACGACTCCCTCCACCCGCACCACCACGCCACCGCCCTCGGCGGCGGTGAGGGTCACCGTCGCCGGGCTCGCCTGGTAGAGGTTGAGGCGCGACACCGCGATGCGCGATGCCTCGTCGACGGTCACCGGCCGGCTGGTGGTGCTGTCGGACACGTTCCGGTAGACGACCACGCCGCCCGTGGCGGCCCCGCACACGGTGACCGCCAGCAGCACCCGGAGCCAGCCGGCCCGCCGCGGCGCGCGGGCGCCGCCGGGCCGCTCCCGCGCCGTGGCGCCGCCGGACTTCCACCGGGCCATGAAACCGCTGGGCTTCCGCCCGGCCGTCTTGTCGCCGCGCTTCGTCCCGGCCGTGCTGTCACCGGGCTTCCGCCCGGCCGTCTTGTCGCCGGACTTGCTCCGGGCCATGACCATGCCTTCTCTCACGTCGGTGACACACTCGGGCGGGTTCGCGAACCCGATGGTCCGCGAACCCGCCCGATCCGCCCCTGCCGGCCGCCGGCCCGTCGGGCTGCGACGGCCGGGCCGGGGTGTTACCGGTGCCGGGCCCTACGCCCGCGCAGTCCTACCAGCACCCCGCCGAGCGCCGTGAGCCCCACGGCGACGAGGGCCATCGGTACGAGCGGCCCCGTGCCGGTGCTCGCCAGGGGCGAACCCGGCGCGGGCCTCGGCGGGCCCGGTGCGGCGGCCGGCACGACGGGCGGCTCCGGCGGGTTCGACGCGGGCGGTACGCCGGCCGTCTCCGTCGGGGTCGGCGTCGCGGCCGGCGTCGTGGGCGACGGGGTGGGCGTGGGGGTGGGCGACGGGGTGGGCAGCAGCCGGTTGACCGCCGTGACCGAGACGCCGTCCGCGAGGTTCTCGGACGTCAGCACCAGCGGACCGAACACCGTGGTGTCCGGCGCCGCGTAGCCCTCGGGCGGGCTGAGCTCCTGCCAGTAGTACGTCCCCGGCTCACCGGCGCCCCGGCACAGGCCGTCGGCGCCGGTGGTGCACGGGCTCCCCAGCTTCGCGTCCGGCTTGTCACCGGTGGGCTGCAGCCCGTCGGTGCCGTTCGTCTCGTGCCACAGCTGGAACCTCGCCCCCGCCAGCGGCTTGCCGTCCTGGTCGTGCTTGACCAGGCGCAGCGCGCCCTCCTGCCGGCGGAACCCGAAGTCGAAGGTGTGGTCGTTCTCGCCCGGCCCGCCGGTGGTCAGCGCCCGCTCGGGGAACCGTCCGCCGTCGGGGACGACGCCCTTGGAGTCGATGAAGTGGTTGTCGCCGACGTCCGCGTCGGTGGGCACCCACTGGTACAGGGGGCCGCCCTTGGCGTAGTCGGCCGGGTTGTCCAGCCTGATGGTGTACTTGGTGCGCGGCTTGAGGCCGCCGTCCACGTCGGAGTCGTCGAAGTAGTACTCGCCGCGGGTGGTCGTCCTCGTCGTGCCGACGAGCTTCCCCGACTCGTCGTAGAGGTGGACGGTCGCGCCCGGGACGGGACGCTGGCCCGGGCGCTGGACGCCGGTGCGCTCCGGGTCGTACCAGACCCGGTTGCCGATCTGCAGCGGCGCCTGGTCGCAGAGGACCTCCAGGTCGCCCATCGACGCGCCCTTGCCGAACGGGGCCACCGTTCCCGGCGGGTTGAGTCGCAGGCCGAACTTCGGGTCCTGCTTCCCGTCGCGCTGGAGGAACGACGTGCCGTACCCCAAGGCGGTGTGGTTGGGGTCGAAGGCGGAGACCGCGATGGTGTTCTCGGCCTTGGAGAGCGCCATGCCGGCGAACGCCGTGTTGCGGTGGCCGCCCCAGCTGGTGTCGAAGAACCGGGTGCCCCGGGGAGAGAGCCCGCAGCCGTTGTTGGTGTCCAGCACAAACGTGCCGCCCGCCGGGCAGGCCTTGTTCAGGTCGCCGCCGGACATGACCACGGCGACGGAGCCCGGTGCGGGGGCGGCCGGGGCGCGGTCGGCGAAGCGGTCGCGGAAGGCCAGCAGCATCGAGCCGTCGCTCTCGAAGGCGATCTCGCCCAGCTCGGGCTCGGGGTTGGCGATGATGGAGGCGCCGCACGGATTGCCGTTCTGCGACGTCGGGTAGGTGCTCGTCCACGGGAACCAGCCCGCGCCGTCGCACGGGCCACCGCCGACGGTCGACTGCCGCGGGTAGTCGAGCGGCTGGTCCAGCACCGGCTTGCCGAACACCCCGGTGGCGAGGTCGAACGGCAGGACGACCGCGCGGAGGTCGGCGACCTTGCCGGTGGACTCGCCGGAGCACACCCCGCCGAGGTAGCCCTTGCCGTCCTGGAGGCCCAGGCCGAAGGGGCGCCAGTCCCCCGCCGCCGGGCAGCCCGGATCCGGGACGGCGTAGGAGGCCTTCGGCGCCGCCGCGGTGGGCGCGGTGGCGTCGTAGCGGTAGAGCCTGCGGTCGTTGAGGTTGACGACGAACAGGTCCCGGCCGTCATCGGTGATCTTGAGGCCGCCCAGGCTCTCCTTGCCCGGCACACCGAGGAAGGCGTCGTCGGTGCCACCGCCGTGAACCGTCGCACCGGCCTCCGGGACGGTGGTGAACAGGGTGGTCCTCTTCTGGGCGAGGTCGGTGACGTAGATCGCCCCGGCGCCGCCCGGACCGTAGTCGGTGGTGCGCTTGGCCAGCGCGGAGGAGAACACCCGCCGGTCGGAGCGGTTCCACCCGATGCCGTAGAGCGTGCCGGTCTCGGCGTCGGTGGCGATGTCCGTGACGTTCACGTCCACGCCGTCCTGGCCGCGCGCGCTGTAGGGGAAGGACACCAGCGTGCGCTGGGCGCCGCCCTCGCGCGAGGTGGGCTGACAGGTCGTCACCAGCGGTGCGTTCTTCTGGCAGTAGTCACCGGGGTTCCACAGCCCCGTGGTGAACGCGACGTTCTTGCCGCCGGAGAGGTCGACGAACTCCTCGTTGCTGCTCAGCTTGTTCGGAGCGCCGTCCAGTCCCTCCCGGGAGGCGAAGGCCGGGAACAGCACGCCCGGCTTCGGATTCACCACCTGGACGCGGTACTTGCCGCCGGACAGCTTCGCCGCCGGGGCGAGGGTGACCGTGCCGTCCGCCGCCGTCGCCCCCTGGACCGCGGTGCCGGCGTCATCGGTGAGCGTCACCGTGACACCCGCGAGGCCGGGTTCCAGCGCCGGCGTCCAGACCCCGCTCGTGTCCACCGCCCGCACCACCCGGACCGTCACCGACCCGTCGCCGGACTGCGGGAACGCCGCCGGCGCCACGGCCAGCGAGCAGCCCGCGATCCCCAGTGCCACTGCCGCGGTTCTCGCCACGGCCCGGCGGCCGGGCGAGCCCGACCGCCCCCAACCCGGCCCGCGCGCGGAGCCGTTCAACCGATCACTTGTAGATGTCATTCCCACTCTCATCGTCGAGGGCCTGCGCCCGGCCGCCTGAGGAGCCGTGTGGAGTGACGGAGCACCCGCCATTCAGCGGAAGCTTAAAGGCGTCGTAAGGAAGGTGCGGGCACAATCGTCATTTTGACGCTCCATCAGGTGACTCTCCCCGATCTCGGCGGCGACCAGGAGGTCCGCGGGCGGTACGTCTGCGGACCGACCCCCGACCCCGACATACCGATGCCGCAAACCTTCCCGGGCAGCTCGCCAGCCGAAGGGGTGAATCCGCCGACGGCTGTCCGCCGCGCACCCTCCCCACCCGACGAGCACCCGCCACCGGCGCGAAGCCGCACG
Organism: Kitasatospora sp. NPDC005748; assembly: GCF_040630735.1. Classification (NCBI taxonomy): domain Bacteria; kingdom Bacillati; phylum Actinomycetota; class Actinomycetes; order Kitasatosporales; family Streptomycetaceae; genus Kitasatospora; species Kitasatospora sp. NPDC005748. The sequence continues at coordinate 4,270 of NZ_JBEXYD010000049.1, forward strand.
GTCCGCCAGTGCTCGAACGCGCGCTCGCCGCCTGTGCACTGGGCTCCGCCACCCTCGCCGCACTCCCTCGCGACCACCTCGGGGTGTCCCCGGAAGCGCGGGGGGTGCTCGAAAAGTCCCCGTTCGCCCCGGGCACGCCCGACGGAAATCCGCTTGAACGCCGCACTCGAACAGCACCATCATCAGACGCCACCCGACCCGAGGTGACCACGCGAACTCGACCCGTCCACAGCTCACTTGACGCTCACCGCCGGCCAGACGGCGCGCCGGCCGGCCTGAGCACGGGTGCACCGCCGCACCCCGCCGACCACCGCGAGTCCCCGTCAGCCGAGCAGTCCCGGAGGTAGCACCGTGGAGATCCTTCGCCAGGCCGTGTCCGTCATCGTCCACGACCAGCACCGAGATCTGGTCGCGACGCTCCGCTACGCCGCGCACGGCTGGCACGCGACGCCGGCGTGGACGATCCCCGGCGGCAAGGTCGAGGAGGGCGAGCGGCTCGACGAGGCCGCCGCCCGCGAGTTGCGGGAGGAGACCGGGCTGATCACCGATCCCGGGGGCCTACGGCTCGTGCACACGATCCAGGTCCGCCAGGGCTGGGACGGCGAGGGCCCGTTCCTGCTGTCGGTGTTCCTCGCCACCGCCTGGAGCGGTGAACTGACGAACGCCGAGCCGGACAAGCACCTCGGCGCCCACTGGTCCCCGGTCGACGCGCCACCGCTGCCGATGTTCGCCACCGCCCACGCCGCCCTCACGCTCTACCGGGGCGGGGGCCGCGGCTTCTCCACCCACGGCTGGGGCGGCGAAGGGTCCGACCCGCGTGCGCTCGTCGGCGCGTGAGACCGGTGGGCCGACACCGCCGACCGCCCGACCCGCACCTGCCGGACGACGCTGACCTGCGGCTGCGCGCGATCGCGCGGCAGCAGAACGTCGTGGAGGAGGGCGTCGCCGTCCTCCCCGGCAGCGCCGCCCCGTACGCCTACCGGACGGTGCACCGGCCGGACGGCGGAGTCGACCACCACCTCGTCCGCCTCGATCCCCCGCCGCCCCCGCGCTCCCGCCGGCCGGGTGAACCGCGATGACGCCCGCGCCCGCCCCGGCCCCGCCGTGGGACCGCACCGCGGGGATCACCTGCCCCGGTGTGAGGTCCTCGGCGTCGTCTGCCCTGCATATATGACGATTCGTCCTTGTAGGTGCAGTTTCTATACACACCATGGGTAACAGCGCGAATTCGTGCTGTCATAGCTGCGCAAGATCCCCGGCACGCATCGCACCTTCGCGGGAAGGCAGGAAGATGGGCAGATCCACGTTCGCGGCCACGACGATGGCCGCCGCACTGACGGTTTCGGGGTTGCTCGCCGCCGTAGGGAGCCCGGCCCACGCCGAGGCGGGGCAGGACAACATCGGCATGTACAAACAGGAGAAGACCCAGTGGTGCTGGGTCGCCTCCGGGCTGACGATCGCCAAGTTCCAGGGCTACGGCAGCACACAGACGGACTTCTGCACCCGGGCCCAGCCCTCCTACGGCTGCAACAACCAGCCCGCCACACTCGACGACATGGCCAGGGGCTGGAACAGCCTCGGCATGGCCCACCCCGGCTCCGGCCTGAACAGCGCGGCCACGTTCAACCAGGTCTACACCGACGTCAAGGCGGCCCGCCCGGTCGCCGCCCGCATCGGGTGGACGTCCGGCGGTGGCCACATGAACGTCGTCTACGGCTTCGACACGTCGAACAACACCATCGCCGTCGCCGACCCGTGGCCGGACACCGCCACCTACACGTGGTGGAACTACAACGACTACGTCAGCAACAGCTCGTTCAAGTGGACCCACTCCCGGATCGGCATCTCCCGTTAAGGCAGGCGGCATGCACCGAGCAAGAACGTCCAGCAAGGGGGCGGCCTCCCGCCGCTCCCGCCTGACCACCGTCCTGGTACTGAGCGCGGCCGCGCTGCTGACAGTCGCCGGCCCCGCCCACGCGACCGCGCCCATGGACCCGCTCCCGGCGGACATCCCGGACTACCAGGCCGCCCTCGACCTGGTGAAGTCGGCCGACGTCCGCGCCACCATCTGCCGCTTCCTCAGCGTGCCGGTGCCCCAGGGGGACGCGGTCGGCGCACCGCAGGCGATCCCCGACAAGGCCGACCCGTGCGAGGGCCTGCCGACGTTCACCGTCAAGGACCCGTTGGCGCTGAACGAGATCACTCCCGGCTTCGCCGCGGGGACGTCCCTGCCGATCGCCACCGAGGCGGTCAAGCTGAGCTATCTGGTCTCCGCGCTGAACGCCCCGGTCAACGGGCGGAACGCCACCGTCATGCTCGCCCCCACGCAGGGCGGCGGGTGGCATCTGGCGGCCGTGCGCGAGGGCGACAGCGACGCCACGTTCGCGGGCAGTGCCACGGTGGGGACGCTGGTGTTCTCCGAGCCGCAGATCCGCGGCTGGTACCAGCTGAAGCTCACCACGGTCGAACCCCTCAACGACCAGGCGCGGCAGGGGCTGGACGGCCAGTCGGCGGTCTCGCTGAGCGCCTACCAGAAGCTGGTCAAGGCCCGTTACGCCGACAAGCTGCCCGGCTCGGTGTACGACACCACGGGCATGTCCAGCGGCTACGGCGTCGCGAAGAAGTCGGCAGCCACCCCTTCCTCGACACCCGTGCTCGTCGGCGGTTCGGGCGTGGCCCTGGCGCTCGCGGGTGGCGCCTTCGCCCTCCTCCGCCGCCGTCGGCGCGACAACGTCGCCTGAACGCGGCCACCATCGCCCCGACCCCGCCGCCGAACGGGGTCGGGGCGAAGCCGCCCATCGGTGCTGACCCACGACGCCATCGAACGGCACGACGTACCGCAGGGTGAACCCCTCGGAAGAGGTTCGACCGGGACTCGACTTGTCAGGACTGACGAGGCGTCATAGAACGGGGACTGACAGCGACTCAGGTGAATCGCCGGGCGCGCGTCGACGTGATGGCGACGCACGCCCGGCGCCGTCCGTACGGGAGCCGACCATGTCCGACCGGGAGCGGCTGCACGACGCGGTGCTCGAAGTCCGCGAGTCCTACGACCGGCTGAACGAGCAGCGGCTCGGCCGCCGGTGGGACCTCACCGACCACGCGCTCGGTTCCGTGGGCGACGTGGGGGCCCTCGCGAAGCCGGTGATGGCCCACGAGGGCCACCGCACCGACGTGGCGGGCGGCCGCGAGCTGCTCGCCCACGAGCTGTCGGACTGCCTGTTCTCCCTCCTGGTGATCGCCGAGAAGACCGGCATCGACCTCGAAGCCCGGTTCCCGGCCGACATGTCCGCTCTCGCCGCCCGGGTCCGCGCGCAGCTCGCCACGGGAGCGACGCCGCCTCCCGCCACCCCCTGACCCAGCCGGGCGCCACGCGGCACGAGCGACGAACGCCCCGCCCCCGGGGCGGATGCCCCGAATGGTGTTGCGCCTCGCCGACGTGTGGTGGAGCCTCTCAGGCTGGAGGTGGTCCAGGTGACCGACATCAGGGTCTCGCTGTCCGTGCGCGACCTCACCCATGAGGACCTGCCCTCGTGCGGCTGGGCGGGCTCCGCCCTGCACGTGCGCCGGCTCGCCGACCAAGTGCGGCGGGCCGAGCGCGGTGAGGTCGACTACCTGGCCGTGCACGGGCCCGCCGGCCTGCCGGTGGCGATCGGCGGCGTCGACTACACGGTCAGGAGCGGTGCCGGCACGCTCTGGCAGCTCGGCGTCCATCCGGCGCTCCGGTCGTGCGGCATCGGCACTCTGCTGATCGCCTCCGCGGAGGCCCGGATCACCGCCCGGGGCCTGACGGTGGCCGAACTGGGCGTGGAGGAGGGCAACCCCAGGGCCCGCGCCCTCTACGAGCGGCTCGGCTACCGGGCCTACGGCCGCGAACCGGACTCCTGGGAGGTGGAGACCGCGGAGGGCTCGGTCGAACGGTACGAGACCGTGTGCACGTTGATGCGCAAGGACCTCACGTAGCCGAGGACGAGCTGCACCGACGAAGTCGGCTGGGTGCCGCAGGCTCCGCCGAAGTACCCCGTCCCCGTGCGGTGCGTCACCGGGCGGAAAAGCTCACCCCCGGCCGCGGCGCACGCCAGAATCACCTCAGGCCAGTCGGTGCGCCGACACGATCCGAAGGAGCGCCGCCATGACCCGCTACAGTGTCGACCCCGCCCGACACGAGCTGATCGCCGCCTGGGGAACCGGCGGCGGCGACCTCTCCGCCCGCGTCGCCGTCCTTCCCGCCGAGGCCGACACCGCCGCGCTGCTGCGCCTGGCCGGCACGCTCACCCAGCTGTCCGAGGCGGCCTGGCGCACCTACACCCACCCGGCCAGCGCCGCCGACTCCCTGGAGTCCGGCAGCGAGGGATGGCGGCGCGAGCGGGAGCGCGAGGCCTTCGGCGAGGTCGCCGCCGCCGTCGCCCGCCCCAACCTGCCCCAGGGCGGGATGCTGACCGTCTCCTACAGCCCCCTGGTGGAGTCCGCGAACCGGATCGGCCGCGCCCTGGTGGCCCTGGGCGACCCGGAACTCACCGCCACCGTCCTGGCCGAGGCCGCCCAGGAGCTCGCCGCCGTGGAGAGCGCCGAACTCGGCGACCTCTCCGGCCGCGCCCAGCAGGCCGTCCTGCTCAGTCGCGAGGACGCCTCGCCCGCCCAGGTCGCCGCCGCCGACCACCTCTTCCGTCAGGACCCGTTCGGCCCCGCTGAGCTGTTCTCCGGCATCGACCCCACCGCCGCGGCCGTCGCCGCGGCCCACTGGCTCACCGCCGCGGCCGAGATCGCCGCCGAGGCCTCCGGCCACGACCGCGCCACCGTCGTGCTCGAAGCCGACGCCATCGAGGCGCTCGCCCACGAGACCCCCACCCTCGTCCTCGAACTCATCGACGCCGGAGCGTCCCCGCACGACGCCGTCGCCGGGCTCGTCCGGCACGCCCTGCAGGTGGCCGACGGTCTGCTGCCCGACCCCACCGCCCTGCGGGACCAGCTCAACGACTTCGAGGAGGCCCTCGCCGAGTACGCGGAGGGCGACGGCGACGGGGGCCTCGACCCGGAGGACACCGGCCTGCGCCTGACCCCCCTCGACCCGCGGCGCCCCGCCCGCGACCTCCTCGAAGACCTCCTCGCCGGCATCCACGGCTGCTGGCTCCTCCACGACCAGTACACCGACGCCGACCACGACGAGGACGCGACCCCGGAGACCCCCGCCCACGAGGACGACGAGGAGGCCGCGGAGGAATTGCACCAGCAGCGCAGCCGTGGTCAGTTCGCCGCCCGGGTGCGCGCCGTCGCGGCCCGCGATCGCGACCGGCTGGTCTGACGCCGCAGCCGCTGTCGAACCGCCACCGGCGGCGGCCGCTGCGCCGGCGCGACCCGGCGCGACCCGGCGGCGACGGACCCGACACGCCGTCGGGATCGGGGGTCCGCCCGGAACTCGTCAGCGGCCGGGTCCGGGTTCGCCGTAGCGGCGCCCCGCGCGGTCGCCGAGCACGGTGACGGCTGCGGGGAGCGGCGAGTCGTCCGCGGCCCGGGACCCGCGGACGTTGCGGCGCGGATCCTGCCCCGGCCCCGGCAGGATCCGTGCGGCGAGGCCGAGCAGGCGGGTCGTGGTGGCGGGAGCGAGGCCCTGGAGCCGGACGCCCACCTTGGCCGCCGGGGTGAGGACGAGTTCGGGCCTGCGGCGCTCGGCGGCCCGGACGATGGCGCGGGCGGCGCGCTCCGCGTCCATGGACAGCAGGGGGAGCGACGCCGCCGCGGCGAACCAGCTGTACTCGGCGCCGGGCCTGCCGTGGAAGCGGGCCGCGGTGTGCGAGCCGGTCCGCATCAGGCCGGGCAGCACGGTGGTGACACTGACCGCGGCCCCCTCGCCCGCTCCGGCTCCCGCTGCGGCGAGTTCGGCCCGCAGTCCCTGCGACAGGCCGGCCGCGGCGAACTTCGCGGTGGCGTACGGGAGCAGGTGGGGTGCGGCGATGCGTCCGCCGACGGAGGAGATGTTCACCAGCGTGCCGGCCGTACTGGCCCGTAGGTCGGGCAGGGCCGCGAGGGTCAGCCGCAAGGGGGCGAAGAGCATCGTCTCCATCGCCTCGCGGAAGTCCTCCTCCCGCAGCGCGTCCAAGGGGCCGACCTGGATGATGCCGGCGTTGTTGACCAGCACGTCCAGCGGCCCGAAGCGGTCGTGCACCGCGTCCAGCAACGCGCGCGGGGCGGACTCGTCGGTGATGTCGCAGACCACGGACGCCACCTCGGCGCCCTCGGCACGCAGACGGCTCTCGGCGAATCCGAGCTCACGCGGGTCGCGGGCGCAGAGCATCACCCGGCAGCCCCGCCGGGCGAGTTCCTGGGCGATGAGCAGGCCGAGGCCTCGCGACGAGCCCGTGACCAGGGCGGTCCGGTCGGCGAAGCGGTGCAGCGTTCGGGACATGGGGGCTCCCGGGAGCGGTCACGCCGGTGCGGCGTCGGGGACGGGGATCAGGCGGGGGCGGGATCAGTCGGGGCGGGGGGCGGGATCAGGCGGGGACAGGGATCAGGGATTGAAGAGGATCTTGACGGCGCCGTCCTGCTTCTTCTGGAACAGGCGGTAGGCGTCGGGCGCCTCGGCGAGCGGGAGATGGTGGGTGGCGAAGGCCTCCACGCCCAGCGGGTCGTCGTCGGAGAGCAGCGGGAGGATGTCGTCGGACCAGCGGTGGACGTTGGCCTGGCCCATGCGCAGCTGGATCTGCTTGTCGAACAGGGTGAGCATCGGGAGCGGATCGGTCATGCCGCCGTAGACCCCGGACAGGGAGATGGTGCCGCCGCGGCGGACGATGTCGATGGCGAGGTGGAGGGCGTGGAGACGGTCCACTCCGACGTGCTGCATGAGCCGGGCGGCCAGGGCGCTCGGCAGCAGGGCCGTGGACTGCTGGGCGAGGGTCGCGGCCGGCGAGCCGTGCGCCTCCATGCCGACGGCGTCGATGACGGCGTGCGGGCCGCGGCCCTCGGTCATCTCACGGATCGTGTCGGCCAGGCCCTTGCCGTGCCGGTCGAGGTCGAGGACGGTGGTGCCGCGGGCGCGGACCCGCTCCAGGCGTTCCGGTACGAGGTCCACCCCGATCACCTGGCCGGCGCCGCGGTGGGCGGCGATCCGGGTGCACATGTCGCCGATCGGCCCGAGGCCCAGGACGACCAGGCTGCCGCCATCGGGCACGTCGGCGTACTCCACGGCCTGCCAGGCGGTCGGGAGGACGTCGGAGAGCAGGACGTACCGGTCGTCGGGCGGGCCCTGCGGCACCTTGATGGGCAGCGTGTTGCCGAACGGTACCCGCAGTAGCTCGGCCTGCCCGCCGGGCACCTGGCCGTAGAGCTTCGTGTACCCGAACAGTGACGCCCCGGTGCCGTACTCGCGGACCTGGGTCGTCTCGCACTGCGAGTGCAGACCCTGCGCGCAGGTGAAGCAGGTGCCGCAGGAGACGTTGAAGGGCACCACGACCCGGTCGCCGGGCCGGACGGCGGTGACCTCGGGGCCGACCTCCTGGACCACGCCCATCGGTTCGTGGCCGAGGATGTCGCCCGGATCCAGGAACGGGCCGAGGACCTCGTAGAGGTGGAGGTCCGATCCGCACAGTCCGGTGGTGGTGATCTTCACGATGACGTCGGTCGGGTCCTCGATCACGGGATCGGGCACCGATTCGACCCGTACGTTCCGCCTTCCTTGCCAGGTCAGAGCCTTCACGGCCACTCCTCTCGCTGGATTCCCCCTCGGCGCCGCGGCTCGCACGCGAGCCGCGCGAACGCGCGATGCCGGTGCGCGCCCACCGCGAGGCGACTGTTTCCCGCCGTCCCGCACGGCCCGCGCCTGCCCGGGCGCGGGAACGTGAAACGCCCCCCCCGCGCGCAGGGGGTGCGGGTCGCCTCCGTCGCCCTCGCCCGCCGTGCGCGATCGGGCCGAAACTGTTCTGCTGGGTGCGGATGTGCCTTCCGAGCGGATGCCGGCCGGCGCCGCCCGCTTCGGGATGGTCGTCACCACCGGCTGACCCGTGGCGCCCGCGTGGCTCGGCCCTCCCGGGTGGACCCGGGAGGGCCGAGCCACGCTTCGGGCGGGCCGCTCAGCGCCGCTCCTCCGGGCGCTGCGGCTCCTCCCAGCGGGTGTGGAAGACCCCGTCGCGGTCGACCCGCCGGTAGGTGTGCGCGCCGAAGAAGTCCCGCTGCCCCTGGACCAGGGCGGCCGGCAGCCGCTCGGCCCGCAGGCTGTCGTAGTACGCGAGCGCGGTCGCGAAGCCCGGCGCCGGCACGCCCAGCTGGGCCGCCGTCGAGACCACCCGCCGCCAGGCCGACTGGGCGGACCCGAGCGCCTCCGTGAAGTGGGCGTCGGTCAGCAGGGTGGGCAGCTCCCGGTTCCCGTCGTAGGCGGCCTTGATCCGGTCGAGGAACCTGGCCCTGATGATGCATCCGCCGCGCCAGATGGCGGCCATCTCGCCGGGGTCGATCCGCCAGGAGTACTCGGCGCTGCCGGCCTGGATCTGCTGGAAGCCCTGGGCGTACGCGACCATCTTGGAGGCGTACAGGGCCTGCTCGACGTCGTCGGCGAAGCGGTCCGCGGCGGCGCTGTCCAGCCAGGTCTCGGTCGGTCCGGGCAGGCCGCGGCCCGCCTCGCGCAGGGACACGCCGCCGGACAGCGACCGGGCGAAGACCGCCTCGGCGATGCCTCCGACGGGCACCCCGAGCTCCAGCGCGGTCTGGACCGTCCAGCGCCCGGTGCCCTTCTGCTCGGCCCGGTCCAGCACGACGTCGACGAAGGGCCGGCCGGTGTCCGCGTCGGTGTGGGCGAGGATGTCCGCGGTGATCTCGATCAGGTAGGACTCCAGCCGCCCGCCGTTCCAGGTGCGGAACACCTCGGCGATCTGCGGCGGCTGCAGGCCCGCGGCGTGGCGCAGCAGGTCGTAGGCCTCGGCGATCAGCTGCATGTCCGCGTACTCGATGCCGTTGTGGACCATCTTGACGAAGTGGCCGGCGCCGTCCGGTCCGACGTGCGTGCAGCAGGGCTTGCCGTCGACCCGGGCCGCGATGTCCTCCAGCAGCGGTCCCAGCAGCCGGTACGCCTCCGCCGTGCCGCCCGGCATGATGCTGGGGCCCTCCAGCGCGCCCTGCTCGCCGCCGGAGATGCCGCTGCCGACGAAGTGCAGCCCGCGCCCGCGCAGGGCGGCCTCCCGCCGTCGGGTGTCGAGGAAGTGGGCGTTCCCGCCGTCCACCAGCACGTCGCCCTCGTCGAGCAGCGGGACGAGTTCGTCGATGACCGCGTCGGTCGGCTCCCCGGCCTTGACCATGACGACGATCATGCGCGGGCGTTCGATCGCCGCGACGAACGCCTCCGGCGAGTCGGCCGGGACGAACTCGCCCTCGTGCCCGAACTCCTCCAGCAGGGCGGTGGTCCTGGCCCGGGTGCGGTTGTGCACGGCGACGCGGTAGCCGTGGCGGGCGAAGTTCCTGGCCAGGTTGCGGCCCATCACGGCCAGTCCGGTGACGCCGATCCGGGCCTTCGACTGCTCGGTCATGACGTTCTCCTCCTCGGCGGGCTCCTACTCGGCGGACAGCGAGAGGACCTCGTCCTCGGGGACCTCCAGGTACCGCTCCCCCGCGACCTCGATCTCCGAGCCCGAGAACGTGGCGAAGACGATCCGGTCGCCGACCTTGACGTCCACCGGGTGCGGCTTGCCGCTCTCCAGCGGCCGGCCGGGTCCCACCGCCACCACCTCGCCCGTACGGGTGTCGGCGTCGGCGGCGGGTTCCCCGATCGGCCTGACGACCAGGCGATCGTGCTCCGGGTGGAAGTCGGGCATGGGGTGCTCCTCGGTACTGGGCGGTACGGGTGCGGGCGGTGGAACCGGTGGAATCGGCGGAACCGGGCGGCCGACGCGCGGCCGAACCGGTCCGCCTCCGATTCTCCCGGGGTTCCCGGATCCTGCACGGTCTGGCCGCGCGCCTTCGTCCTCCCGGGGCTCGCCGGGTCCTTCCGTGGGCCTCACCCGGAGCACACGCGGACCACACCGCCACCTCGCCCGGACCACACCCGGACAGCGCAGCGCCGCGGGCGGTCGCTCAGCAGTCAGCGGGGCTGGAGCCGGGTGCGCAGGAGGCAGAACTCGTTGCCCTCCGGGTGTCGGCCAGCACGTGCCAGTCCTCGGCGCCGGCCTGGCCGATGTCGACGGGCCTGGCGCCGAGCGCGAGCAGCCGGGCCGGTTCGGCGTCCTGGTCCCGGTCGGTGGGGCTGACGTCGATGTGCAGCCGGAGCTTCCTTCCTCCCGGGCCGGGGGTCACCACTGGGGCTGAGGACCACGGTGGGCTGCGGGCCGCCGGAGCCGACGCCGGGCGGCCCGATCTCGATGCTCCCGTCGGCCTCCCGGCCGAGTTCGACGCAGCCGAGGACCTCGCTCCGGAACGCGGCGAGTTGCTCGGGGTCGGCACAGTCGATGACCAGCTCACTGATGCGGCATGCCCTGCCCGCCAGTGTACGGAGCCGGGCCGGGCGGCCGGCCTCGGTGCTCCCCCGAGCCGCCGGTTCCGTCCCCGGCGGCTCGCAGGCCTCCGACGGGAGGTGGCGGCCTCCCGTCGGAGGCCGGCTCAGTGCCGCTCCGCCGTACCGCGGGCCCAGCTGCCGAGCACGGGGACGCAGCGCTCGGCGAAGTCCTCGTAGTCGGCGGCCGTGTTGTAGACGTGGGTCGAGAGGCGGAAGTAGCCGACGCCGTCGAAGCTGGTGAACGCGGCCTCGACGCCCAGCTCGGCCGCGACCCGGTCGCGCAGGGCGTCGGCTTCGAGGCGGGTGGCAGCCAGGCCGTCGGGGAGCCGGACCAGCCGCAGGGCGTTCACCGGCATGCCGACGTCGACGGCGGCGCTCTTGCCGGTCAGCCTCGTGACGGCCTCGCCGACGATGCGTTCGGCGTAGTCCGCCAGCTCGCGCAGGTAGTCGCGGGCAGCCGCCCAGCCCCAGGTCCGCTCGATGAAGCCCAGCGCCTCCGGGGCCGCCAGGTAGCTGCTGGCGTCGATCGTGCCCTGGGTGTCGAAGCGCTCGGGGAAGGGGGCTTCGGCCGCCCAGGAGTCGATCAACGGGTAGAGCTGGTGACGGAGTTCGCTGCGGACCACCAGGGCCGAGGCGCCGCGCGGGGAGCAGCCGAACTTGTGCAGGTTGCCGACCCAGACGTCGAACTCCAGCCCGGCCAGGGGGTCTTCGGCCAGGCCCGGTACGTGGGCCCCGTCTATCAGCAGGGGGATGCCCAGCTCCCGGGCCGCCGCGCCGATCTCCTTCACCGGCATCCAGCGGGCGGTGGCCGAGGTGATGTGGTCGAGGACGATCAGCGCGGTCCGGTCGGTGACCTCGGCGAGCACCGCGGCGCAGGCCTCCTCGGCCGTGGCGTCAAGCGGCACCCGTGCCGTCCGGACGCTGCCGCCCCAGCGGCGGGCCAGCCGCTCGGCGCCCATGGTGACGGCGCCGTAGCCGTGGTCGGTGACCAGCACCTCGCCGCCGGGCCGGGCCGGGAGGTTGCCGTACACGACGCTCGCGCCCGCGCTGGCGTTGGGCACGAGGGCGAGGTCGCGCGGGTCGACCCGCAGGAAGTCCGCGACCTTCGACCGGGCGGCCGCCACCCGCCCGGGCAGGGCCGGGAACCACACCACCGGCGCCCGGTCCATCTCGGCGCGCAGCCGCTGCTGCTCCTGCTGCGCGGCCTCCGGGACGGCGCCGAAGGAGCCGTGGTTGAGGTGGGTCAGCGCCGGGTCCAGCGTCCAGGCGCCGGCGGCGGGCCGGCCGTCCGGCAGCAGCAGGGGAAGCGGGGCGGGACTCATGTCGTCTCCAGGAGGGTGCCGTCGGTCGCAGGGTGAGGGTCGTCCGGTGGGGCTGCCGGAGAATCCGGTCCATCATGACGTCCGAGGCCTACGGTGCTTACCGCGGCCCCCGGTTCGGGCCCCGGGCCCGGGCCGGCCCGTGGTGCTCGCGCCCTCCGGTGCGGGCGCGGCGCCCGGCCCGGTAGCGTGCCGGGATGGGAAAGATCGTCACGTATCTGGAGATGACCGGGCGCGAGGAGCTGATGCCGGGTCGGGCGGTGCCCGGGATGGAGCTGCGGCGCGAGGAGGGCTTGTCGGCGCTGGTGCGTTCGGTCCAGGCCCGGGTCGGGGCCGCGTACGGCTGGCGCAGTTCCAGCCGGACCGACCAGCAGTGGACGGAGCTGGCGCGGGCGCACCCGCACCGCCAGTACTGGCTGGTCGAACTGTCGGGCACGACGGCCGGGATCGCCGCCCTGGAGCCCCAGGCCGGCGGGGAGGTGGAGATCGTCACGTTCGGGCTCCTGCCGGAGTACGTCGGGCAGGGGCTCGGCGGCCACGCGCTCACCCTCGCCCTGCGGCAGGCCTGGGCGACCGAGCCGTTCGAGGCGGAGTCGGTCCGCAGGGTGTGGCTGCACACCGATTCGAACGACCACCCGACCGCGCTGGGCAACTACTTGCGCCGGGGTTTGCGCGTCCACCGCACCGAGACCGTCGAGGGCGCCTGACCGGGCCGTCTCCCGCCGGCCGCGGCTGCCCCGGCGCCACACCGCGGCGGCCGCGGCCGCCCCCTCCAGCCGGTCGTGCTGCCCGCGCACCGCCTGGATCGCCCGCCCGTGCAGGCCTGCTGTCAGCGGCCTGTGATGCCGTGTCAGTGAGCTGTGTGCGATCCATCAGTGGCCCGGTGGAAGCTCGGAGTGCCTGAAGGGTTCAGGCTTCGGAGGGGAGTTCCCGTGCATGACGTGGTAATCGTGGGCGCCGGCCCGGTCGGTCTGTTCCTCGCCTGTGAGCTCGGCCTCGCGGGCTGTTCGGTCCTGGTTCTCGAACGGGAGGCCGAGCCCGGCTCCCCCTGGCGGGCGGCGCCGCTCGGGAGCCGGGGCCTCAACACCGCGTCGGCCGAGGCGTTCCACCGCCGGGGGCTGCTGGACCGGCTGCGGAAGGCCGCCGGTCTCGATGACGCTCCCGGGTCGGCCCGGCCGCGCCTGGGCGGCCACTTCGGCGGAATGATGCTCGACCCGGCCAGGATCGACGTCGCCGCCCTGCCGTTCCGGCTTCCCGGCTCGGCCACGGAGAGCATGATGGCGTCCCTCCACGTGGTCGAGGGGCTGCTGTCCGAGCGGGCAACCGCACTCGGCGTGGAGATCAGGCGCGGCGTCACGGTCTCGGCGGTCACCCAGGACGACGAGGGCGTGGTGGCCCGGGCGGGCGAGGACGCGTACCCGGCGCGCTGGCTGGTCGGCTGCGACGGCGGACGCAGCGCCGTGCGCCGGCTCACGGGCTTCGACTTCGTCGGCACCGGGCCGCAGCTCACCGGCTACTCGATGCGCGCCACCCTGGCCGATCCCGACGAGCTGGCTTTCGGCTTCAACCTCACGCCGACGGGCCTGTACGTCCGGATGCCCGGCAAGGGCCACCTCGCCATGATGGACTTCGACGGCGGCGCGTTCGACCGCTCGCAGCCGCCCACCCGCGCGCACCTCCAGTCGGTGCTGCGCCGGGTCTCCGGGACGGACGTGACGCTGGGCGAGGTCGACCTGGTGTCGACCTTCACCGACCGGGCGATGCAGACGACGACCTACCGGCAGGGGCGCGTCCTGCTCGCGGGCGACGCCGCGCACATCCACTCCCCGCTGGGCGGCCAGGGGCTCAACACCGGCATCGGCGACGCCGTGAACCTGGGCTGGAAGCTCGCGGCGACCGTGCACGGGCACGCGCCGGACGGACTCCTCGACAGCTACACCCGGGAGCGCCACCCGGTCGGCGCCGCGGTGCTCGACTGGACGCGCGCCCAGGTGGCGGCCATGCGGCCGGACCCGCACGGGCGGGCGATCCAGGCGGTGGTGCGCGAGCTGATCGGCACCCGTGACGGAGCGACCTTCGTGTTCGAGCGGATATCGGGCGCCTCGGTCCGCTACGACCTCGGCGACGAGAACCCGCTGGTCGGGCGCAGCGCCCCGGACTTCCTCCTCGGGGACGGCACCCGCCTCGGCGAGCTGCTGCGGGACGGCCGGGGCGTCCTGCTCGACTTCACGGCCGACCGGCACCTGCGCGAGGTGGCCGGGGACCGGGAGAGCCGGATCCGGTACGCGGCCGGGCCGGCCGCGAACGACCTCGGGTTCGGCGCCGTACTCGTCCGGCCCGACGGCACCGTCGCCTGGGCGGACGGCCACGACCCCGACCGCAAGTCGCTCGCCTCCGCCGCCGACCGGTGGTTCGGCGCTCCGGCGTCCTGACGCGGTCCCGGCTCCTCCCCTCCTCTCCTCTCCCCTGCTCGACCGACTTCCAGGAGCACGCCCATGACGATCAACCTCCGCCCCGGGAGCACGGTGATGTTCACCGGCGATTCGATCACCGACTGCGGGCGGGCGGCGACCGAGCACGGCCTCGGCTCCGGCTACCCGCTGCGGATCGCGGGCGAGTGGGGGCTGCGGCACCCCGAGCGGGCCGTGACCTGGCTGAACTCCGCGGTCCCGGGCGACAAGGTGCGGGACCTCGAAGCCCGTTGGCAGGCGGACGTGCTCGACGCGCGCCCGGACGTGGTGTCGGTCCTCGTCGGCATCAACGACGTCGGCTGGCACACGATCGCCCCGGAGGGGCACGTGGTCCCCGTGGAGGACTTCGCGGCCGGCTACGACCGCCTGCTCGCTCCGCTCGCCGCGGCCGGCACCGAGCTGATCCTCGTCGAACCGTTCCTCCTGCCGATCTGCGCCACCGTCGAGGCGGGCGACGCCCTGGTCGACGCCGGGATCCGGAAGCAGTGGCGGGCCGATCTGGACCCGAAGATCCAGGTCGTGCGCGAGCTCGCCCGCACCTACGGCGCGCACCTGCTCGCGGCCGACGGCATGTTCGCCGAACTCTGCGCGACGGCTGGACCGGAGCACTGGTCCGAGGACGGCGTGCACCCGACACCGCCCGCCCACGCCGCGCTCGCGGCGGCCTGGCTGCGCCTGGTCGCCTGACCTCCGCCGGCGATCGCCGGTTTCCCGTGAGCAGCCAGCCGGACCGGGTTCCTGCGGGAAACCGGTGATCGCCTGTCATGACCCCACCGTTCCCCCTAGCCTGTGAGGGCTCACGGGAGGGGGACACGTTGGAGCGACTCGGGGCCGGGGACCCACGTCAGGCCGGGCCGTACACGCTGATGGGGCGGCTCGGGGCCGGCGGCATGGGCGCGGTGTATCTGGGGCGGTCGGCCGGCGGGCGGACCGTCGCGGTCAAGGTGGTGCGGCCGGAGCTGGCCGGGGACGGGTCCTTCCGGGCGCGCTTCCGGCAGGAGGTCGCGGCGGCCCGGCAGGTCTCCGGGGCGTTCACCGCCCCGGTGGTGGACGCCGACACCGAGGCCGCCACGCCCTGGATGGCGACCGCGTTCGTGGTCGGCGTCCCGCTCCAGGACGCGGTGGCCCGGCACGGCCCGCTGCCCGGGGTGACCGTGCGGACGCTGGCCGCCGGGCTGGCGGAGGCGCTGACCGAGGTGCACCGGGCCGGGCTGATCCACCGTGACCTGAAGCCCGGCAACGTGCTGCTGGCACTGGACGGGCCGCACGTCATCGACTTCGGGATCTCCCGGGCGGCCGACGGCACCGGGCTGACCACGACCGGCGCGGTCATCGGGTCGGCGCCGTACATGTCGCCGGAACAGGCGCTGGGCGAGCCGCTCACCCCGGCGAGCGACGTGTTCGCGCTGGGCTCGACGGTCGCCTACGCCGCGCTCGGCACCCGGCTGTTCGGCGACGGCGCCGGGGCGGCGGTGCTGTTCCGGGTGGTGAACACCGACCCGGACCTGAGCGGCCTGCCGGACGGGATCCGGCACCTGGTCGCCGGGTGCCTCGCCAAGAACCCGAACCACCGCCCGACACCGCGCCAACTGGTCGAACTGGTGGAGCGGATCGGCCGCCCGGACCCGGCGGACGGCTGGCTCCCGCCGGCCGTCGCGACGGACGTGATCACCGCACGCGGTGTGCTGACCGCCCTGCCCCTCCCGGACCCGGGCCCGCCCGGCGCTCCCCCCGCGACGACTCCGCTGCCCGCCGACCCCGGCCCCGGGGCCCGGCCGCCCGAGGACGCGGTGCCCGCCCGCCGCCCGAGCCGCCGGACGGTGCTGTTCGGCGTCGGCGGCGGCGTGCTCGCGGCGGCGGGGACCGCCACCACGATCGCGCTGCTGAACGACCGGGGCGGCCGCGGCGCCACGGCCGGCAGCACAGGCGGCAGCACGCCGTCCGCCCCCGTCCGCCCCTCGGGCGCCGACGTGCCCGAGATCGGGCCGAGCTGGCAGGCTACCCAGCCGAACCCCTGTCCCCAGGTGCTCTCCGCGGACGGCGTGGTGGTCGGCGTCTCCATCCTCAACATCTGGGGAGTGGACGACACCGGCCGCACCAAGTGGACGGTGGACGGCGCCACCGTGGGCGGCGCCTTCGCGATCGACCCGACCACCCCGCGGTCCGTCGCCGGGCTCGACGGCGACCGGCTCTACGCCTTCGGAGGGTCACCCACGGCGCCCGAGCTCCTGGCGTTCACCCTGGCCGAGGGCAGACTCGACTGGCGGCTGCCGCAGGGCCGGAAGAACGCGGCGGGCGTCCTCTCCTTCGCCGGGATCCGCGCCGGCAAGGCCTACTGGCTCGGCTTCGGCGACGGCAACGACCACGGTGACCTGGTCCCGGCCGGCACCCACGTCTGGGCGGTGGACCTCGCCACCCGGCAGAGCCTCTGGTTCCACGGCGAGGACACCATGCTGCTCCAGTCGACGGTGCCGACGGACGACCGGATCGTGGTCTCCGACCTCGACCAGCTGAAGGCCCTGGACGCGAAGGGCGGGACCGTCTGGGAACGCAGGCTCGCCGCGTTCGGCCTCGGAACCGCCGGGAGGTACGTGCTCGCCCCGGACAAGGACGGCACGCTGACCGCCCTGGACCCGGACACCGGCGGCCCGGCGTGGACGGCGAGCGGCGTCGTCGGCGCCTCGAAGCTCGGTGACGGCTTCGCCACCAGCGAGGACGGCCGCCTGCTCTACCTCCTCTGGCGGGACGGGGACGGCGGTTGCTCGATCGGCACCGTGGACCCGGCGAACGGCCGCCCCGGCTGGCGGACCCCGCTGCCGCCCGACTCCCCCGACGCCCCCTTCCTCGGGGCCCGCCTGCTCCGCGCCGACGGCAACCTCTACCGGATGGGCGCCGACGCCGTGCTGTGGGCGCTCGACCCGGCCGACGGCAAGGCCCGCTGGAAGTACTCCGGGCTCAAGGGCCGGGACGCCACGAAGCTGGCCTGGAGCGCCGGCGCCGGACGGCTCTGCGTCTCCGACACGACGACCCGGACGATCACCTCGCTGCCCGCGAAAGGGGCCTGAGCATGCGCCGGCTGGAACCCGCCGACCCCGCCCGGATCGGCCCGTACGCCCTGCTCGGCAGGCTGGGCGCCGGGGGCATGGGGGTGGTCTACCTCGGCCGGTCGGCGGGCGGCCGGACCGTCGCGGTCAAGGTGGTCCGGCCCGAACTGGCCGCCGACCCGGGGTTCCGCGCCCGCTTCCGGGCCGAGGTGAACGCGGCCCGGGCGGCCTCCTCCGCGTTCACCGCCCCGGTCGTGGACGCCGACACCGACGCGCCCGTGCCCTGGATGGCGACCGCCTTCGTGCCCGGGATCGCGCTGGACGAGGCGGTCCGGCTGGTCGGCGCGTTCCCCGAGCACGTGCTGCGCATCCTGGCGGCCGGGATCGCCGAGGAACTGAGGAACATCCACGCCGCCGGGCTGACCCACCGGGACCTCAAGCCGAGCAACGTGCTGCTGGCGCTGGACGGGCCGCACGTCATCGACTTCGGCATCGCCCGGGCGGCCGACGGCACCGCACTGACCGCCGAGGGCACCGTCCTCGGCTCGGCCGCCTTCATGTCGCCGGAACAGGCGAGCGGCGAACGGGCGGGCCCGCCGAGCGACGTGTTCTCGCTCGGCTCGACGCTGGCCTACGCCGGTACCGGCGGGACCGCGCCGTTCGGCGGCGGGCATCCGCTGCAGGTCCTGTACCAGGTGGTGCACGAGGAGCCGGACCTCGCGGCGGTGCCCGCCGGAGTTCGGTTGCTGGTCGCCGCCTGCCTGGCCAAGGCCCCGGGCGACCGGCCGACGCCGCAGCAGCTCGCCGCCTCCCAGGGCGCGGGACCGCTGACCCCGGGGACGTGGCTGCACCCCGCGCTGGTCGCGGCGATCGAGGAGGCGGCGGCCGTGATGGCCCCGTCGTCCGCCGCGGCGGCCCTGCCGCCGTCCGGGCTGTCTCCCCTGCCGCCCCTGCCGCCGCTGCCGCCCGGGCAGCCGGCGGCGGGCCCGGACTCGCCGCCGACCGCGCGGCAGACGGTGCGGCTCGGACCGGTCGACGTCCGGCCCCGGCCCGGTCGACGCAAACTGCTGCTCGGCCTGGCCGGCGGGGTCGTGGTGGCCGCGGCCGGCGGCGGCACGGTGTTCCTCACCGGCGGCGGCGCGCCCGAGGAGCCGAAGACCCCCGGAGCCGGTGGCCCGCCGGCGACGGCGCCGGCCGCCGACCCGACCGACTCCTCGCGCTCGCTGGACACGGACGTGGTGGCGACCCCGCTCTGGACGGTTCCGCTGGTCGAACCGGTGATCGCGCTGACCGGGAGCGGCGACACCGTCGTGGCCGCCGGGATGACGGGCGTGTGGGCGGTCGACCGCGCCGGGCAGACCCGCTGGGGGCCGTTGACCAACTACACCTCGCCGTCCGGCGCCGGCCTCGGCGACCGCCCGGTGGCCGTCGACGCCACCATGGCCTACCTGATGGGCTATGGCGGCCCCGGCAACCTGACGTACGCCCTCAAGGCCATCGACCTCGCGACCGGCGCCGCCGCCTGGACCCTCTCCCCGCCCGACCTGCACGTCTCGCCGTCCGCCTCGGTGGTCGGCCTCCTCGACGGCCTCGTCTACGTCGCCGGGGAGGCGAAGGGCACCTTCCACCTGGCCGACCCGACCGCCCCGGTCACCTACGCGGCGGCCTTCGTCTGGGCGGTGGAGCCGGCCACGGGCCGGCTCCGGTGGCAACTGGTGCGCCCGCACGACGTCCTGGAGAACTCCAGGCTCTCCGTCCCGTCCGCCGGGACCCGCCTGCTGTTCGAGACCTACGCGATGGACCTCACCACCTACCGGAGGACCGGGAAGCTGGAGGCGCTCGACACCGGCAACGGCGGAAAGAGCCTCTGGGAGCAGCTGGCCCCCGGCAGTGGCGCCCTCGTGCCCGGGCTGCCCTACTTCGCCGACGGCCCGCACACCTCGGCCGGCGGCTACTTCCTCCACCTCGCCGACCGGCTGTACGCGGTCGACCCGGCGGACGGCAAGGTGGTGTGGCAGTCGGCCGGGGAGTGGAACTTCCGGAGCGCCGTGGCGAGCCCCGACGGCACCACCGTCTTCGCCGTGGGATCGCACTACGCGAAGGGAGTGGTGGTCGTCCAGTCCTTCGACGCCCGGACCGGCGCCGTCCACTGGTCGGGCTCGCTGCCGAGCGCGCCGCTCCTCGACATGGCGGCGCACTACGCGGACGGCACCGTCTACATCTGGGTCCACGGCAAGGTCTGGGCCCTGGACCCGGCCACCGGCGCACCCCGCTGGACCTTCGGATTCCACCCCAACGGAGGTTCGACGACCCCCGTGCCGTACTGGGCGGGCGGCGGGCGGATCTACGGCCCGACCGACAAGGGACTGGCGGCGATCGCCGCCGACGGCAAGGCGGCCCACGGCTGAACCCGGCCGCCCCGGCCGGGAGCCGGGCGAGGCGGGGAACCCGGTCGGGGCGAGGAACCCGCCGGGCAGCGGAACCGGCCGGGCCGGGTGCCGCGTCGAAGCGAACGAGGGCGCGCCGGTTCGGCGGCAGCGCCGGGACGGGGGTCCGCACCGGTCATGGCATTCGTCATCCTGCTGCTCGTACTCGCCGGCGGGGCGGGCCTGATCCTGTCCGGCGTCAGCAAGCTGAACACCGCCGTACCCACCTGCTACGGCAAACCGATGGTGCCGGGCGACGTCTGCCACCCCAAGGTCACCGGCTCGTTCTCCGAAGGCATGCCCGAGCCCCGCGACGCCACCTACCAGGAGCAGTTGAACAGCCTGACCAGCGGCGGCTGGACGTCCATCGGGCTCGGCGCGGTGCTGATGGTGCTCGCCGTGGTGATCGGCCTCGCCTGGGCCGCCGCCGCGGGCCGCGCCCAGGAGCCGTGAGGCGGCCCGCCGGCATCCGCGCCTCCCGCACCTCGACCGCGGCCGGGCCGGTGCCGTACCCGGTCGCCCGTCCGCCGGGCTGCGTTTGGAGGGCGATCAAGGGGTAGGCGGGGCATGGTGGCGGCACCGATGTCGCCGCCCCTGTCGTCACCGAGCCGAGGAGCACACCCATGACCGACGACGTACTGGTCGAGGACCTGTACCGGTTCGAGGACCTGCTGGTCCCCGAGGAGGCCGAGGTGCTGCGGCGGGTCCGTGACTTCCTGCGGCGAGAGGTCGCCCCGCACGCCAACGAGTGGTGGGGCCGGGCCGCGTTCCCGCACCACCTGATCCCCCGCTACGCCGAGCTGGGCATCTGCGGCCTCGCCTACCGGGAGAATCCCGCCAGCAGCCTGCTGAACGGCTTCATCGCCCTGGAGATGGCCAGGGTGGACGCCTCCCTGTCGACCTTCTACGGGGTCCACGCCGGGCTGGCGATGGGCAGCATCGCCCGTTGCGGCTCGCCGGAGCAGCGCGAGCGCTGGCTCCCGGCGATGACCCGGATGGAGCAGATCGGCGCCTTCGCGCTGACCGAGCCGCAGGGCGGCTCCGACGTCGCCGCCGGGCTGCGCACCACCGCCCGGCGCGAGGGCGACACCTGGGTGCTCAACGGCGCCAAGCGCTGGATCGGCAACGCGACCTTCGCGGACCTGGTGGTCGTCTGGGCCAAGGACGAGGAGAGCGGCCACGTCCTGGGCTTCGTGGTGCACGGTGACAACCCCGGCTTCACCGCCACCAGGATCGAGAACAAGATGGCCCTGCGCACCGTGGAGAACGCGGACGTGGTGCTCACCGACTGCCTGGTCCCCGAAGCGGACCGGCTGCAGCGGGCGGAGGGCTTCCGCGACACCGCCGACGTGCTGCGGCACACCCGGAGCGGGGTGGCCTGGGAGGCGGTCGGGGTGATGCTGGGCGCCTACCGGATCGCCCTGGACTACACCCGTGAGCGCGAGCAGTTCGGCGGCCCGATCGCCCGCTTCCAGCTCGTCCAGGACCTGCTGGTGCGGATGCTCGGCAACGCCACCGCCTGCCTGGGCATGGTGGTGCGGCTGGCGCAGCTGGAGGACGCCGGCACGTTCCGGGACGAGCACTCCGCGCTGGCCAAGGCGTACTGCACCAGCCGGATGCGGGAGACCGTCGGCTGGGGCCGCGAGCTGCTGGCAGGCAACGGCATCGTGCTGGACTACAGCATCGCCCGCTTCGTCGCCGACGCCGAGGCGCTGTACTCCTACGAGGGCACCCGGGAGATCAACACCCTGATCGTCGGCCGCGCCGCGACGGGCATCGGCGCCTTCGTCTGACGCCCGCCCAGGACCCCCGGGCGCCGCCGGATCCTCGAACTCAACGCGGGGTCCACACCCGTCCGGGACGCCGTCGCGGCCAACCTCCGCTCCTGAGCACCGCGTGCCGGAGCCGGAGCCGGATCCGGCCGGGGAGCCCGGGTGGCGGCGGCGGTCGGTCACCGGCTCGCCGCCGCCACCCGGGCGGCGTGGACGACCCGCGCGACCGCCTGGACGGTGTCGATCCCGTACTCCTCGCTGGGGTTGTCCCGGGTGAGGATCGCGATGCGGTACGGCTCGCCCGGGTCGGTGAAGATCCCGAGGCTGTGCACGTGCCAGGCGTGGCGCTCCCGCGGCGCCCAGCCGTTCTTCACGTGGACGGTGGTGCCGTCGGGGGCGCCGAGCGGGGCGCCCCAGGCCTGGTCCTCCTCGACCTGGTTCATCAGGTCCAGGCCGAACGCGCGGTGCTCCGGGGTGAGCACCGGGCCCGGTGCGGCGAAGACGGCGAGCTGCTTCATCTCGTCACCGGCGGTGATCTGGGTGCGCCCCCACCGGTCGCCCTCCGCGAGGACGGTGTCCGCCATGCCGGAGAGGCGCAGGAACTCTGCCAGCCGCGCCCGCCCCAGGTCCCGCCAGAGGGCGGTGGCCGCGTCGTTGTCCGACTGGACGATCATCGGCCGCAGGTTGTCCTCCTCGAACGGCGTCAGCGCGCGCCGTTCGTCCTGGGCGCGGCGCAGCACCGCACCCATGATCGTCACCTTGATGACACTGGCCGAGTCGAACCGCTCCCGGGCCCGGACCGCGCAGGACAGTCCGGTGCCCGGGTCCTCGACCGCGACGGCGACGGTGCTGTGACGCTCCGACACCACGCGGGTGATCGCGCGGGTCAGCTCCTCGGCGGGCCGGGAGTGGGCCACCGAGGAGCAGCGGCCGGACTCCGGGCCTGCGGGGCCGGTGACGGCCGGTGCGGGTTCCGAGGCCACGAACAGCAGGGTCGCGGCGGTGATCAGCCTGGTCGTGGTGCGGCTGCCGGCGGGGAGCGGAAGGGTCATCGCCCGATCATCGCGGACGGGACGGGCGCCCGGCCGATGACGCACCGTGGCCGCCCGGGGCGGCGTGCCGGGGGCGCCGGCCAGGGTCCCGGTGACGTCGCCCCCGGCCCGGGTGGATGCTGGGAGGAGCGAGGCGGACCGATCGGGATCGAGGAGGTCCGGGATGGGATTCATCGGCACGGTGGGGCTGGTGCTCCACCCCGAACGGACCAGCGCACCCACCGTGGCCACCGTGGTCCGCTGGAGCCGGGCGCGGGACGCCAAGGTCCTCGGACTGACGGCGGAGGTGGCCCGGATCGGGTGCGACGCCGTGGCGGTCGGGGCCGAGGAGATGGCCGCCACCGCCGATCTGCTGATCAGCCTGGGCGGGGACGGCACGATGCTGCGCGCGATGCGGCTGGTCGCCGGGGGCCGGGTCCCGGTGCTGGGCGTCAACGTCGGGCGGCTGGGCTTCCTCGCCGAGGTTGACATCCCGGAGCTGCCGGATGCCCTCGACGCGATCGACGATCTGCGGTTCACCGTGGAGTCCCGCTCCGGTGTCCAGGCCACGTTCGGTGACTCCCGGGAGACGGCGCTCAACGACGTGGTGCTGCTGCGCAGCCCCGGGCACAGGTCGGCGGCCGTGGCGGTCCGGGTCCAGGGGCAGCCCTTCGTGTCGTACACCGCCGACGCCGTCGTCGTGGCCACGCCGACCGGCTCCACGGCGTACAGCTTCTCCGCCGGCGGGCCGATCGTCTCCCCCAACGCCGAGGGCCTGCTGGTGACGCCGGTGGCCCCGCACGCGGCGTTCAACCGGTCCGTGTTCCTCTCCGGCGGGGAGCGGCTCGCCCTGGAGGTCCTGCCGCACAGCGGGGACCTCGCCATCGAGGCCGACGGCCTGCTGGTCGGCCGCGTCCGGCCGGGCGACGTCGTCGAGGTGACGATGCTCCCCGCCGCCTCGCGGGTCGTCCGGCTCGGCCGCACCACCTTCTACCAGCGCGCCCAGCGCAAGCTCCGGCTCACCGGCTCGGCGGAACCCGCCTGAGGAAGGCCCTCTCCCGAGGAAGGGCCGACTCCCGACGGTGCCCGGCCGGTGCGCCGCTCGGGTCGGCCGGAGGCGGTCGTCGTCGCCCGAGCCGCTCGTCGGCGGCCGGTGAGGGACCGGCCCCGGCCACGTCACCGGCGGTGTGGTCCCGCCCCCGGGCCTCAGGGGCGCTCAGGACGTGGGCGGGGCGCTCAGCACGTGGGCGCGGGAGGCGTGGACGTCGGCGCGCAGGGCGGTCAGGTCGACGTCGAGGACGTGTCCGTTCCACTTGCGGGGCTCACCGTCGATCAGGACCGCGGCGATGTTGCGGGCGTCGGAGCCGAGGACGAGCGTGCCGATCGGGTCGTTGAGCGGCATGTTGTTGAGGTCCTCGGCCCGGACCACCAGCAGGTCGGCCTTCTTGCCGGGGGTGAGGGAGCCGGTGACGGCGGCGAGGCCGTTGGTGCGGGCGCCCTGGAGGGTGGCGAAGTCCAGCACGTCGTGGGTGGTGATCCGGGAGGGCTGCCGGTCGGTGCCGTGGGCGGCGTTGACGGCGCGCATTCGCTGGATGGCGTGCAGGGTCCGCATCTGGGTGAACATGTCGCTGGCCAGGGCGACTTCGACGTCGATGCTCAGGCCGGGGCGGACGCCGGCGGCGAGGGCCTCGTCCACGGCGGGGATCGCGGTCTCCAGGCCGATCTGGGCGTCGGAGGTGGGGGCGAGTGCCACGGTGGTGCCGGTCTCCCCGATGGCCTTCCAGGCGTCGGAGGTGAGCCCGGTGGCGTGGATCAGAGTGACGTCGGGGCCGAGGATGCCGTGCTCCGCCCAGCGGAGCACCGCCTCGGAGGAGGCCGTGCCGAAGACGGCGTCCACGCTCACGCCGATGCCCAGGTCCTCGGCGAAGCGGGCGAGTTCGGGACCGTAGGCGAGCGCGGGGCCGGCGATCTCCTCGGTGGCCAGGGCTGCCAGGCGCAGGGTGAGCAGTTGGTCGTCGCTGCCGAAGTAGCGGTCCCTGAGCCGGGTGAGGTCGCCGGGCCACTGCTGGTCCCAGGTGCCGAAGTGCGGGCCCATGGAGGCGTGCACGCCGCGGATGCCGGTGTCGAGGAGGGCCTGGACGGCGGCGTCGGAGTGGTCGCCGGTACGGGAGTTGTGGGAGAAGTCGAGCATGGTGGTGATGCCGCTGTCGATCGCGGTCAGGGCGGCCAGCCTGGTCCCGGTGTACATGTCCTCGGGCCGGTAGACGGTGGCGTAACCGGCCAGGGTCGCGGTGACGTAGCCGCCCAGGTCGTCGACGTCCGGCATGATCCGGCGCAACTGGGCCTCCCAGGCGTGGCGGTGGGTGTCGACGAAGCCGGGGCAGAGGATCGTGCCGGTGGCGTCGACGACGACGGCGTCGACCGCGCTCAGGCCGGGCCCGACGGCGGCGACGGTGTCGCCCTCGACGAGCAGGTCGCCCCGGTCGAGGACGCCGAGCGCCGGGTCCATGGTGACGACGGTGGCGCCGGTGAACAGGATCCGCCGCCGGTCGGCGGGCAGGCTCCGGATCCGGGCGAGGGCGGCGTCTTCGGCGGTGGGGCGGGTGTGGGGGACGTGCACGGGGTTCCCTTCCGGCGGTGGGTGCGGCGACTGCCGCGGAGCCAGCCTGCCGCTCCGCCGTGGCCGGAACCAGGCCGCGCCGTCCCCGGGTGCCGGGCACCCACCCGCCGCGACGCGCGCCGGTGTCGACCCGCGCCGACGGATACGGAACACCCGGCCCGCCTCGATGGAGGCGGGCCGGGTTGCGGGTGTGGCGGGAGGACGCGCCGGGTCGGGGATGTGGCGGGAGGACGCGCGGGGTCGGGGGTGTGGCGCGAAGGGGGCGCCGGGTCAGCCGGTGCTGTGCGCCCGGGCGGGTGCCGCCCGCGTCGTCGGGGTGAGCCCGGCCCGGGCGCGGAGTCCGGCCAGGGCGGCGGCAGCGGCGGGTTCGGCCTGGTAGACGACCAGTTGCTGGTGCGGTGCGCCGTTGACGGTGAAGGCGGAGAACTCGATCTCCAGGGCGCCCACCTCGGGGTGCGCGAGCCGCTTCGACTGCTGGGTCTTGGCCCGCACGTCGTGCCGGGCCCACAGCTCGCCGAACTCCGGGCTCCGCGCGCGCAGGGCGGCGACGACTTCGGCGATCCGCGGCGAGTCGGGGTGGTGTCCGTGGGCGGCGCGGAGTTCGGCGACGCAGGAGTGCGCGGAGCGCTCCCAGTCCCGGTAGAAGGAGCGGCCGGCGGGGTCGAGGAAGGCCATCCCGGCCAGGTTGTCGAACCTGTGGAACCCGCTGTGCAGGGCGCCGGCGAGGCGGTTGTACGCCAGGACGTCCAGGGCGGGCCCCAGGACGAAGGCGGGCGTGTCGGGCCAGCTGTCGAGCAGTCGCCGCAGCTGGGGGCCGACGCGTTCGTGCCCGGCGGGCGCGCCCCGGCGTTCCTGGGGTGCCCGGACGAGTCGGCGCAGGTGGTCGAGCGCCTCGCCGTCGAGGTGGAGGGCGGCCGCGACGGCGTCGACGACCTGGGGCGAGGGATTGGTCTCGCGCCCCTGCTCCAGGCGCGTGTAGTAGTCGGCGCTCACGCCCGCCAGCCTCGCGACCTCCTCGCGGCGCAGCCCCGGGACCCGACGGCGGCCGTGCTCCGGCAGGCCCACGCCCTGCGGCCGGAGGGCTTCGCGCCGTGCTCGGAGGTACTCGCCCAAGGAACTGCTGCTGTCGCTCATGACCCGACCCGGTGGAGGAGGAGGCCGGCTCCGTGGGTGCGGCGCGGGAGGCCCGGGCGTCCCGCACCGCGCCCGCGGGGCCGATCCGACGCGGATCGGATCGCCGGGCCGCGGTCCGCGGTGCCCGGCGGCACGAGGTCATTCCTACCCTGTCGGCGGCCGGTGAGCCTGGCCCTGCCGCACCCAGGCAACCCCGCCCCTGGTCCCGGACGTCCCGGTCGCCAACCGGCCCGTCGTCGCCGCCTTTCTGGCGCACGGCTTCGCCGGTGCCGTCGCGGCCCGCTCGGCGACGACACCGTGACCAAGGCGGACCTGTCGACGCCGCGGTGGCCGCCGCACCCTCCTGGTGGCGCTGACACCCGCGGAGCGCGGGCTCCGTCGGCCGGCGGTCAGCCGTTGAGCGTCTTCATGTACTCCGGCGGGTACCGGTCGCCGGTGACCGCGCCGTGGGGTGCGACCGCCTCGATCGCGGCGATGTCCTCGGGGGTGAGGGCCACCTCGGTCGCGGCGACGTTCTCCTCCAGGTAGCTGCGGCGCTTGGTGCCGGGGATGGCGACGGCGCCCTGGTGCCGGACCCAGGCGAGCGCCAGCTGGGAGGGCGTCACGCCCTTGGCGGCGGCGATCCGGCGGACCTCGCGCACGACCTCCAGGTTGCGGTCGAAGTTCTTCCCCTGGAAGCGCGGATCCGTCCGGCGCCAGTCGTCCGCGGCGAAGTCGTCGGGGCTGGTGATCGCGCCGGAGAGGAAGCCGCGGCCCAGCGGGGAGTAGGCGACCAGACCGATGCCCAGCTCCCGCAGCGTCTCCCGCACCCCGTCGTGCTCGATGCCGCGCTCGAAGAGCGAGTACTCGGTCTGCACGGCGGTGAGCGGGTGGACGGCGTGGGCACGCCGGATGGTCCGCGCGGACGCCTCGCAGACGCCGATGTAGCGGATCTTGCCGGCGGCCACCAGCTCGGCCAGCGCGCCGACGGTCTCCTCGATCGGCACCCCGGGGTCGATGCGGTGCAGGTAGTACAGGTCGACGTAGTCCGTGCCCAGGTGCCGCAGCGACCGGTCGAGCGCCCGCCGCACGTACTCCGGGTGGCCGTTGAGCCCGGCCGCCCGACCGTCGTCCGCGAGCTCCACTCCGGTCTTGGTGGCCACCACCGCGTCCGCCCGGCGCCCGTGCAGCGCTTTGGCCAGCAGCTGCTCGTTGCGGAACGGTCCGTAGCTCTCGGCGGTGTCCAGCAGGGTGACGCCGAGCTCCAGCGCACGGTCGATGGTCGCCAGGGACTCGGCCTCGTCGGTGGCGCCGTAGAAGGCGCTCATCCCCATGCAGCCGAGACCCTGTACGCCTACGGTCAGGCCCTGGCTGCCCAGTGCTCGGTCTTCCATGATCTTCCCCTTACGTGACCGGTGACCGGTGACCGGTGACCGGTGACCGGTGACCGGTGACCGGTGACCGGTGACCGGTGACCGGTGACCGGTGACCGGCCGGCCCGGTGCGGGCCGGCGGCAGGTAGTTGACACCTGTACGTTACGCGCGCACCGGCCGTGACGCCCTCGGACGCCTCTCCGGCGCGCCCTCGGGCACGGGGAGCGCGCGAGGCCGGGAGCGCCTCGGCCGGAGCCCTGGGCAGTCGCCTTCCCGGTCTCCCGATGCCCAGTCAGAAACCCGCGCCGCGTGCCCAATTCTCCTGGGCCGGCGCCATGCGGACGGCCACTTGGAAACCTTCGTCCACGACGGCGCGAGCGGGCCGCTCTGGCACACCTGGCAGTACACCGCCGGTGACGACGGGAGCTGGTCGAACTTGCGGCCGCTCGCCGGCGGTGTCGCCGGAGCCCCGGTCGTCGCCCCGAACGCCGACGGCCGCCCGGAGGTCTTCGCCCCCTTCACCGGCGGCAGCATCCGGCACATCCGGCAGGTCACCGCCGGCTCGACCGCCTGGTCGGACTGGCAGTCACTCGGCAGTCCTCGACCGGCCGGCGCGGCCGAGCACGCGACCGGGCGACGGGGCGAGGGCATCCTCCCTCGGAACGGCAGGTCGGTCCGGGGGTGTGCACCAGAGGTCATATTCCACCCGGTTCGGTCAATATTTACTTTCCCGGATTCCCTCTGCATAGTGGCGCCTCGAAACAGTGGTGGATCGAGCCGAGAGGGCTTTCTTGTCTCAGATCAACGAGGTTGCCGCCCGCGAGGTGGAGCTTGAGCGGGTGCACGTCTCCGCCCTGGGCGACCTGTTCGACCAGCGGCTGGCCGGGGTGCGGGAGCAGCTGGCGCGCGTCCTCGCGGCGCCGTCCGACGGCGCGGGCGAGGTGTACGAGAGGGACTTGGCGGCCGAACAACTGGCGCGCGAGGTACGGCGGTTGGAAGGGGCCGAGGACGGGCTGGCCTTCGGCCGGATCGACCTGGCGGACGGGACCGTCCTGCGGATCGGGCGGCTGGGGCTGCAACGGGACTCCGACGAGCTGCCGGTACTGGTGGACTGGCGGGCCGAGGCCGCACGGCCGTTCTACGAGGCGACGCCGGTGCACCCGATGGGGCTGCGGCGACGGCGCCATCTGCGGCTGACGGGCCGGACGGTGGTGGGGGTGAGCGACGAACTGCTCGACGGCTCCGCACCGACCGAGCAGGACGTGGTCGGTGACGGTCCGTTGGCGGCGGCGCTCCAGGCCAGGCGGACCGGCCGGATGGGGGCGGCGGTCGCCACGCTCCAGGTCGAGCAGGACGCGATCGTCCGGTCGCCGCACCGCGGGGTGACGGTGGTGCAGGGCGGTCCGGGCACCGGGAAGACGGTGGTGGCGCTGCACCGGGCCGCGTACGTGCTGTACGCGTTCCCGAGGGCGGCCGAGCGCGGTGTGCTCGTGCTGGGGCCGAACGCGCGGTTCCTCGACTACATCTCCCAGGTGCTGCCCTCGCTCGGCGAGAACGACGTCGTCCTGGCGACGTGCGAGGAACTGGCGGGCGTCGCACCGGGCGCGGCGGACCCCTTCGAGGTGGCGCGCCTCAAGGGGAGTTCCGTACTCGCCGACGCGCTGGCCGCCGTGGTCCGGTCCCGGCAGGCCCCGGGCGGCGACTTCGAGGTCCGGGTCGGCCGGGAGTGGATCCGGCTCCCGGAGGCGGAGGTCGTCCGGGCCCGGGAGTCGGCGCGGAGCAACGGTCTCGCGCACAACCCGGCGCGCCGGCTGTTCAAGGAGCTGCTGGTCGACGCCCTCGTCGACGAGCTGGCCCGCAGCGGCGCCGAGGTACTGGAGGAGATCGACGCCCAGGTCGCCGAGCTGACCGGACTCGACCTCGACCGGGCCGCCGCGGCGGACCTGCGCCGCCTCGGTCTCGACGACGCGCCGGCCACCGGGGCCGACGAGTTCGACGCCGACGCCGTCCGCGCCGACCTGCTGGACGACGCCTCGCTCGACCGGGCCGTCGAAGACCTGTGGCCCCGGCTCACGCCGGGCCAGGTGGTCCACACCCTGCTGGCGGAGGTCGACGATCCGGCCGGGCACCTGCAGCGGTTCACGGACGCCCAGTTGGCCCTGCTGCGGCGCACTCCGGAGGCGCCCTGGACGGACGGCGACGTGCCGCTCCTCGACGAGGCGGCCGGCCTGGTCGACGGCCCGCCGGAGCAGACGTTCGGGCACGTCGTCGTCGACGAGGCGCAGGAACTCACCGCCATGCATTGGCGGATGATCGTGCGCCGCTGCCCGGGCCGGTCGATGACCCTGGTCGGGGACTTCGCCCAGGCGGGCCCGGCGACGGTGGCCCGGGACTGGAAGGAGGCGCTCGGCCCGGACCTCGGACGGCGCTACGACCTGCGCACCCTGACCGTCAGCTACCGGACCACCCAGGAGATCCTCGCCGTCACCGAGGACCTGCTCGCCCGGATCGCCCCGGACCGCACACCGATCCGCTCGATCCGGCACGGCGAGGTGCCGCGCACCCTCGCCGCGGCCCCCGCGTCGCTCGTCACCGCCCTCCTGCGGGAGCTGCGCGAGCAAGGCGCCGCGCACCCCGGCGAGTTGATCGGGGTGATCTGCGCCGACGACCGGACGGCGCAGCTCGCGGCCGCGGGCGTCGAACGGCACGCCCGGCTGGTGCCGGCCTCACAGGCGCGCGGGCTGGAGTTCGACACCGCCGTCGTGTTCGACCCGGACGGCATCACCGCCGCCCGCCCCGGCGGCGAACGCGACCTGTACGTCGCCCTCACCCGCGCCACCAAGCGCCTGTGCACCCTCGCCGCGAAGGCCACCGGCTGACACGGCCCGGCCCCGGCCGTCACCCGACGACCGGGGCCCGCCACCGCCGCCGTCAGACCACCCGACCGGGATCGTCGAGCCAGGCGTGCCAACCGCGTGGGGTGACGGTGAGACCGAGACGGTCGACGCCCGGTTCACCGGCCTCCCGCCACCAAGCCAGGGTCCTCTCGAACTCGTCCCACAGCCGACGACCACCGCACTGGCGGACCTGGTAGGCTTCCTCGCCGTCACGGAAGGTCGTGGCGGCCCAGGCCGGCGTGGTGAGGGAGTACAGCCACAGGGTGTGGCCGTCCTCGTGCGGCTGGACCGCGTGCGTCATGTCGCGCAGGCGCAGCCCGGCGACGAGCGGGAAAGGGGCGAACTTCCCGTGCGGAGGGAGCCCGACGGTGGTGTGGTGTTCCGCCACGGTGCCACCGGCCGCCGGGTGTTCGGGCCGGGCCAGGCGCTGGGAGCGCATCTTCATGAACTCGACCGGCTGCAGGAACAAGCCGGACGCGGTGCCGTCGTCGTGGACGGTGAGGCGGACTAGCGCGTCGGCGTTGGAGTAGTGCGTACCGAACGGCGCCAGGACGAGGCCGCCGACCCGGGTCTGCTCGATCCAGGCGTACGGAATCCGCCGGAGCCCGTACGTGGCGATGATCCGGTCGTAGGGAGCGCTTGGCCGCCAGCCGCCACGGCCGTCGGCGCACACCGTCCCCGGCCGGTAGCCGGCGCGCTCCAGCGCGGTGCGGGCCCGTGCGGACACCTCCGGGTCGATCTCGATGGTGACCACGTTCGCGTCGCCGAGCCGGTGGGCGAGCAGGGCGGCGTTCCAGCCCGTCCCGGTGCCCTGTTCCAGCACTCGCATCCCGGGCTCGACCTCGAGGTCGTCGAGCATGGTGGCAACCAGCGAGGGCATCGACGCGGAACTGGTCGCCACCGCGCCGGGTTCCCGTCCGGTGTGCCGGCCGTCGTCCCACTGGGTGACGACCGGGATGTCTGCGGCAGCGGCCGCGAGCCAGGCGGGCCCGTCGGCGACCCGGTCGACGGGCTGGGCGGTGCCGACGGCCATGTCGTACGCCCAGATCAGATCCGGCAGGAAGAGTGAGCGCGGGGCGGCGTCGAAGGCCGGCACCCACGCGTCGGGGACGGGGAAGGACCGCCCCGGCACGGAGCGGTCCTCCTGCTCGGACGCGAGCGTCACTTGCGGTGCCCTCCGTCGCCGGGGGGCGTGGTGCCGTCGGGCGACGGCGGATCGGGTGGCGGCGTCCAGGGGGTTCCGGGGTGCCTGTCACCACCGTTGCCGTTCCCACCTTCGGTGTTCTCGACCGTGTCCATCACCGGCTCCTCTCCACACGGGAATGGCCGCCGCTCCGCAGTCCCGGGGACCGGCGGTCCCCCGGGTCACCTCTCACGGAGCGGCACCTTTGACAGTACGGAGTGACGGATCGGTCACTCAACGCACTTGCGAGTTCTTGCGGGCCGTCATTCCGCCGGAATCGCACGCTCGATCAGAACCCGGGCCGCGTCGCCGCGCACGGCCATCCGTGACAGCTCGGCGAAGGCCTTCGCGTAGTCGGCCAGCTCGCGTGGCTGGGTGATGCTGATCTCAGCGGTCAGTGTCTCCACCGAACAACCGGCCGTGTCGAACAGGTAGAACGCCTCCAGCGGCCAGACCGCCCGCTCGGCGGCGAAGGGAACGATCCCCAGGCTCAGCGAGGGCAGCGGCATCATCGCCAGGAGATGGCGCAGTTGACCCGTCATCGCGATTCGGTCGCCGATGCGGTAGCGAAGGACCGATTCCTCCAGCACGACGACGAAGCGGTGACCGCCGCCGTACAGGAACCGGCCGCGGGCGACACGGGCGGCCACCGCGTCGCTGATGTCGTCGGTATAGCCCTTGAAGCGGGTGATGCCGGTCAGCAGCGCGGTGGCGTAGGCCGGAGTCTGCAGGAACCCGGGAACGACGTTGGACGCGTAGACCCGGAGCAGGGCGGTCTTCTCGTGGAGGCCGAGACTCTGCTCCTGGGTACGGGCCAGGCCACCACGGTGGCGGCGACGCCACTCCAGGTACATCGAGTCCACGGCGCGGGCGGTCGCGATCAGGTCTGGCACCTGGTCACCCGCGCCACAGGCCGCGCACCAGGCCCTGATGTCGTCCTCGGACGGAGCCTTGCGGCCGTTCAGGATGCGTGAGGTCTTGGACTCGTGCCAGCCGCAACGGGCGGCGAGCCGCTGCCCGTTCAGGCCTGCGTCCAGCATCAGCTCGCGCAGCCGCGCGGCGACAGCCCGCCGGGCGGCCTGGGCTGCGGAGGAGGGCGAGACGGACATGCGCGGGCGGCCGGAGGTGTCAGAGGACGTACTGGTCGTGTGGGATCGCACGGTCCCAGACGGCCTCGAACGCGTCGGCGCAGAGCTTCACCACGGCGGGATCGGTGGTGATCTGCTCATCCGGGTCGGACCACTGCCCGTCCCCGGCGAACAGGTTGAACAGCGCCACCCGGTCGTCGAAGAGCCAGAAGTCGTTGCCCGGCAGCGGGATGGGCGAGGCGAGACGGCGGGGAAGCCACCGGACCTGCTCGCCGGCCGCGAGATTGGTGAACGTCCCCGAGTGCAACCAGCGGGTGTAGTCGCTGACCGGCTCGGAGACGATCCGGGCCCGGCGCACCACCACGCCGCGGGCGGTGGTTTCCGCCATGCGGTCCAGCCACGGTCGCCACCACGAGGCCCGGTCCGCCGGATCGAGGCGGTGGCCGGCCTTCCACGCGGTGATCTTCTCTCGCTCGCCGCCGACGTTGTAGGAGTCCCGCATCTCCAGGTGGACGGCGCTGTGGCGGACACCGTCGAGCAGTGCGTCGAACGTCAGGTCATCGGCGCTCGGCGTCATCGCAGGCCTTCCGCAGGATCGGGATCATGCGAGCCGGGATACGGACCACGTTCTCCGGATCCGGAATGCCGGTCTCGTGGCCGGGCACCCACTCGGTCCCACCGATGGCGTCCAGCAGCGCGGTGTCGGCGCGCCAGCCCTGCACCACGATCTCGTCCGATGTCCTGTCCACCCAGACGGTGGGCGACCCCTTGTCCTCTGTCTCCGGGTCGATGCCGACGAACTCCAGGTGCACGACGCCCTCCCAGTACCAGATCGCTTGCCACGCCGTGCGCCACGGTTTCGCAGACATGACGACCCGTCAAGGGCGCGCGGCCGTAGACGTGCGCCCTTCCCGCGATCCCCTGGCGTGACAGGGGCGACGGAGCGCGACCGGCTCGGTATGGCACCAGCCGCGTTCGTCGGATCCTCAGCGGGCGAAGGTGGCGGCCCTGGCGGCGCGTTGGGCGAAGACGGTCTCGCGGCGGTCCGCCGTCTGTCGGAGTGCGTCCTTGCGGTCCCGCTTCGACAGCCGGTCCAGGTACGTGTGGCCGTCGAGGTGGTCGCTCTCGTGCTGCAGGCACCGGGCGAAGTAGCCGGTCCCCTCGATGACGAGCGGTTTGCCGTCCTGGTCGAACCCGCGCACGACGGCGTGGTCGGTGCGGGGGACGGCCATGGCGGCACCGGGCACGGAGAGGCAGCCCTCCATGTCGTCGACCAGTCGGCGGTCGCCCGGCTCCGGCAGCTCCAGGACCGGGTTGAGGATGTGGCCGACGTGCCGGATCCCGTCGTCGTCCGGGCAGTCGTAGACGAAGAGCCGCAGGTCGACGTCGACCTGGTTGGCGGCCAGGCCGGCGCCTTCGGCCACGTGCATGGTGAGGAACATGTCGTCGATCAGTGCCGACAGTTCGGGCGTGCCGAACTCGGTGACCTCCCGGCACGGGCGGTGCAGGATCTCCTCGCCCGCCTCCGTGACCCGGCGGACCGAGCCGCGTTCCGCCTCGGGTGACAGCGCCGGGTAGGAGTCCACCGGTCTGCCCTGGACCCGGACCCGCCGGTCGACGGGACCGGGCCGCTCGTGACGAACGGACATGCTGTCTCCCCCACTCACCCTCTGGCCCACCCTGCGATGGACCGCTTGCCAGTCACTTTGCAAAGTAGCAGACTTTGCAAAGTGACTGAAGAAGACGTCAACACCCCGCCCGGTCGGTCCCGGCGGGCCGAGGACCGGCTGCCCGCACACGAGGTCCGCACGGCCCTGCTGGAGCTGCTCGCCGAAGTCGGCACCGTCACGGCGACCGAGGCGGCGACGCGACTGGGGCACAGCTCCGGGCTCTGCTCGTTCCACCTGAGGCAGCTCGCCCGGCACGGACTCATCGAGGAAGCGCCGCACACCGGGGGCCGCGCACGGCCCTGGCGTCTGCGGCAGGAGGCGCCGGAGGCCAATGCGCCCTCGGCGGAGGAATTCGGCGACCTGGCCCGGGGGCTGGAGGACGAGAGCTGGCGACGATGGCTCGGCCAACGCGAGCTGGCGCCCGCCGCATGGCGGCACGACGAGGCGTTCAGTGCCGTCGCCTACCTGACGCCCGAGGAGATGAGCGGGGTCGCGGCCGCGGTCCGGCAGGCGCTCGCCCCCTACCAGCACCGCGAACAGCGCCCCTTGGCCCGGCCCGAGGGCGCCCGGCCGGTGGCCCTCATCACCCGGCTGTTCCCCCTGCTCCCCGATCAGCCGGGCGACGAGGGCCGGCGGGGCTGAGCGGCCGGCAACCGCCGGGCTCGGCATACTTGGCCGGACCCCGGACGCACCTGCCCTCCCCCGCGGTGCGTGGGGGCCGCCGGTGCGGATCGCCGACCCCCGAGGAGAGCCGTGTCCACCACCCCGCAGCCGGCGCCGGACGGCACGCCGGAGGTGACCCCGGCCGCGAGCCGGGCCCGCTGGCGGCAGGTGCGCGACCACCTGAACCGCCACCGCTTCGAGCTGACCCGGGCGGCCGCGGCCGAGCAGGCCGCCCGGCGGTTCGCGCCGGGCGGGCGGCTGCTGGCGCGCGAGCACTGGATTCCCGAGGCGCCCGTACCCCTGGAGCGGGTGCGGCTCCGGTGGCAGGAGCGGACCCCGGCCGCCCCCGTCGACGGCCGCGGCCCGGAGCTGGACGCCACCCGCGCCCGGCGCGACGACGGCACCCCGTACCCCTGCTACGCCGACGCCGTCCGCGACCTGGCCAGGCCGAAGCTGTTCGAGGACCGGAGTTGCTACCGCCTCCTGGCGGTGGCGCCGGACGCGGCCGCGCCCACGCTGACCTTCGGCCGCGGCACCTACTTCGACGTCATCAACGTCTGCGAGGCCGCCGCACACGAGTACGCCGCCGCCGCGCTGGCCGGGCCCGGCCGGCCCGTGCCGGCCGGCGGCGCCACGCCGCTGCGGGCCGCCCTCGGTGATCCCACCGATCTCGACCGGCGGCCGGTCATGACCGCCGTGAGCACCCTGGTCATCCGCCACGACCGGCGGACCGGCGCGGCCGAGTTCGTCCTGCACCGGCGCGACCCGGCCAAGGTCGCCACCGGCGGCGGCCTCTTCCAGGTCATGCCCGTGGGCATGTTCCAGGCCTCCCACGACGCGCCGTGGAACGAGGCCAACGACTTCGACCTGTGGCGCGCGGTCGTGCGCGAGCTCAGCGAGGAACTGCTCGGCGGCAGCGAGGACTACGGCAGCGGCGCGGCCCCGATCGACTACGCCGGGTGGCCGTTCAACCGGACCCTGACCGAGGCGCGCGCGGCCGGCACGCTCCGGGTGTCCTGGCTGGGCCTGGGCATGGACCCGCTCACCTTCGTCACCGACCTGCTGACCGTCGCGGTGTTCGAGGCCGAGCTGTTCGACACGGTGTTCGCGCGGATCGTCTCCACCAACGACGAGGGGCACCGCGTACGGCTGGACGACGGCGCCGGGC
This sequence comes from Kitasatospora sp. NPDC005748, assembly GCF_040630735.1. Lineage (NCBI taxonomy): Bacteria > Bacillati > Actinomycetota > Actinomycetes > Kitasatosporales > Streptomycetaceae > Kitasatospora > Kitasatospora sp. NPDC005748. Next base: position 40,580 of record NZ_JBEXYD010000049.1, read on the forward strand.
ACGCGGTGGGGATCCCGTTCACCGCCGAACAGGTCGAGCGCCTCACCACCAGCGAGCCGATGCAGCCGGCGGGCGCGGAACTGCTCCACCTCGCCTGGCTGCACCGGGAGACGCTCCTGAACGGGCCCGCGTAGCCCCATGACCCGCGACCCGCGACCTCATGACCTCGTGGCCGCGTGATCGAGGGGCCCGGTTCCGTTGGCGGTGAGACGGGCCGTCGCGGCGGCCCGCGGCCCCCGGTTGCCCCGCGGGCGATCGGGAGCTTTAATAAATGAACAGGCATTTATTAATGAGGGGGTAGCGATGGCAGGACGTCCCCGAGGCGTGGACGACGTGGTGATCCTGCGCGCGACGGCCGAGGTGATCGGCCGGGTGGGCCCCGCCGGGCTGACGCTGGCCGCCGTGGCCCGCGAGGTCGGGCTGGTGCCCGGCACCCTCGTGCAGCGGTTCGGCTCCAAGCACGGCCTGCTGGTGGCGCTCGCCGAACAGTCCGTCAAGGACGCGGACGCGTTGCACGGCCGGGTGCGGGAGGCGCACCCATCGGTCCTCGGGGCACTGGCCGCGCTGGTCGTCGAGTCGATGGCTCCGATGGCCACGCCGGAGAGCTTCGCCAACCACCTGGCCTTCCTGTGCACGGATCTCACGGACCCGCAGCTCTACGAGCCCGCCCTGGCCGCCCACCGGGCCCAGGAACGAGTGATCCGGGCACTGCTGGCGGAGGCCGTCGCCGCCGGCGAACTCCGGGCCGGGACGGACGTCGCGGCGGTGGCCGGGTCCGTCCAGGCGGTCACCGCCGGCGTGGGCCTCGTCTGGGCGCTCGACCGCCGGGGCACCCTCGCGCAGCGGCTGCGCCGGGAGCTCGACGCCCTCCTGGCCCCGCACCAGCCACCCCGGCACCGCCACGACCTGGAGGAAGCATGACGAACGACACCCGGCCGCTGGCGGGGAAGGTGGCGCTGGTCGCCGGCGGGACCAGGGGCGGCGGGCGGGGCATCGCCGTCGAGCTCGGGGCGGCCGGCGCGACGGTGTACGTCACCGGCCGCAGCAGCACGGCCGGGCGCTCCGACCTGGACCGTCCGGAGACCGTCGAGGAGACCGCCGAGCGGATCACCGCCGCCGGCGGCGTCGGCATCCCCGTCCGCACCGACCACAGCCGCCCGGCGGAGGTCCGCGCCCTGGTCGACCGGATCGCGGCCGAACAGGACGGCCGGCTCGACGTCCTGGTCAACTCCGTATGGGGCGGGGACCAGCTGACGGACTGGACGCACCCGCTGTGGGAGCAGGACCTCGACACCGGCCTGCGGCTGCTGCGGCGGGCGGTGGAGACCCATGTGATCACCAGCCGCTTCGCACTGCCGCTGATGGTCGCGCGCCGGAGCGGTCTGGTCGTGGAGGTCACCGACGGCAACACCGCCCGCTACCGCGGCTCGTTCTTCTACGACCTCGCGAAGTCCGCGGTGATCCGCCTCGCCGTCGCGCAGGCCGCCGAGCTGAAGGCGCACGACGTCGCGGCCGTCGCGATCACGCCGGGCTTCCTGCGCTCGGAGGCCGTGCTGGAGCACTTCGGGGTGACGGAGGCCAACTGGCGCGACGGCGTCGCCCAGGACCCGAACTTCGCCCACTCGGAAACCCCCGCCTACCTGGGGCGGGCGGTCGCCGCGCTGGCCGCCGACCCCGCCGTCATGGCCAAGACCGGCCGGGCGCTCGCCACCTGGGGCCTCTACCGGGAGTACGGGTTCACCGACACCGACGGCACGCGACCGGACTTCGCCGCCCACTGGGCCGACTCCCTGGAGGCGGAGTTCGGGCCGCTGGGAGATCCGCTCTGACCGTCGCTCCGACCAGCCCGCCGTCCCGACCGTGGGCGCCCGCTCCGACGGGCCCGCCCTCCCGACCCGCCGCTGGGCGCCCGCTCGAACCGAGCGGGCGCCCAGTGGCTTCCCCGGGGCGGACACGGCGCCCGCGCGCCCGCCCGGCACCACGGCACGCCCCCCAGTTGAACATGTTCAAACCCGTGCGCCATGATGATCCCGAACGGGAGCCCCCGACCCCGACCGAGGGGTTCGGGCCACCCCGCCGTGCCCCGCCCTGCCCCGGCGCACCCGCGCTCGCCGGCAGCGGAAGAAAGGACCGTCCACCGTGCCGACTCCTTGGCAGACAAGGCTGACCGCCTCCGCGATCGCCCTGATGTGGGGCTACGAGGGTCTCTGGTGCAAGATCTTCCCCGGCCGCGCCGACCAGCGCGCCATCGTGGAGGGCCTGCCGTTCCTGCCCGGGAGCGCCGTGACGCCGCTGCTGATCACCATCGGCCTGGCCGAGCTGGCCCTCGGCGCCTGGGTGCTCAGCGGACGCCGGGCCAGGCTCGCCGCGATCGTCCAGACCCTGCTGGTCGTCGGGTTCAACACCGGCGGCCTGCTGTTCGGCGCCGACCGCATCCCCGAACCGGGCCGCCTCGTCGTCCAGGACATCGCCTTCCTGGCCCTGGTCTGGACCCTCCCCGCCGCCCGGCGCGACCGCACCCGCCCGATCGCGGTCGCCGCATGAGCACCGCCACGCCCTGGACCGAAGGCCGACTGCTCAGCCTCCAGACCCGCCGCCCGCGCGTCCTGTTCGGCCGGATGTACGAGGACCCGGCCGTCGAACTCGGCGCGTTCCCGGCACCGGGCGCCCGCGTGCTCTGCATCGCCTCGGCCGGCGACACCGCCGCCGCACTGGCCGTCGCCGGGTACGAGGTCACCGCCATCGACCTCAACCCCGTCCAGCTCGCCTACGCCCGCGGCCGGCTCACCACCGCCGCGCCCGCGGCCACCGGCTCCGCGGAACACCTGCTCGCCGCGGGCCGGGCGGCGGCCGCCGCCGTCCTCCCCGCCTGGCGACCCGCCGCCCTGGAACGCTTCCTGCGCCTGGACGACCCCGCCGCCCAGGCCCGCCACTGGCGCCACCGGCTCGACGGACCCGGCCTGCGCCTGCTGCTCGCCGCCGCCCTGCGCCCCGCCGGCACGCTCGCCACCGCCGTGCGGCCCGCCTTCCGGGACGTCCTGCCCCACCGCTTCGACAGCGCCCTGCGGGCCCGGCTGGCCCGCGGGGTCGCCCGCCACCCCAACGCCGACAACCCCTACGCCTGGCGCCTGCTCCTCGGCCGCGACCTGCCCGGGCCGCCCGCCACCCCCGCCGAACCGGCCGCGGCCCCCGTCCGGCTGCTCGTCGGCGACGTCCTCGACCACCTCGAACGCTCCCCCGCCGGCCACTACGACGCCGTCACCCTCTCCAACGTCCTGGACGGCCCCGGCCCGGCCTTCGCCCGGCGCCTGCGCGCCGCCGTCCAGCACGCCGTCCGCCCCGGCGGAACCGCCGTCCTGCGCAGCATCCGCGAACCGGGCCGCGCCGGCCCGGGCGCCGCCGCCGAGGACCGCTCCCTGCTCTGGGGCGTCATCCGGGTGCTCCGGCTCTGAGGGCCCCCGGTTCCGAGGACCACTCAGCTCCGAAGACCACCCGGCTCCGAAGGCCCACCGGCTCTCAAGACCCCGGCTCTGAAAGCCCCGGCCCGCAAGGCCCCCGGTTCTGAAGACCACCCACCGCTTCGCGCCCACCACCGGAGTCGACCGTGCGACACCTGCTCCAACGCCACCCCTTCCCGATGCGCACCCACTTCGCGCACTCCCTCGTCCTCACCTACGCCCTCCCGCCGCACCTCCTCGCGCCCCTCGTGCCGCCCGGCCTCGCCCTCGACACCTACACCGACCCCACCGGCACCGAACACGGCTTCGTCGCCGCCGCCGTCGTCGACACCCGCGCACTGCGCCCGGCCGCCCTGCCCGCCCGCCTCGGCCGCGACTTCATCCTCACCGGCTACCGGATCTTCACCCGGTTCCCCACCCCGGGCGGGCGCACCATGCGCGGACTGCGGATCCTGCGCTCCGACACCGACAACCGGCTGATGGCCGCCGGCGGCAACCTCTTCTCCCGCTACCACTACCGCTCCGCCAGGATCGGCACCCGGGTACTCGGCGACACCCTGGAGTTCAAGGTGCTCAGCACCGACGGCCGCGCCGACCTGCATGTGCGCGCCGACCTCGCGAGCAGCCCCGCACCCCTACCGCCCGGCAGTCCGTTCGCCGACGCCCGGGCCGCGCGCCGGTTCGCCGGACCACTGCCCTACACCTTCGAGTACGAGCCGGAAACCCGCTCCATGATCGTCGTCAAGGCCACCCGCACCCACTGGGACCCCGTCCCGGTGGCGGTCGAGGTCCCCCGGCTGACCTTCTTCGACCACGACCCCTTCACCGGCAGCCGCCCCGTCCTCGCCAACGCCTTCCACGTCGCCGACGTCGACTACGGCTGGGAGGCCGGCCACCGCCGTGCCCTCGACGGAGCCCGCCGATGAACGCCCGGCCCGCCGGGCCCGCGCGGCGCCCCTCGGGTGTCCGCGAGGTGATCCGCTACAACTGGCCGATGTACGCCGCCGGCGCCGTCACCGCCGCCACCGGCTGGGCGCTGGCCCGTCACCTCCCCGGCCGGCCCGCCGCCCTCGCCCGCGCCGCCTCGGCCGGCGCCGCCGCGCTCCTCACCACCAGCACCCTGGCCACCTGGCACGTCTACGACCGCTCCGAACTCCACTCCTACGACTGGCTGTCCGAATTGCTCCCCGACGGCCCGGGCGACCACCTGGTCGTCTGCACCGGACTCGACGAGGCCAGCCGGCCGGTCGCCGCCCGGTACCCCACCGCCCGCCAGCTCGTCGCCGACCTCTACGACCCGGCCCTGACCACCGAGGGCTCGATCCGGCGCGCCCGTCGCCACGCCCCGCCCGCCCCCGGCACCGTCTCCGCCCGCCCCGACGCCCTGCCCGCCGCCACCGGCTCCCTCGACACCGTGCTCACCGTCCTCGCCGCCCACGAACTGCGTCGGCCCGCCGACCGCACGGCACTGTTCACCGAGGCCGTCCGCACCCTGCGGCCCGGCGGTACCCTGCTGCTGGTGGAGCACCTGCGCGACCTCGCCAACACCGCCGCCTACGGCCCGGGCGCCTGGCACTTCCAGCCGCGCGCCACCTGGCTGCGGCACGCCGCCGAGGCCGGACTGCACCCGGCCGCCGAACGCCGGATCGCCACACTGATCACCGCCTTCGCCTTCCGGAGTCCCGCCGCATGACCGAACTGTTCACCCTGGAAGCTCAGTTGAGGCTGGTCGGCGCGGCCCTGGTCGGCATGGGCCTGTTCCACGCCGTCCTGCCGCGCATCGTCCAGTGGCCGGCCGACCTGTCCGGCGCCAGCCTGCTGACCCGCCAGGTCTCCTACGTCCACCTCTTCTTCATCGCGCTGACCTGCGCGCTGCTCGGCCTGATGCCGCTCTGCCTGGCCGCCGACCTCCTCGCCGGCACCCGCCTGGGCACCGCCCTGCTGGCCGGGCAGACGCTCTTCTGGGGCCTGCGCTGGCTGTTCGAGTTCGCCGTCTTCTCCCCCAGGCTCTGGCGCGGCGACCCCCTGCGGACCGCCGCGCACATCGGCCTCTCGGTCCTCTGGACCTGGGTCGCCGCGGTCTTCGCGCTCGCCCTCTGGCGGGTCCTCTAGGGTCCGTGCCGAAGCCCCGGCGGGCGGCTCCCGCCCCGACGACCACCCGGCGGAACCGCCTGTGACGGGACCGTCGTCCGGTCCCGCCCGAGTCGCGCGGAACGGACCGACCCCCGGGCCCGTTCCCTGCGACCGCGCCTCGTAGGCCGATCCGCGGTGGAGCACTCGCCCGCCGCGCCATTCCTTGACGGCTCCTCCGATGAGGCCGCGGACGAAGAGGCGTTGGAGGAGGACGAAGCCGATGACGACGGGGACGGCGGCGAGGACGGAGCCGGCCGTCAGGAGGTCCCAGCGGGGATCGAACCGGTTCTGGAAGCGGGCGAGTCCGACGGGCAGGGTGCGGAGTACTCCGCCGGGCGGAAGGACCCGCCGCGGCGGCGGCCGGGCGGGCCGGTGGTGGCCGGTCCGGCGGCGCCGGCTCGCGGGGCACGGGGTGAAGGTATTCGATATACGAAACCACCTCACGGCGCCTTCGGGCACCAAACGGGACACAGTGCCACCGGGCCGTTCGTCGCCGGAGAGATATCGCATACGATGAACGAATGAGCAAGAAGGGCTGGGCTGAGCCGATACCGCCCGTGAAGAGCAAGGCCGACCTCGTCTACGGCAGCCTGCACGACGCGATCGCCCGGGGCGACCTGCGTCCGGGCCAGCGCATCAACATGGACGAGCTGGCCCGCAACCTCGGCGTGAGCAAGATCCCCGTCCGCGAGGCCGTCAAGCGCCTGGAGGCCGACGGCCTGGTCGTCTCCCGCGTGCACGCCGGTGTCACCGTCGCCGAGATCGACAAGACCGAGATGCGCGGGGTCTTCCTCGCCCGGGAGGCCATCGAGGGGCTGGTCGCCCGGCTGGCGGCCGAGCGGGTCACCGACGCCCTGCTGGCCGACCTCGACGCGGCCCAGCACGACATGCGCGCCGCCCTGGCCACCGGAGCGGTCGGCCGGCTGCCCGAGCACAACTCGGAGTTCCACCGCGCACTGGCCCGGGCCGGCGGCTACCGCGTCCTCGGCGAGCTCGCCGAGCAGCTCCTGCTGACCATCCGCCGGCACCGAATCACCGCCCCGATGGACCTCCACAACTGGAAGGCCGTCATCGAGGAGCACGACACGATCATCGCCGCGCTGCGCAGCGGGGACCCGGAGGCGGCCGAGCGGGCCGCGCGGGCCCACATCGGCTCGCAGGCCGACCACGAGGTGGCCGAGGAGGACTGAAACGGCCCCGGACGGACGGCGGCCCCGCCCTTCCACCCCGCCGAGCGCGGCGGGGCGGAAGGGCGGGGCCGGATCGTCGTCGGTCAGCGGGCGCTGCCGAGGTCGCGGTCCTCCTCGTCGCCCCGGAGCATCAGGGTGGTCTCCTCCAGGCGGCGGAACCGGCCGTCGGCGGCGAACTCGGCGAACACGTACACCTCCATGCGCACGGTGGAGCCGTCGGTCTTGGTGACGTCGACCACGTGGCGGTCGGCGTAGCGGTCCCCCTGGACCAGCTCGTCGAGGACCTCGACGCGGCCGCTCGCGACGACCTCGCGCAGGTGGGCGATGTGGGCGGTGAACTCCGCCCGGTCCGCCCAGCTGCCGTCGGTGCGCTGGCGGTAGTCGGGGGCGAAGTGCCGGTCGACGGCCTCGGCCAGGTCGAGCCCGGGGGTGAAGAGCAGGTCGGTGAGCGCGGTGGCGATGTCGGTTCGCGTGGCGGTGGTCATGACGGGTCCCCTTGGGCGTCGGAGTGACGCGTGAGCGTCGGAGTGACGAGACTTTGCGTGCGTCGAGCACGCATCTGAACAGTACCCCATGGTGCGTGCGTTGCGCACGCTATTCTTGGACGCATGCCGAACGACGTGGGACACGAGATCGCCGACGCACTTGCCGTCGTCCTCCGACGCAGCTCTCGCACACACCTCTACGAGCTCCTGACCAGCGGCCTGGACGGGGCGCTGGACGCCGTCACCTACCCCGTCCTCAGCGCGCTCGCCCGCACCGGGCCGTGCAGCGCCGCCAGACTCGCCGAGGAGATCGGCCTCGACCGCTCGGGCGTCACCCGCCGCGCCAGCCGCCTCGAAGAGGCCGGCCTGCTGCGCCGCGTCCCCGACCCCGACGACGGGCGCGCGACGCTGCTGACCCTCACCGACGCCGGAGAGCGCGTCATCCGGACCACGCGCGAGCGCCTCGCCGCCCACATCGAGGCCTCGCTGGCCGACTGGCCCGCCGACGAGGCCCGGGCCTTCGCCCGCGGCTTCCACCGCTTCGTCACGGGCAGCCTGCTCCGACCGGAGTGACGCGGCCGGGGTACGGGCCTGGGTACGGCTAGCGCCGCATCAGACAGCCTTCGCCCTGTTCAGCGGACGACATCGTGATTTCGCCCCGGCTACGGGCTCTGGTGTCGACGACCTTAGGGTGGGGCTCCAGCTGGTCTGATGAGGAGCGAGTTGCGCAGATGTCTTCGGAGAGGGAACGACGGCGGATCCTTCGCGACGCCTACAAGGCAGAGCGCAAGCGTGATGAGTGGAACCTGCTCGGCATCGACCGTGAACAGCTCGACGGCCTCCTCGGTCACGTCGAAGAGCGTCTCGCGGAGACCGGATGTGATCACACGCTGAGGCACTCCCGTTCCTGGGCCGACTCCTGTTCAGTGGCGTGGCCCGAGCTGGAAGCGGGCCTGCTGGCCGATGGCGGCGGTTGCGACTGCGAGGTGCTCGCGAACGTGGATCCAGACGAACGGGTCTGATGCGGCTCAGGCGACGTTCGCCCTGGTGACGACCTCGCGTAGGCGCTCGTCGGTGGCGTGCTTGTTCCGCCCGATGATGCAGCGGCGGATCATGCTGCCCCCGGGCCTTGTGGCTGGGGTGGTCGGTGCCGTCGAGGGCGAAGTAGCGCAGAGCGGTGAACTGGGTCTCGATCCGGTCGAGCCAGGAGCTGTTGGTCGGGGTGTAGGCGATCTCCACGTTGGTCGCGGCCGCCCATGTCCCGACCCGCTGACACCGCCTCGTCGTCAGGTGCGGCGAGGAGTTGTCACAGACCATCGCGATCCGCACGTCCGCCGGATGCAGTGAGCGCAGGAAGCGGCAGAACCCCAGGAACTTGGTGCGGTTCCTGGTCTTCTTGATGTGGCGGGTCCTTGTGCCGGCCGCCGCGCTCGGCCCCCTGCCTGCCGGGGTGGGGCTGGAGGTTGAGCGGCCCGACCGGCATGGCGGCTCGGGTGGCACCGGGAGGGAGTGGACCCGGGCGAGGAGGGCTGCCGCGCCCGGGTCCACTCCCGACGACCCGGCCGGGGACCGGCGGCGTCGACCGTGCCCGACCGGGCGAGTCGTACCGGGCCGGAGCGGCCCGCGCCCGTAGGGTCCCGAACGATGGCCGGCAACGAACCCGACTTCGACGCGATCGCGGACGAGCTCCACACCCTCGCCCCGCAGGACTTCACGGCGGCCCGGAACCGGCACGCGGACGCCCTGAAGAAGACCGACCCGCAGCTCGCCAAGCAGGTCCGTGCGCTGCGCCGCCCCACCCAGGCCGCCTGGGCCGCCAACCTCCTCGCTCACCGGCACGGCGACCTGGTCGGGCAGCTGCTGGACCTCGGGCAGGCGCTGCGCGACGCCCAGGAGCACCTCGCCGGGGACCAGTTGCGCACGCTCACCGAGCAGCGGCGGCAGCTGGTGCGGGCGCTGACGGGGCAGGCCGAGCGCGACGCGGCGGAGGCCGGACACCCGCTCGGCGCCGACGCCGTCGCCGAGGTGGACCGGACGCTGGGCGCCGCGCTGGCGGACCCGGACGCCGCCCGCGCCCTCGCGGCGGGGCGGCTGACGGCTCCGCTGGACCCGGTGCTGTGGCCGGGCGCCGGGAAGCCGGACAGCGGGAAGCCGGGCGCCGGGAAGCCGGGGAGCCGGAAGCCGGGGACCGGGGCCGCGACGAAGAAGGCCGCCGGGACGTCCCCCGCGTCGGCGCGCGGCTCGCGTCCCACGAAGGCACAGGCCGCGGCCGAACGGCGGCGCCGGCGCGAACAGGAACAGGCCCGCAAGGCCTTGGCCGGCGCGGAACAGGCCGCGGACAAGGCCGATGCCCGGGCCGCGGACGCCGCTCGGGCCCTCGACGAGGCGGAGTCGGCCCGCCGACGGGCGGAGACCGAAGCAGAGCAGGCCCGGGCCGCGCTCGCCGGGGCGCAGCACCGCGAAGCCCTCGCCCGGGAACGCCTCACGCGCGCCGAGAAGCAGGCGCGATCCGCCGAGGACGCGGCGCGCACCGCCGACGACCGGGCCGCCAAGGCCCACGAAGCCGTCCAGGAGGCGGCCGAGCGCCTGCGGGTGTCGCGGAGCGACGACGACCAACAGCCGGGCTGAGCGCCGCCGGTCCCGCGTGCACGACCCGCGCGAGGGCGAGGACGCGCTGACCATGGTCACCCGCCTCCGCCGGGACTCCTGCCCGAAAGTGAAGGCGGCGGAGGGGGCTGTCCCCCGGGCGGGTCCGGGGGTGTGCTGTCGTGATCTTCGGCCGCCAGGTTCCTAGCGTTGGTCACATGACAGCTCATCACCTTCCCTTCGGTCCGGCCGCCGTGGCACGGCCGGTCGCCCGCCGGGCCACGGCGGCGGGCCTCGCCCTCGCCGCCTGCCTGACGGTGGCGTCCGCCGTGACCGCCCCCGCCGCCGGGGCGGCGTCCGCCTCCGCCGACAGCGCCGCCTCCACCCCCCGGGGCCTGGAGCGCTACTACCACCAGCCCCTCGACTGGCGCAGCTGCGTCCAGGGCCCGGACGACCAGGTCGGCGCGGGCCTGGAGGAGGCGGGCGCGACCTGCGCCGACGTCACCGTGCCACTCGACTACGGCGACCCCCGGGGCCGTACGATCACCGTCGCGATCTCCCGGATCAAGGCCACCGACACCCGCCACCGGATCGGCCCACTGCTGCTCAACGACGGCGGCCCGGGCGGCCAGACCCTCGGGAGCCCGCCGCGTGTCCACACGGCGCTCAAGGAGACCGCCGGCCGCTACGACATCATCGGCATGGACCCGCGCTTCGTCGGCCGCAGCACCCCGCTGGACTGCGGCTGGCCGGTCGGCACCAACCTCGTCTCGGCCGGGCTCGGCCGGGCGAGCTTCGACCGGCAGGTCGTTCTCCAGAAGGACCTCGCCGCCAAGTGCCGGGCGGCGGCCGGACCGCTGCTGCCGCACGCCGGCACGCGCAACACGGCCCGCGACATGGACGTCATCCGCGGTGCGCTCGGCGAGCGGAGGATCTCCTACCTGGGGGTCTCGTACGGGACGTACCTGGGCACGGTCTACACCCAGATGTTCCCCGGCCGCTACGACCGGGTGGTACTCGACGGGGCGCTCGACCCGCGCACCTACGGGCCGGTGCTGCTCCCCCACCTGCTGGCGGAGAACGAGCAGGCGCTCGCCGACTGGGCGGCCTGGACGGCGGACCGCCACGACACCTACCGGCTCGGCCGGACCGCCGAGGAGGTGACGGCGGGCATCCGGCGGCTCGTCGAGGCGTCCGCGCGCGCCCCGCTGACCGTCGGCAGCGGCGCCGACACCTTCCGACTGGACGACACCCGGGTGCCGTTCCTGCTCTTCGCCGGACTCGCGGACGACACCGACGCCGCACGCGCGAGCCTGGCCGAGCAGATCGCGGTGCTCACCGAGGCGGCGGCGGGGCGGCCGGCCCTGCCGTCGGCGGCCTTCACCGCCGTCCTCCGGTTCGCGTTCACCGGGGAGGCGTCGCCCACCGGCAGCTCCCAGCAGGCGGTCATGTGCGCGGACGCCCCGGCGCCGCGCGACCCCGAGGTGTACTGGCGGGAGATCGAGCGCAGCCGGGCCGAGCACCCGCTGTTCGGCCCGCTGGTCCACAACGTCAACCCGTGCGCCTTCTGGGACCGCCCGCGCGAGGCCCGCACCGAGGTGCGGCGCGACGCCGAGGTGCTGATAGTCGCCGCCACCGGCGACCCGCGCACCACCTACCGGGACAGCGTCGCGCTGCACGGGCTGCTGCCCGCCTCCCGGCTGCTGACCTTGGAGGGTGCCAACCGGCACGCCCTGTACGGCCTGTACGGCAACGCCTGCGTGGACGACACGGTCAACGCCTACCTGGCGGGGGGCCGGCTGCCGAAGGGCGACCGGACCTGCGCGAAGTAGCGCTCCGCTCCGGCCGTCCCCGCCCCGGGACGGCCGGAGCCGGGCGCGGGTCGGCCCCGCTCCGCGGCGCCCTCACTCCTCGCCGAGGACCATCCACTTCTCCGGCTTCTCCATCGGCACGAACCCGGCCTTGGCGTAGACCTCGTGGGCGTCCGCCGTGGCCAGCATGACGCGGCGCAGCCCGTAGGGGGCGAGGTGGTCGCGGACGGCGGCGGCCAGGGCCGTGCCGAGCCCCCTGCCACGGGCCGAGGGCTCGATGTACACGTCGCAGAGCCAGGCGAAGGTGGTCCGGTCGGTGACCACCCGCGCGTAGCCGAGCTGGGTGCCCGCAGCCCGGTCGTAGACGCCGAAGTTGAGGGAGGCGGCGATCGCGGAGTCCTGCTTCTCCCGGGGGCGGCCGCGTGCCCAGTAGGCGTCCTGGGACAGCCACCGGTGGATCAGTTCGGCATCGAGGCGTGCCGGGTCCGTCGAGATCTCGTAGCCGTCGGAGAGGTCATTCGTCATACCGGAATCCAACCAGGCCGGGCCCCCACCGATCCAGGTGCGGGCCCGGTGGCCGGGCGTCCGGCCACCGCCGCGCGGGCGCGCGTCAGAGGGTGATGGTCTTGTACTCGGTGTAGGTGCCGAGGCCGACGGCGCCGAACTCGCGGCCGATGCCGCTGGCCTTGAAGCCGCCGAAGGGGCCGTCGAAGCCGACACCGGCCCCGTTCACGGTCACCGTGCCGGTCCGGATCCGGCGGGCGACCGCCAGGGCGTGCTCCTCGTCGGCGGACCAGACGCCGCCCGACAGGCCGTACTCGGAGTCGTTGGCGATGCGGACGGCGTCGTCCTCGTCCTCGTAGGGGATGACCACCAGGACGGGGCCGAAGATCTCCTCCTGGGCGATGCGCATGGCGTTGTCCACGTCGGCGAAGAGGGTGGGGGTCACGTAGTTGCCGCCCTCCAGCCCCGCCGGGACCTCGGTGCCGCCGGTGACGAGGCGGGCGCCCTCCTCGATGCCGATCGTGATGTACCGGCGGACGCGCTCCTGCTGGTCGGGGCGGATCATCGGTCCGATGAAGGTGTCCGGGTCCGCCGGGTCACCGACCTTCAGGGACTCGACGAGCGCCTTGAGTTCCGCGACCACCTCCTCGTAGCGGCTGCGCGGGGCCAGGACGCGGGTCTGGGCGATGCAGGACTCGCCGTTGTTGAGCAGGGAGGAGAACTTCAGCCCCTGCACCGCCCGGTGGATGTCGGCGTCGGCCAGGATGACGGCCGCGGACTTGCCGCCCAGCTCCAGGCTGACCCGCTTGAGCTGCTCCCCCGCGATCGCGGCGATGCGCCGGCCGGCCGGGGTCGAGCCGGTGAAGGCGATCTTGTCGACCTCGGGGTGGGAGATCAGGTACTCGCTGGTCTCGCGGTCGGCGGGCAGCACGCTGATCACCCCGGCGGGCAGCCCCACCTGGGCCAGCAGGTCGGCGAGGAGGCCCATGCTGAGCGAGTTCTCCGGCGAGACCTTCAGGACCACCGAGTTGCCGGCGAGCAGCGCCGGGATGATCTTCGTGGTCGCGGAGGAGAAGGGCGAGTTCCACGGGATCACGGCGGCCACCACGCCGACGGCCTCACGACGGACCACGCTCCGCACCGGCGAGGCCGGGTCGGAGGGCGGCAGGGTCTCCTCCCACCCGAACTCCTCCGCCGCCTTCAGGTAGGCGTTGGCCTGGCGGGTCAGGCCCGGCTGGCCGGCCCGGGTGAACCAGCCCGCGGAGCCGTTCTCGGCGGCGATCAGGGCAGCGATCCGCTCCGCCTGCCGCTCGCGCAGCGCGTTGAAGCGCCGCAGCGCCGCCACGCGCTCCAGCGGCGGGGTGTCGCGCCAGGTGCCCTCGACGAACGCGGCCCGGGCCGCCGCCACCGCACGGTCGACGTCCGCCCGCCGGGCCTGCGCGGCGCGGCCGATCACCGTCCGGTCGTGCGGGGACCGGATGTCGAGCAGGGCGGCCTCACTCGGCTCGGTCCAGGCGCCTGCGATGAAGAGCCGGTCATAGACGATCACGCTTCCACTCCTTCGCTATCTGTCACTCGACAGTAGCACTTACTCGCTGTTTCAGCTCGCTGTCGCGGCATTTGTTGGCGGGGTGGTGCCGGCGGTCCGTCCGACCGCCGAGGTCCGATGCCGCGCGGACCGGGGGCCTCGCCCCGTCACGACGGTTCCGCACGGCGTCGGCGCGCGGCATCAGTCATTCGACTGCGGGCCCGGACACGCCCGGAGGGGCTCGGCGCGGCCGCCGCCCCGACCGTCAACTGACTGATGTGCCGGCCCGCCGGGAACGGAAGAGTGCGGTGCGCCGGGCAGGACGGACACCCGCCCCGTCCGGGGACACATCCGCGTCACACGGAAGGCTCGACATGATCGACAGGCGTAGCTTCAACAGGGCCCTGGGACTGGGTGCCGGTGCGGCCGCGGTCTCGATGGCCACCCTGCCGGGCACGGCCGACGCCGCGCCCGCCCCCGGCGGCCCCGGCGCGGCCCCGGTCGTGCCCACGATCACCCCGGGCACGCACACGTCCTTCCCGCGGCTGAAGCAGGCCGAGGCCGGGCTGCTGAACGTGGGATACGCCGAACTCGGCCCGGCGCACGGACCGGTCGTGCTCTGCCTGCACGGCTGGCCGTACGACATCCACAGCTACGTCGACGTCGCCCCGCTCCTGGCCGGCCTCGGGTACCGCGTGATCGTCCCCTACCTGCGCGGACACGGCACCACCCGGTTCCTGTCGCCCCGAACCTTCCGCAACGGCCAGCAGGCCGCCATCGCGATGGACGTCATCGCCCTGCTGGACACCCTCCGGATCGACCGCGCCGTGGTGGCCGGGTTCGACTGGGGGTCCCGGACCGGGGACGTCCTCGCGGCCCTGTGGCCCGAACGGGTCAAGGCCCTGGTGTCGGTGAGCGGCTACCTCATCACCAACCGCCAGGCGCAGCTGGACCCGATCGCGCCGGCGGGCGAGCACACCTGGTGGTACCAGTACTACTTCGCCACCGAACGCGGCAGGAAGGCCATGGAGGACAAGGGCCTGCGCCACGATCTGACCCGCTTCGTCTGGCAGCAGGTCTCCCCCACCTGGAAGTTCGACGACGCGACCTTCGAGCGCACCGAGGCCGCCTTCGAGAACCCCGACTACGCCGCGGTCGTGATCCACAACTACCGCTGGCGGCTCAGCGTCGCCGACGGCGAGCGCCGCTACGACCGCTACGAGGACCGGCTGGCCCTGAAGCCGACCATCGGGGTGCCGACGATCACCCTCGACCCCGCACTGGACCCGTTCACCGCTCCCGGCGACGGCGCCTCGTACCGGGCCATGTTCACCGGGAAGTACGAGCACCGGACGCTCGGCGGCATCGGCCACAACCTGCCCCAGGAGGCGCCGACCGCGTTCGCCCAGGCCGTCGTGGACGTGGACCACTTCTGACGGCGCGCCGCCGGGAGGGGACCGGCCCCTCCCGGCGCAGGTCCCCGCGCTACTGACACAGCGACGAGGTGGTTGCGAGCCGAAGCTGCACACCGCCGCTAGACTCCCCCCGTGAGAGCTGACGCCGCGCGGAACATCGAAGCCGTCCTGACGACGGGAGCGCGGATGCTGGCCGCCGACCCGGGCGCGAGCATCGCGAGCATCGCGGCCGAGGCGGGGGTGGACCGGCGGACCGTCTACCGGCGCTTCAGCTCCCGCGAGGAACTCCTCACCGCGATCCACTCCGCCCGCCTGGACGCCGTCGAGCGGGCCATCGCCGACGCCCGTCTGCGCGAGGCCCCCGTCGCCGTGGCCCTGCACCGCTACGTGGAGAACGTCATCGAGGTCAACCGCGCCTGGCCGGTGGACCTGGCCCGGATGCTCGCCGACGAGGAGACCCGCAGGCGCCGCGACAGCTCCGTCGCCGAGGTCGGGGACTTCCTCCGACGCGCCGTCACCGAAGGGCTGCTGCGCCCCGGCCTCCCCGAGGGCTGGGTCGCCGCCCTGCTGCCCCAGCTCGTGCACCTGGTGACACGTCAGGCGCCCGACCTGGCCGCCGGACCGGCGGCCGACCTGGTGGTCGACACCCTGCTGCGGGGGGCCGGCGCGCCGTGACGCGCCCGGCCCGGCGCGGCGGCCCGCCCCCCGCGGCCGGTCCCGACCGATCGCCCACACACGGTGCTATGCTCGACGGCGGAAAACCCATCTGACGGAAAGCGTGGAGCAGACATGGCGGGTGACGACGACATCTCCGGGTGAGACCCGGTCCTGAAGCCGTCGGCGGGCATCGGTGCCCCGGGCCAACGGCTTCGTTCGTCGTTCCCCTTCCCCCTGTCTGCTCGCAGGCCGAGGTGTCTCCGCCTGCCCATCCTCCGGGTTGTCCTCATGTCCGATGCGTCCATCGTCTGCTCCCAGCTCTCCTTCTCCTGGCCCGACGACACCCCCGTCTTCCAGGACCTCTCCTTCGCCCTCGGCACCGGCCGCACCGGCCTGGTCGCTCCCAACGGCGCGGGCAAGAGCACGCTGCTCAAGCTCATTGCCGGTCAACTGACGCCCGCCGCAGGATCGTTGACCGTCAGCGGCACACCCGGCTACCTGCCTCAGGACCTCCCGCTGACGGCGGACCTCGCGGTCGCCGACGTCCTCGGCGTCGCCGGGGTGATCCGCGCCATCGACGCGGTGGAGTCCGGTGACGTGGCCGAGGAGCACTTCACCGCCATCGGCGACGACTGGGACGTCGAGGAGCGCAGCCTCGCCCAGCTCGAACGTCTCGGCCTGGCCGGCGTCGGCCTGGACCGGCGGCTGGGCACCCTCAGCGGCGGCCAGATCGTCCAGCTCGGCCTCGCGGCGCAACTGCTCAAGCGGCCCGACGTGCTGCTGCTCGACGAACCCACCAACAACCTCGACCTCGCCGCCCGCCACCGGCTCCACGGCGTCCTGGAGGACTTCTCCGGCTGCCTGCTGCTGGTCAGCCACGACCGTGCGCTGCTCGACCGGATGGACCGGATCGCCGAGCTCGACTCCGGCGAACTGCGGCTGTTCGGCGGCAACTTCACCGCCTACGAGCAGGCCGCGGAGGCCGGGCGCGAGGTCGCGGCCAAGAACATCCGCAACGCCGAACAGGAACTCAAGCGGGAGAAGCGGGAGTTGCAGCAGGCCCGGGAGCGCGCCGACCGCCGGGCCAGCAACGCCGGCCGCAACCTCAAGAACGCCGGTCTGCCCCGCATCTTCGCCGGGACCATGAAGCGCGGCGCCCAGGAGTCCGCAGGACGCGCCGGCCAGGTCCACGCGGCCCGCCTCGGCGAGGCCAGGGCCCGGCTCGACGAGGCCGAGCGCGCCCTGCGCGACGACCAGCGCCTGACCCTGGACCTGTCCGGCACCCGGGTGCCGAGCGGGCGCGACCTCTTCGTCGGCGAGAACCTCCAGGTGCTGCGCGGCGGCACGCCCCTGTTCGCTGGTGGCGGCGTCGATCTGACCGTCCGCGGGCCCGAGCGGATCGCCCTGCTCGGACAGAACGGAACCGGCAAGACCACCCTCCTGCGCCTGCTGGTCGGGGACCTCGCCCCCGACGGCGGACGGCTCAGGCGCTCGGACGGCCGGGTCGCCTATCTCTCCCAGCGGCTGGACCTGTTGGACCCGGACCGCAGCGTGGCGGAGAACTTCGCGGCGGCCGCGCCGGAGCTGCCGGCGCCCGAGCGGATGAACGTGCTCGCCCGCTTCCTCTTCCGCGGCGCCCGCGCCCACCTCCCGGTCGGGGTGCTCTCGGGCGGCGAGCGGCTGCGCGCCACCCTGGCCTGTGTGCTGTGCGGCGACCCCGCGCCCCAGTTGCTCCTCCTCGACGAGCCGACCAACAACCTCGACCTGGTGAGCGTCGGACAGCTCGAAAGCGCCCTCACCTCCTACCAGGGCGCCTTCGTCGTGGTCAGCCACGACGAGCGCTTCCTGGCCGGCATCGGGGTGGACCGGTGGCTGCGGCTGGCCGGCGGCACGCTGGAGGAGGTGGCCGCGCCCGAGGCGTGAGCCCCGTTCAGGTCCGGCCGGCGCGGAGGGACGGCGCCGGCCGGGCCCGCGAGGTCCCCCGGGCCGCACGGCTGCGCCGCGCCCGCCCGGTCGCTGCCCCTGATTTCGCCCTCGCCCCCGTGATGGCGTACAGTCGGGTTCACCGACGCGGGGTGGAGCAGCTCGGTAGCTCGCTGGGCTCATAACCCAGAGGTCGCAGGTTCAAATCCTGTCCCCGCTACGACGAAGGCCCGGGGTCGGCGCACAGTGTGCGCCGAC
>NZ_JBEXYD010000050.1:0-57231 GCF_040630735.1 Kitasatospora sp. NPDC005748
GCCGCCCCCTCGATCCGCACGGGATTTCCGTCCCCGACAAACCGCCGTTCCCAGGTCAGCGGGCATTTCGCGGGCGCGTCCCGTGATCCGTCCGGATGGCTGCTGGGGCAGCCGGCCCGGCCCACCACCCCACCCACCCCCGACGGGAGTCGCCACCAGATGCGCAGCCGCCACGTGTTCCACGCCGTCGACTCGCACACCGAGGGCATGCCGACCCGGGTCGTCACCGGCGGCTTCGGTGTCATCCCCGGTGCCACCATGGCCGAGCGCCGGGTGCACTTCCAGCAGCACCTCGACCACTTCCGGACGCTGCTGATGTACGAGCCGCGCGGCCACGCCGCGATGAGCGGCGCCGTCCTCCAGCCGCCGACCCGCCCGGACGCCGACTTCGGGGTGCTCTACATCGAGGTCTCCGGCCTGCTGCCGATGTGCGGCCACGGCACCATCGGCGTGGCCACCGTCCTGGTCGAGACCGGCATGGTGCCGGTGGTCGAGCCGGTCACCACCGTGCGGCTGGACACCCCGGCCGGGCTGGTGACCGCCGACGTGCGGGTCGAGGACGGCGCCGCCACCGCGGTGACCATCCGCAACGTGCCCTCGTATGCGGTCGCCCTGGACCGCAAGATCGAGGTGCCCGGGTACGGCACGGTCGGCTACGACCTCGCGTACGGCGGCAACTTCTACGCGATCCTGCCGCTCGCCGAGTTCGGGCTGCCGTTCGAGCGCGAGCGCAAGCAGGACATCCTGGACGCCGGACTCGCCCTGATGGAGGCCGTCAACGGCGGCCCGGACCGGCCGGTGCACCCCGAGGACCCGTCGATCCACAGCTGCCACCACGTCCAACTGCTCGCGCCCGGCTCCACCGCCGAGCACTCCCGGCACGCGATGGCCATCCACCCCGGCTGGTTCGACCGCTCGCCGTGCGGCACCGGCACCTCCGCGCGGATGGCCCAGCTGCACGCCCGGGGCGAACTCCCGCTCGGGCGGGACTTCCGCAACGACTCCTTCATCGGGACGACCTTCACCGGCCGCCTGGTCGAGGAGACCGAGGTGGCCGGACGGCCCGCCGTGGTGCCGACCGTCACCGGCCGGGCCTGGATCACCGGCACCGCCCAGTACTTCCTCGACCCGAGCGACCCGTTCCCGGCCGGGTTCCTGCTCTGAACCGCCTGAACACCCCGAAGGGCTGCCTGCTGTGACGATCCTTTCGTACAACCCCGCCGATCCCGAGGACCTCGTGGCCGAGGTCGACGCGCCCGGTGCCGAGGCCGTCCGGGCCGCCGTCGGACGGGCCCGGGCCGCGCAGCCCGGCTGGCTCGCCGCCGGGGCCGCCGCGCGCTCGGCCGCGCTCACCCGGTTCGCCGGGGCGGTCGAGGAGCACGCCGAGGAGCTGACGGCGCTGATCGTCCGCGAGGTCGGCAAGCCGGTGGCCGAGGCGCGCGGCGAGGTCGGCCGCACCGCGGCGATCCTGCGCTACTACGCGCAGGCGCCGTACGCGCCCGCCGGCGCCGTCCACGAGACCGCCGCCGGCGAGGGCCTGCTGCTCACCCGCCGCCGCCCCTACGGGGTGGCCGGGCTGATCACGCCGTGGAACTTCCCGCTGGCGATCCCGGCCTGGAAGGCCGCGCCGGCGCTGGCGGTCGGCAACACCGTGGCGCTCAAGCCCGCGCCGGAGGCCACCGCCTGCGCGCTGCGGCTGGCGGAGCTGGCCTCGGCGGCGGGTCTGCCGGAGGGCGTGTTCACCGTGCTGCCGGGCGGGGCGGAGGAGGGCGCGGCGCTGGTCGACACGGCGGACGTGGTGTCGTTCACCGGCTCGACGGGCGTCGGGCGGGCCGTGGTGCGGGCCGCCACCGAGCGCGGCGTCCCGGTCCAGGCCGAGCTGGGCGGCCTCAACGCGGCCCTGGTGCTGCCGGACGCCGACCCCGAGCAGGCCGCCGCCCACCTGGCGGCCGCCATCGCCGGGTACGCCGGGCAGAAGTGCACCGCCACCAGCCGGGTGATCGCCGTCGGCGCGGCCCACGAGCCGCTGCGCGCCGCCCTGGTGAAGGCGCTCGGCCTGGTCGACGACGCGGCCTGCGGGCCGGTCATCTCGGCCGCCGCCCGGGACCGGCTCACCGGCGCCGTCGAGTCCGCCCGCGCCGCCGGGGCCACCGTGCTCACCGGCGGGGGCGTCCCGGAGCGGCCCGGCTGGTACGTCGAGCCGACCCTGCTCGCCGACGTGCCGGCCGAACACCCGCTGCGGCGCGAGGAGTTCTTCGGACCGGTGGCCGTCCTGCTGGCGGCCGCGGACCTGGACGAGGCGATCGCGCTCGCCAACGACACCCCGCACTCGCTGGCCACCTCGGTGCACAGCCGCAGCCTGGACGTGGCGCTGGCCGCCGCGGACCGGCTGGACGCGGGCATGATCCGGATCAACGCGCCCTCCAGCGGCGTCGACTTCCACCTGCCGTTCGGTGGCGCGAAGGGCGCGAGCCACGGCGAGCGCGAACAGGGCGCGGCCGCGCTCGACTTCTACACCGCGAGCCGTACCGTCAGCGTCCTCCCGGCCGGTGGCGCGTGATGCGGGTCAGCGCCGTGGACTACCACTGCGCCGGCGAGCCGTTCCGGATCGTCGTCGGCGGCGCCCCCGGCGTGCCCGGGGACAGCGTAGCCGAGCGGCGGGCCGTCGCGATCGGCGCGGGCGGCACGGCCACCGCGCCCCGGCCGGGCCCGCTCGACGAGGTGCGGCGACTGCTCGTCCGGGAGCCGCGCGGGCACGCCGGGATGTACGGCGGCTTCCTGGTGCCGCCGGACGACGACGAGGCGCACCTCGGCGTGCTCTTCTGGCACAAGGACGGCTACTCCACCGCCTGCGGCCACGGCACCATCGCGCTCGGCGCCTGGGCGGTGGACTCGGGGCTGGTCCGGGCCCCGGACGACGGGGTGGCCCGGGTGCGGATCGACGTGCCGTCCGGGCGGGTCACCGCCGCCGTGCACCGCGTCGGCGGGCGGACCACCGGGGTGACCTTCCGCAACGTACCGGCCGTCGTCAGCGCGCCGAAGCTGGCGGTGCGGACCTCGCGCGGCACCGTGGAGGTGGCCGTCGCGCACGCGGGCGCCTGCTACGCCAGCGTGCCGGCGGCCGCGCTGGGGCTCGCCGTCGAGCCCGGGCTGCTGCCCGAACTCACCGCCGTCGGGCGGGAGATCCGGGCCGCCCTGGCCGACTCGCCGGCCGTCCGGCACCCGACCGACCCGCGGCTCTCGGGGGTCTACGGGGTGATCCTCCACGACGAGCTGCCCGAGGGCCCGGCCGGGCCCGTCCAGCGCAACGTCACCGTCTTCGCGGACGGCCAGATCGACCGCTCGCCGTGCGGCTCCGGGACGTCGGCGCGCCTCGCCGTGCTCGCCGCCGAGGGGCGGCTGGCCCCGGGCGGGGAACTGCGCCACGAGTCGCTGATCGGGACGGTGTTCACCGGCCGGGTGCTGCCCGGCGGCGACCCGCTCGGCGCCGGTGTGGTCACCGAGGTCACCGGCACCGCCCACCGCACCGGCGAGCACACCTTCCTGCTCGACCCGGCCGACACGCTGGGGACGGGGTTCCTGCTGTGACCGCCCGCCGTCCCGAACCCCTCCTGCTGCCCGGCGCGGCGGCTGAGCCGCTCCAGCGCGTCGCGCCGGGCTCCGACCGGCCGGGCGCGGCCGGGCCGGTTTCCGAAGCTGGGCCCGTTTCCGAGGCCGGACCGGTCCACGTCGTCGGGCCGGGCGCGGTCGGCTCGTTGGGCCCGGCCCGGGCCGCCGAGGCGATCGAGCGGGTGCTGCTGGCCGGCCTCGACCCGGAGGCCGGGCCCGCCCGGTCGGCGGTACCGGTGCCGGCGGGTGAACTGCTGCTGATGCCGGCGGCCACGGCCGAGTACGCCGGGGTGAAGATCGCCGGGGTGGCCCCCGGGAACGCCGCCCTCGGCCTGCCCCGGATCACGGGCAGCTACCTGCTGCTGGACGGCCCGACCCTGCGGCCCGTCGCCCTGCTCGACGGCGCGGCGCTCACCACGCTGCGCACGCCCGCCGTCACCGCCGTCGCGCTGCGGCGCCTCGCCGCGCCGGACGCCGCGCACCTGGTCCTGTTCGGGGCCGGCCCGCAGGCGTACGGGCACCTGGACGCGCTGCTCGCCGTCCGGCCGCTGACCAGGGTCACCGTGGTGGCCCGCAGCGAGGCGCCCGCCGAGGCGCTGGCCGGGTACGCGCGCCGGCTCGGGCTCGCGGCCGCGGTGGGCACGGCCGCCGCGGTGGCCGAGGCGGACCTGGTGGTCTGCTGCACCACCGCGCGCACGCCGCTGTTCGACGGCGCGCTGGTGCCCGACCACGCGGCGGTGGCCGCGGTCGGCTCGCACGAGCCGGACGCGCGGGAGGTGGACGCGGTGCTGGTGGGCCGGGCCGAGCTCTACGTGGAGGCGCGGGCGGCCGCGCTGCGGGAGGCGGGGGACCTGCTGATGGCGGGGGTCACCGGCGCCGGTCCGCTCTGGAACCTGGCCGAACTGGTGCGCGGCGAGGTGCCGGTGCCGAGCGACCGGCCGCGGTTCTTCAAGAGCGTCGGGATGGCCTGGCAGGACCTCGCCGTCGCGGCGGAGGTCCACCGCCGGGGCTGAGCCCGGCGGGGGCGGGGGTCCTCCGGCGGGGTGGCCGCCGACCGTTGCGACGGGCGGCGGCCACTGCCACGATGGGCCCGCCGGGACGCGGCCGCCGCCGGCTGTCCGAATCACGAAATGTTGCACACTCAACGTAACGTGACATTGTACGCTGGTGTTCTGCGACCCATCCGGAGGAACACCATGGCCGACCTCAAAGCCCGCACCCTGATCTCCGTGCAGGAGCGGCTGCGCGACCAGGTCGCCCACGCCCTCCGTGCCGCACTGATCTCCGGCGAGCTGCGCCCCGGCGTGGTGTACTCCGCGCCCGCGCTCGCCGCCGACTTCGGCGTCTCCGCCACCCCCGTCCGCGAGGCGATGCTCGACCTCGCCCGGGAGGGTCTGGTCGAGGCCGTCCGCAACAAGGGCTTCCGGGTCACCGAGCTGACCGAACGCGACCTCGACGACTTCACCGAGATCCGCGCCCTGATCGAGGTCCCGACCGTCGGCCGGGTCACCCGCACCGCCACCGCCGAGCAGCTGGAGGCGCTGCGTCCGCAGGCGGAGGCGATCGTGGCCGCCGCCCGCAAGCACGACCTGATCGGCTACCTGGAGGCGGACCGCCAGTTCCACCTCGACCTGCTCGGCCTGGCCGGCAACGCCCGCCTGGTGGAGGTCGTCGGGGACCTGCGCAAGCGCTCCCGGCTCTACGGCCTGAACCGCCTCGACCAGCGCGGCGAGCTGGTCTCCTCCGCCGAGGAGCACCTGGAGCTGCTCGACCTGATGCTCTCCGGCGACGCGGAGGCCGCCGAGGCCTGCATGTCCCGCCACCTCGGCCACGTCCGCTCGCTCTGGGCGGCCGGCCAGGAGGAGGCGGAGGAGGAGGCCCGCCCGGCCCTGCGGCTGCGGGCCCGGTAAGGGCCCCGGGCCGCTCGTTCGGGTGAACACCGACGATCGGGCGGCGGGCGGGGCAGGCGCTCTACGATGATGTTCTCGACATTCGGCAGTCAGGAGGAACTCCATGTCCGCCGCAACAGTGGAAGAACCCGGTGAGCAGCTGACGCTGCTCGAAGCCGCTGAGCTGATCTCCAATCAGCTGGTGGGGCACCGAGTCGAGATCATCGGGGGTCAGATCACAGTGACGCCGCCGCCCAATGGCCAGCACGGCGATGCCCTGACGAGCATCAGCATTCCGCTCCTCCTGGCGGGCCTTCACGGGGAGACGACCCGCGTCATCCAGGGGATGGGCCTCTGGCTGCCGGACGGTCCGTCTGACTTCGCCATCCCCGATCTGTCTGTGGTCGACGCGGACTACGCCGACCATCTGGTCGATCGCAACAGCTACGACCCCGGGGTCTTCCGGCTCGTGCTGGAGGTCACCTCCTCGAACCTGAGTGACGATCTGAAGAAGAAGCCTTCCGCCTACGCGTCCGCAGGCATCCCCGTCTATGTGATCGTCGACCGGACGAACGGGCGGGTATTGGTGCTGACCGACCCGCGGGACGGCGAGTACCGGGTGCACGCCGTCCACCGTCCCGGGCAGTCGTTCACGCTGCCGGGGTCGATCGGGGCGGCGGTGACCTTCTCGGTGGACGGGATGCTGGGGCCCCAGAAGTAGCTCACACCGCCGCCGGCACCGTGAGCCGGCCGTCATGGACCTCGGCGACGCGGTCGACGGCCGTGAGGTGGGCCCGGTCGTGGGTGACCAGCACGGTGGCGGTGGCGCGGCGGTGGGTGAGTTCGGTGATCAGGTCGATCACGGCGGCGCCGCGCTCGTGGTCCAGCGCGCTGGTGGGCTCGTCGACCAGCAGCACCGTCGGGTCGTTCATCAGGGCGCGGGCGATGTTGACGCGCTGGCGCTGACCGCCGGAGAGCTGGTGCGGTCGGCGCGCCGCCTGGTCGCGCAGTCCGACGGCGGCCAGGAGCTCCAGCGCGCGGGGGAGGGCGCCGCGCGGGGAGCGGCCGTCGAGGTGGGCCATCACCTGGAGCTGTTCGGCGGCGGTGAGCGAGGGCAGCAGGTTGGCCTGCTGGAAGACGACGCCGATCCGGCCGCGACGCAGCGCCGTCAGCTCGGCGCGGTTCAGTCCGGTGGTCTCGACGCCGTCCACCACCACCCGGCCGGTGTCCGGGGCGGTCAGCGTGGCGGCGACCGCCAGCAGGCTGGACTTGCCGGAGCCGGACGGGCCGACCACCGCGGTGATCGAGCCCTTCGGCACGGTCAGCGAGACGTCGTCCAGCGCGGTCAGCCGGCCCTCGCCGTCCGGGTAGGTGAGGGTCACGCGGTCGAGGTGCAGGCTCATCGGGCACTCCCCAGGGCGGTCAGCGGGTCGACGGAGGTGATCCGGCGGATGGACAGGGCCGCGCCGACCGCGCCGAGCGCGATCATCACGACGGCCGGGACGAGGACGGTCGGGGCGTCCAGGACGAACGGCACCGCCGAGCCGAGCAGGGTGCCGGCCCCGACCGCGATCGCGGTGCCGGCGGCCGTGCCCAGCACCAGCAGCAGGACCGCCTGGCCGAGCGCGTCCGTGAGCAGGTAGCGGGTGGAGGCGCCGAGTGCCTTCAGCACCGCGACGTCGCCGCTGCGCTGGATCGTCCAGACGGTGAAGAAGGCGCCGATCACCAGCGCCGAGATGGCGAACAGGAAGCCGCGCATCAGTTGCAGCGAGCCGTTCTCCGAGGTGTAGGAGCCGATCGCGGCGAGCGCGTCCGCCCGGCTCCGGGTCTCGGTGCCGTACCGGGCGTCCGCCGTGCCGAGGTCCGCGCCGGGGGCCGTGGTCAGGGCGATCACCGTGGCGTGCCCGGCGCCGCCCGGGGCGACCGCCTGCCAGTCGGTGAGGCTGGTCCAGACCACCGGGGTGTGGCTGAAGGAGGCGTCGCCGGCCACCGCCGCGACCTGGAGCGGGCGGCCCGCCAGGGTGAAGGCCGCGCCGGGACGCAGACCGCCGAGCTCCTCGGCGGCGGCCTGCGACAGCACGGCCCGGCCGGGGCCGACCGCATCGCCCCGGGGGGCCAGCGGCGAGCCGTCCGGTACGCCGAAGGCGGAGAGCGCGGTGGTGCGCTGCCCGGCGGCGGCCTTGGTGGTGGTGATCCCGAGCGGTTGCGCGGCCGTGACCCCGGGGGCCCGCGCCCAGCCCTGCCACTGCTCGGGGGTGACCTGGGAGTCGGTGAAGGAGAGCCGCTGCCCGTCGGCGGGGACGGCGAAGGCGAGGTGGTCGGCGGGCAGGCCGGTGATCGCCGAGACGTTCTGCCGACCGAGCCCGGCCGTCAGGCCGGACAGCAGGCCGACCAGTACGGTGATCAGTACGACGACGGTTCCCATCAGGGCGAACCGCCCCTTCGCGAACCGCAGGTCCCTCCAGGCGACGAACACGTCCGGGCTCTCCTCTTCCTCGGGTCCGCCGCGGCTTGCGCAGCGGCGGCGACGCTCACCACCGTCCCGCGGAAGGGGGCCGTGGGGCATCGCGCGCGGGATTGGAACCTCGGCATCGAAGGGGAGAGGCGGAGTTCAACCTTTTGATTGATCCGTCCGGGCGGCACGGACCCTAGGCTGGACGGATGGCGACCGAACGACCTCGAACCACCCCCGTCGCCCGCGTGCTCCAGGTCTGCCTGCACCTGCTGGTGGCGGGCCTGCTCGCACTCGCCGTGGCCCGTGCCGTGGTCGGCCGCAGCGCCGAGCCGGCGGCCGTCGTCGCCGCCGGCACCGCGATGGCCGCGGTGTACGCGGCCGGGCCGCTGGTCGGGGCCGTCCGGCGGTCGCGGTGGTCCACCGTCCTCTGGCTGGCCGTGCTCGGTGTGACCTGGGTGGGAGTGCTGACCACCACCCAGGACGGCGTCTGGCTCGCCTTCCCGCTGTACTTCCTGGAGCTGCACCTGCTCGGCCGCCGGGGCGGGCTGGTGGCCGTCGCCGTCACCGCCGTCACCGCGGTCGTCGCGTGGTCCTGGCACCAGCACACCGTCGGCTTCGCCGCGGCGATCGGGCCCACGCTCGGTGCGGCCGTCGCCGTCGTCACCGTCTTCGGCTACCAGGCGCTCTACCGGGAGAGCGAGGAGCGCCGCCGGCTGATCGACGAGCTCACCGCCGCCCGGGCCGGCCTCGACGCCGCCCACCACACCGCCGGTGTGCTGGCCGAGCGCGAACGGCTGGCCCGGGAGATCCACGACACCCTCGCCCAGAGCCTGTCCAGCATCCAGCTGCTGCTGCGGGCCGCCCAGCGGGCCCTGCCCGACCGGACCGAGGCCGCCGCCGACTACGTCGAACAGGCCCGTCGGGCGGCCCAGGACAACCTCGCCGAGGCCCGCCGCTTCGTCCGCGCGCTGACCCCGCCCGATCTGGAGAGCGGCTCGCTGGCCGGCGCCCTCGAACGGCTCTGCGCCACCACGACCGCGCACGCCGGCCTGCCCGTCCGGCTGCACGTCTCGGGCGACCCGGTGCGGCTGCCGGTGCCGCACGAGGTCGCGCTGCTGCGGATCGCGCAGTCCGCCCTGGGCAACACGGTGCGGCACGCGAAGGCCTCGCACGCCGAGGTGACGCTCAGCTACATGGAGGGCGAGGTCGCGCTGGACGTGTTCGACGACGGGGCGGGTTTCGACCCGGCGCGGGCAGCCGCCGACGCCGGCGGGGACGGCGGCTTCGGCCTGCCGTCCATGCGGGCCAGGGCGCGGGCGCTGGGCGGTACCTTCGCCGTGGAGTCCGCCCCGGGAGAGGGGACGGCGCTCGCCGTACTGCTGCCCGTCGCCCCCGCCACCGAGGACTCCCCGTGACCGACGCCGTGATCCGCCTGCTGCTCGCCGACGACCACCCGGTGGTCCGGGCCGGGCTGCGGGCCGTCCTGGAGAGCGAGCGGGACTTCGTCGTCGTCGCCGAGGCCGCCACCGCCGAACGGGCCGTGCAGCTGGCGGCGGAGGTCGAGGTGGACGTCGTGCTGATGGACCTGCAGTTCGGGCCGGGCTCGGCGATGAACGGCGCCCAGGCCACCGCCGCGATCACGGCCCGGGCGGCGGCGCCCCGGGTGCTGATCGTCACCACCTACGACAGCGACGCGGACACCCTGCCCGCGCTGGAGGCCGGGGCCACCGGGTACCTGCTGAAGGACGCGCCGCCGGAGGAGCTGGCCCGGGCCGTCCGCTCGGCCGCGCAGGGGCGGACGGCGCTGGCGGCGGCGGTGGCGGACCGGCTCCTGGAGCGGATGCGGACGCCGTCGGCGGCGCTGAGCGCGCGGGAGACGGAGGTGCTGGGACTGGTCGCGGACGGGCTGACCAACCAGGGGATCAGCCAGCGGCTGCATCTGAGCCAGGCCACGGTGAAGTCCCACCTGGTGCACGTCTACGCCAAGTTGGGGGTGGACTCGCGGACGGCGGCGGTCCGCGAGGCACGGGCGCGGGGGCTGATCCGCCGGGGGGCCTGAGGGCCGCGGGCGTAGGGTTGGGCGGAGCCCGAAGCCGTCACGCGCAGTGGAGGAACCCGGAATGGCCGTCCGCCTCGACGAACTCGCCGTGCCCGTCATCGCCGCGCCCATGGCGGGCGGGGCGACCACCCCGGAGCTGGTCGCCGCGGTGAACGCGGCCGGGGGGCTGGGGTTCCTCGCCGCCGGGTACCGGAGCGCCACCGCGATGGTCGAACAGATCGACCGGGTCCGCGAGTTGACCGACCGGCCGTTCGGCGTGAACCTCTTCGTGCCCGCCGCGCCCGGCGATCCGCGGGCCGTCGCCGCCTACCGCGCGCGGCTGCTGCCGGAGGCGCGGCGCCTGGATGTCCGCCTGCCGGAGGAGATCGCGCCGGACCGCGACGACTGGGACGCCAAGATCGCCGCACTGCTGGCCGGGACGCCGGCCGTCCCCGTGGTGTCGTACACCTTCGGGCTGCCCTCGCCCGAGGAGGCGCGGGCGCTGCGGGCGGCCGGGATCCACCAGGTCGCCACCGTGACCACGCCGCAGGAGGCGCGGCGCGCCGAGGCGGTCGGGGTGGACGCCCTCTGCGTGCAGGGTCCGGAGGCGGGCGGCCACCGGGCCACGCACGGCGTGGCGGACCGGCCGGGGGACGTCCCGCTGCTCCGACTGCTGCCCGCCGTGGGCGCGGTGACGGCGCTGCCGCTGATCGCGGCGGGCGGGCTGGCCGACGGCCCGGCGGTCGCGGCCGCGCTGCGGGCCGGGGCGGTGGCCGTCCAGGTGGGGACGGCGCTGCTGCGCGCGGACGAGTCCGGGGCGAACGCGGCGCACCGGGCCGCGCTGACCGAACTCCCGGAGACGGTGGTGACGCGCGCGTTCACCGGCCGCCCGGCGCGCGGGCTGCGCAACGCGTTCATCGACCGGTACGAGCCGTACGCCCCGGCCGCCTACCCGGAGGTGCACCACCTCACCCAGCCGCTGCGGGCGGCGGCTGCCGCCCGGGCGGACACCGCGGCGATGCACCTGTGGGCCGGCACCGGCCACCGCGCGGCCCGCGGCGGCCCGGCCGCGGAGATCGTCGGCGAGCTGTGGCGGGCGGCCCGGAGCTGAGGCGGACGGCCACTCGCCCCACCGGGCGCACACCGGGGGCGCGAGGGATCGGCGGTGTCATCCCCCGCGAGGTGGCGGGACGGCGGAGCCGCGCTACGGCCGGGCCGGTGTGGGGGAATGGGCCGGTGAGGGAGCGCGCGCATGAAGGGTCGTAGCTGGACCGAGGTGAGGGCAGAGTCCTGGAGCGGTTCCCCGCGCCGGCGACGCCGGAGGCGGAGGCGGAGCGGGCGCGGATGCGGGCGCGGATGCGGCAGGAGTCGTTGGCGCGGATCCGTGGTCACGAGCTGGCGGAGCTGCGGCGGAAGGTGGGGCTGACGCAGAAGGAGGTGGCGGGGCTGCTCGGGGTGAGCCAGGCGCGGGTGTCGCGGATCGAGCACGGGCAGGTGGACAGCCTGGACGACCTGCGGGCCTACGCGGCGGCGATCGGCGGCGAGGTGGAGGTCACCGTGCGGCAGGGGGACCGGACGATCAAGGTGGCCTGAGCCGGCCCCCTGCCCGTGGCGCGGTGGTGGTCAGGCGAGCAGTTCGGCCATCCAGGCTTCGACGGCGGTGGCGGTGCGGGGGAGTGCGTCGGACATCAGCCGGGCGCCGTCGGCGGTGATGACGAGGTCGTCCTCCAGGCGGATGCCGAGCCCGCGCAGTTCCAGCGGGAGGGTCTCGTCGTCGGGCTGGAGGTAGAGGCCGGGCTCCACGGTGAGGACGTGGCCCTCCTCCAGGACGCCGTCGAGGTAGGTGTCGGCGCGGGCCTTGGCGCAGTCGTGCACGTCCAGGCCGAGCATGTGGCCGCTGCTGCAGAGGGTGTAGCGGCGGTAGAGGCCGCTGTCCTCGGCGAGGGCCTGCTCGGCGGGGATCCGCAGTACGCCCCAGTCGGCGAGGCCCTCGGCGAAGACCCGCATCGCGGCGAGGTGGAAGTCGCGGAACCGCGCGCCGGGGCGCAGCGCTGCGATGCCGGCGTCCTGGGCGGCCAGTACCAGGTCGTAGGCCTGGCGCTGGGCGGGGCTGAAGGTGCCGCTCAGCGGAAGGGTGCGGGTGATGTCGGCGGTGTACAGGGTGTCGGTCTCGACGCCGGCGTCGAGCAGCAGCAGGGCGTTCGGGTCGAGCGCGCCGTCGTTGCGGATCCAGTGCAGGACGCAGGCGTGGGCGCCCGACGCGGCGATGGTGTCGTAGCCGGTGCCGTTGCCCTCGGCGCGGGCGCGCAGGTTGAAGATCCCCTCGATCCAGCGCTCGCCGCGCGGGTGGCGCAGGGCGGCGGGGAGGGCGCGGACGACGTCCTGGAAGCCGAGCACGGTGTGGTCGACGGAGAGCTGGAGCTGTTCGACCTCCCAGGCGTCCTTGACCAGGCGCAGCTCGGACAGCACCGAGGCGAGGGCGGCGTCGTCCGCGCGCCGGGCGGGTGAGCCGGGCCGGTCGGTGGCGGCGTCCAGGGCGGTGTCGACGCCGGCCAGCACGCGGGTGGCGGGCTGCGGTCCGGTGAGCAGCTTGTCGAGGTCGTCGAGGTGCTCGGTGCGCAGGCCGGTGAGGCGGGTGGCCTCGGCGAGGTCGGGGCGGCGGCCGACCCAGAACTCGCCGTAGCGGCGGTCGCGGTAGAACTCGCCGCCGCGGGCGGAGTCGCCGCCGCGCGGTGAGCGGGGGCGCAGGTAGAGGACGGGCTCGTGGCCCTCGGGGCCGGCGGGCTCCAGGACGAGGATGTGGCCGGGCTGGTCCTCGCCGGTGAGGCCGGTGAGCCAGGCGTAGGCGCTGTGCGGGCGGAACCGGTAGTCGTCGTCGTTGCTGCGCACCTTGAGCTCGCCGGCCGGGACGATCAGGCGTTCGCCGGGGAAGGCGGCGGAGAGCCGGGCGCGGCGGCCGGGCATGGCGGCGTACCCGGGGACGCGCCGGTCGTCGGTGAGCGGGGTGGGGGCCCAGGCGGTGGCCATGTAGGCCTCCAGGGCGGGGGAGGTCGGCAGGTCGTGGCTGCTGGTGTTGAGACCGGTCTGACGGAGGGTCACCGGGGGGTCTCCTCTACGGGGCGGCGGGGTGGCACGGACACAGCTCGATAACGGGACGCGTCATCTCTTGTGCAGTGCAATTTCACATTACTATGTTACGGGTCACACCGCGGAGCGGCCAGACCTGTCGAGGCGCCCTCCCGGTCGATCCCCGGATCACCTCCGGGGTCGGACGACGGGCCATCAACGGCGGCCCCCCACTGCGGAGTTGCACATGAACAGGCGCACCCACGCCGCCCTCGCGGCGGCCATCGCGGCGACACTCACCCTCGGCCTCGGGGCCTGCAAGAACGACAAGAGCGACACCGCCGGTGACACCACGGCCGCCGGAACCAAGGGCCCGGGCGCGGCGGCCGGCTCCATCGTCGGCGGCTCCCCGGTCAAGGGCGGCACGCTCACCGTGCTGACCAACCAGGACTTCGCGCACCTCGACCCGGCCCGCAACTGGGTGCTGCCGCACATGGACTTCGGGACCCGGCTGATCTACCGCACGCTGGTCACCTTCAAGTCCGAGCCGGGCAGCGCCGGCAGCGAGATCGTCCCGGACCTCGCCACCGACCTCGGCAAGTCCTCCGACGGGGGCAAGACCTGGACCTTCACCCTGCGCGACGGCCTCAAGTACGAGGACGGCAGCCCGATCAAGTCCGCCGACGTCAAGTACAACGTCGAGCGGTCCTTCGCCCCGGACCTCACCGGTGGCCCCGACTACGCCATCCAGTACCTGGCCGGCGGCGAGAACTACAAGGGCCCGCTGAACGGCGAGCACCTGCCCAGCATCGAGACGCCGGACGACAAGACCATCGTCTTCCACCTGAAGCGCCCGGTCGCCGAGTTCTCGTACACCGCCACCCTGCCGACCTTCTCGCCCGTGCCGCAGTCGCAGGAGAAGGGCCCCCTGTACGACGCGCGGCCGTTCTCCTCCGGCCCGTACAAGATCGCCTCCTACGACCGCGGGAAGCAGCTCGTGCTGGTCCGCAACACCAACTGGGACCAGGCCTCCGACACGGTCCGCAAGGCGTACCCGGACAAGATCGTGGTCACCCAGGGCCTCAAGGGCGGTCAGGCCGACGACCGGGTCATCGCGAGTGACGGCGCCGACGCCTCCACCATCGAGATGCCGTGGATGCAGCACGAGTCCGTCTCGAAGGTGCTGCCCAAGGCGGACGTCAAGGCCCGCATGGTGGCCGAGCAGACCGGCTGCACCGACATGCTGTACCTGAACACCGCCAAGGCGCCCTTCGACGACCCGAAGGTGCGCGAGGCGATGATGTACGCGGTCGACCGCGAGGCCCAGGTCACCGCCTTCGGCGGCCCGGCGATGGCGGACGTCGCGACCTCCTTCCTGCCGCCCTCGCTGACCGCCGGGGCCAAGGCCGATCCGCTGAAGATCCCGGCCGCCGGTGACCCGGAGAAGGCCAAGGACCTGCTCAAGGCGGCGGGCAAGACCGACCTCAAGGTCTCGCTCCTCGTGTCCATCGGTGACAAGAGCCGCGGCGAGGCGCTCCAGCAGTCGCTGGCCAAGGCCGGCGTCCAGGTCACCGTCAACACCGTGGACGCGTCGGCCTTCTCCGACACCGTCGGCGACACCAAGAACGCCCCCGAGCTGACCATCAACGGCTGGTGCCCGGACTACCCGTCCGCCGCGACCTTCCTGCCCTTCCTCTTCGACGGCCGCACCATCAAGGAGAAGGGCAACCAGGGCAACTACAGCCAGTTCCGGGACCAGGCCACGATGGACCGGATGGACCAGATCGCGGCCATGACCGACCTGGCCGAGGCCAACGCCGCCTGGAAGCAGCTGGACGAGGACCTGGTGAAGAAGGCCCCCGCCGTGCCGCTGATGTGGCAGCGCCGCCCGCTGCTGGTCGGCACCAACGTGGCCGGCGCGTTCGGCAACTCCGGCTACGCCGGCATGATCGACATGGCTGTGGTCGGCCTCAAGGACCCCGCGAAGAGCCAGGGCTGAGGGAACGTCAGCGATGAGTACTACCACTGACCCCGCCGCCGTGGAGGACACGGCGGCGGGCCCCGCGAAGGCCGCCGGGCGCGGGCCCTGGCGGCTCGTCGGGGAGCGGCTGTGGGCCCAGGGCTCGGCCCGGTTCGGCCTGATCACCGTCGCCGTGCTGGTCCTGGCGGCGGCCCTGGCCGGCCCGTTGAGCTCGCTCGGCGGCTGGACCCCCGAGGAGTTCGACAAGCGCGCCATCGACCCCTACATGGGCGGTACGCCGATCGGCGCCTTCGGCGGGATCGGCACCCGGCACTGGCTCGGCGTCGAACCCGGCTCGGGCCGCGACCTGTTCGCCCGCGTGCTGCACGGCGGGCAGGTCTCCCTGCTGATCGCGTTCACCGCCACTGCGCTGGTCGTGATCGCCGGCACCCTGGCCGGGATCGTGGCCGGCTACTTCGGCGGCCGCGTCGACGCGGCGCTCTCCCGGCTGATGGACCTCACGATGTCCTTCCCCTCGCTGATCTTCATGATCGCCATGATGTCGGTGGCCAAGGACGTCAACCGGATCCTGCTGATGACCCTGGTGATCGGCCTGTTCGGCTGGCCCGGCATCGCCCGGGTGGTCCGCGGCCAGACCCTCTCGCTCAAGCACCGCGAGTACGTCGAGGCGGCCAAGGTCGGCGGCGCGCGCTCCTGGCGCATCCTCACCCGGGAGATCCTGCCGAACGTCTCCGGCCCGATCATCGCCTACACCACGCTGCTGATCCCCGGCATGATCGCCACCGAGGCCGCCCTCAGCTACCTCGGCGTCGGCGTCCGCCCGCCCACCGCGTCCTGGGGCCAGATGATCGCCGAGAGCATCCTCCACTACGAGACCGATCCGACCTACTTCCTCATCCCGACGGTCTTCCTCTTCATCGCGGTGCTCGCCTTCACCCTGCTCGGTGACGCGCTGCGCGACATCCTCGACCCCCGGGGAGGCCGGTCGTGATCATCTACCTCGGCCGCCGGCTGATCGGCGTCGCGGGCATCATGCTCGCCATCTGCGCCATCACCTTCACCATCTTCTACCTGCTGCCCAACGACCCGGCCGCGGCCGCCTGCGGCAAGACCTGCAGCCCCGAGCGGCTCGCCGCCGTCAAGGCGGCGATGGGCCTGGACGCGCCGGTCTGGGACCAGTTCGGCAGCTACCTGGGCGGCATCTTCGCCGGCCGCGACTACGGCAGCGGCCCCAGTGCCGTGCACTGCGGCTTCCCCTGCCTGGGCTACTCCTACGAGTACGGGCTGCCGGTCTGGGACCTGCTCACCGACCGCCTGCCGGTCTCCGTCTCGCTCGCCTTCGGCGCGGCGGCGCTCTGGCTGGTCCTCGGCCTCGGCGCCGGCATCACCTCGGCCCTGCGCAAGGGCGGCCTCACCGACCGCACCCTGATGGTGCTGTCGGTCGGAACCGCCTCGCTGCCGGTCTACTTCACCTCGATCATGCTGATCTGGGGCGTCGTGCGGACCGCCGGCCTGCTGCCCTACCCGTCCTACCACGCGCTCACCGAGGACCCGTTCGGCTGGGCCTCCAACCTGCTGCTCCCCTGGATCGCGCTGGCCCTGCTCTACGCGGCCATGTACGCCCGGCAGAGCCGCAACTCGATGATCGAGACGATGGCCGAGCCGTACATCCGCACCGCCCGCGCCAAGGGCCTGCCCGCGCTCACCGTGACGGTCAAGCACGGGCTGCGCTCCGGGATGACGCCCATCCTCACCATCTTCGGGATGGACCTCGGCGGACTGCTCGCGGGCGCCGTCATCACGGAGTCGATCTTCGGTCTGCCCGGGGTCGGCCGGCTCTTCTACGACGGGCTGATCCGCTCCGACCAGCCCGTCATCCTCGGCGTCACCCTGCTCGCGGCCTTCTTCATCGTCGCGGCGAACCTGCTGGTCGACCTGCTCTACGCCTACGTCGACCCGAGAGTGAGGTACTGATGGCACTGTTGGAGGTCGAGGATCTCGCCGTCTCCTTCGACACCCCGCGCGGCACCGTCCGGGCCGTCGACGGCATCTCCTTCACCGTCGCGTCCGGGCAGACCCTCGGCCTGGTCGGGGAGTCCGGCAGCGGCAAGTCCGTCACCTCGCTGGCCGTGATGGGCCTGCACCGCGGCGCCGCCGTCACCGGCTCGATCCGGCTGGCCGGACAGGAGCTGAACGGCCTGGGGGAGCGGCAGCTGGGCACCGTCCGGGGGCGGCGGATCGCCATGATCTTCCAGGACCCGCTGTCCAGCCTGCACCCCTTCTACACCGTCGGCGAGCAGATCGCCGAGCACTACCGGGTGCACTTCAGGGCCGACCGCAGGGCCGGCCGCGCCCGGGCCGTGGAGATGCTGGGCGAGGTCGGCATCCCCGAGCCGGCCCGCCGGGTCGACGAGTACCCGCACCAGTTCTCCGGCGGCATGCGCCAGCGCGTGATGATCGCCATGGCGCTCGCCTGCGAACCCGACCTGCTGATCGCCGACGAGCCCACCACCGCCCTGGACGTCACCGTCCAGGCCCAGATCCTCGACCTGATCGCCCGCATCCAACAGGACCGCGGCCTCGGCGTCGTCATGATCACCCACGACCTCGGCGTGGTCGCCCGGGTCGCCCACGAGGTGCTGGTGATGTACGGCGGCCGGGCCGCCGAACAGGCCCCGGTCGACCGACTGTTCGGCGCCCCCGCGCACCCGTACACCCGCGGGCTGCTCGACTCGCTGCCCCGCCTCGACGACACCGACGACGCCCCGCTGCGGGCCATCCCCGGCAGCCCGCCGTCGCTGATCACCCCCGCCCCCGGCTGCACCTTCGCCCCGCGCTGCGCCCGCACCAGCGCCGCCACCGCCGAGGAGCACGCCCGCTGCCTGGCCGAGCGCCCCGCGTTCGGCCCGCTCGCCCCCGGCCACCAGGCCGCCTGCCACCTGCCGCTGGTGCCGCTGGGAGCCCGCTCATGAACGACCGACCGCTGACGGCCGACCGGCCGCGCTCCGCCGAGCCGCTGCTGTCCGTCCGGGACCTGGTGAAGACCTTCCCCGGCCGGCGCAGCCGCACCGGCCGGGCCGGCGCCCCGATCCGGGCCGTCGACGGCGTGAGCTTCGACGTCGCCCAGGGCGAGACGCTCGGCCTGGTCGGGGAGTCGGGCTGCGGCAAGTCGACCACCGGGCGGATGATCGTCCGGCTGCTCGACCCCACCGCGGGCACCGTCACCTTCGACGGCACCGAGATCGGCGGCCTGTCGCAGGCCGCGCTGCGCCCGCACCGGCGGCACCTCCAGATGGTGTTCCAGGACCCGTACTCCTCGCTCAACCCCCGCCAGACGGTGGCCCGGATCATCTCCGAGCCGCTGCTGGTCCAGGGTGCCGGCGCGGCCGGGGCGCGCAAGCGGGCCGCCGAGCTGATGGAGCTGGTCGGGCTGATCCCCGAACACCTGGACCGCTACCCGCACGAGTTCTCCGGCGGCCAGGCGCAGCGGATCGGCATCGCCCGCTCGCTGGCCACCTCGCCCCGGCTGGTCATCGCCGACGAGCCGGTCTCCGCGCTGGACGTCTCCATCCAGGCCCAGGTGGTCAATCTGATGGAGCGGCTCCAGGACGAGCTCGGCCTGGCGTACGTCTTCATCGCGCACGACCTCTCGGTGGTCAAGCGGGTCTGCGACCGGGTCGCGGTGATGTACCTCGGCCGGATCGTCGAGATCGGCGACAAGGCGGAGGTCTACGGCAACGCCGCGCACCCCTACACCCGGGCGCTGCTCTCCGCGGTGCCGCTGCCGGACCCGGCCGCCGAGCGGGCGCGCGAGCGGATCGTGCTGCTCGGCGACCCGCCGAGCCCGGCCAACCCGCCGTCCGGGTGCAGCTTCCACCCGCGGTGCCCGAAGGCCCAGGAGCTCTGCCGGACGGAGCGTCCGCTGCTGCGGATCGCCGGACCGGGCACCCGGCAGGCGGCCTGCCACTTCCCGGAGGCCTGACGCCCCGGCCGCCGGACCACCCCTGCCCGCCTGTGGGCCGGGCGGTCCGGCGGCACCCCGGGGGCCCGTCCGCGGGCCCTCCTCCCGACCCCCGGTCGGGCGCGGCGGGGAACCTCTTGAGGGCCGCGTCCGACCGGGTTCCAACGTCTCGAAGGCCCGTACCCGCTGGTGGGTACGGGCCTTCTGCGGTCGGGGGGCCGGGGGTCTCGCGGGCCGGTGGGGAGCGTCGGGGGCCGGCCGGTGGGGGCGGGGGCGGACGCTGTGCCCGGTGCGGACGCGGTGCCCGGCGTGCCCGGCGTGCCCGGCGTGGTCGGTGCGGTCGGTGCGGACCGGGCCGGGCGGCCGGCGGGTCGCGGAGCCCGGCCGCCCCCGCGGTCGCGCCCGGCCCCGGACGACGCGAGGCCGTGGCCCCCGGACGGATCCGGGGGCCACGGCCGTTGTGCGGAGCGTGCGGGGGCGGGTCTCAGGAGGCCGGGCCCACCCGGACGGTGGTGATCCGGCCGTCCTGGGCTTCGCGGACGACCTCGATCTTGGTGTTGGTGTCCGGCACCTTCACGCCGAGCTGCGGCGTGGCGGGGTCGGAGTAGACCCCGGTGCGGTCGTTGAAGGCGGCGACGGCCGGCTCGGCGCCGATCCGCACCGGGACGCCGGCCTTGTGCAGGGTGAAGCCGGTGGTCCGCTTCAGCGAGAAGGTCGCGTCGAAGGTCTGCGCGCGGGCGTTGACCAGCGTGCCGTCGGCGAACCGGATCGGCGCCGGGTGGGCGTCGACCGGCAGGATCAGCCCGCCGCCGGGGTGGTCCTTGGTGTTGTTGTCGCCGTACCCGGTGTCCCAGAGCCAGACCAGCACGCCCTCCTGGTACGGGTAGGTGTCGACGATGTCCTTCTTGCCGTCGACGCCCGTGTACCCGAAGTTGTACGGGCCGGTCTTCAGGAAGGCGCCGTAGCCCGCGTACCGGCGGTTCTCCACCAGGTAGGCGCGCGGGTGTGAGGTGACCGCGGTGCGGCCGGTGACCACCGAGAACCCGGTCGCGGTCCAGCCGTCGGCCCCGTTCTCGGCGCCGTCGGCGAAGAGTTCGGTGGCGCCGGCGGCGACCCGGACGGTGTCGACCAGGACGCCGCGGCCGTGGGTGTTGTTGTCCGAGGTGACGTGGAAGCGCAGCCGGACCTGCTGCCCCGCGTAGCCGTCCAGCGGGACGGACAGCTGCCGGTATGCGCCGGACGTGCCGGTCAGACCGGGGGTGTTGGCGGTGGTGTTGCCGATCGGCGTGCCGTCGACGGTGCCGCCGAGCGCCTTCCAGGTCTTCCCCTCGTCGGTGGAGGCCTCGACCGCGAGGAAGTCGTAGTCCTGCTCGATGTCGTACCAGGTGGCGGCGGTCAGCGTGACCGGTCCGCTCACCGGGCGCAGGTCGACCGTCCGGGCCAGCGAGTTGTCCAGGTTGTCGCCCGTCCCGCTCCACCAGTGCTTGGCGCCCTGGTTCGGGTCGGCCAGGTCGGTGCTGGTGGTGCCGTCGGGCAGGTGCACCAGCACCGCCTGGGCCTGGTCGGTGTTGTAGCCGCTGACGCCGAGCGCGTGGCTGGAGCGGGTGGCGGCCTGCGCCTCGTCGTAGTCGAGCCAGCCGAACTGCAGCTTGCTCCAGGCGTCGAGGTCACCGGGGTAGCCGCCGGTGGTGTTCTTGCCCTTGCCGAGGTACGAGCCGGAGGACATCAGCGACCAGAAGTTGACGCTGTTGTCGCCGCCGGTGGTGCTGTACAGGTCGGGCAGGCCGAGGTTGTGGCCGAACTCGTGGGCGAACAGGCCGACGCCGCTGTTCTCGCCGCCCTGCACGTAGTCGTAGACGTACAGGCCGGTGTCGCCGACCGGGGCGCCGCCGATCCGGTTGCCCACCGGGCCGGTCTGGCCGGCCGGGTCCGGGAAGGCCCAACTGCGGTGCGCCCAGAGGGCGTCGGCGCCCTGCGCCCCGCCGCCCCAGGTCTCGTCGACGCCCGCGTGCACCACGATGACGTTGTCCAGGTAGCCGTCAGGCTGGCTGAACTCGCCGTCCTTGTCGTGGTCGTAGCGGTCGTAGACGTCGTACTGGGCCAGCTCGGCCTTGACGTCCGCGGCGGAGCGGCCCTTGCGGACCTCGCCGTCGTACCAGGCCTTGACCGCGTCCCGGACGAACTCCTGCCCCTGCGTCCAGGCGCCGGACCCCTGGGGGCCCTTGTTGCTGCCGTACCGGGCCTCGTTGTACGGCACGGTGACCCAGTCGCTGACCGTGCCCTCGACGTCGTAGCGGCCGGAGGACTGGGTGCGGTAGTAGTTGCGCATCGAGACCGCGCCGGGCGCGTCGTCGAAGAACAGCTGCTGGTAGTAGTCGCGGTCGAAGTCCTTGGACCAGAGCGTGTGGTTGTCGCTCCTGCCCGGCTTGGGGATCGCGTTGTGCTGCGGGCCGGGCGTGCCGCCGTAGCGGGGCTGCCCGTTGTACTCGGTGGTGTTGTCCACCTGGTCGCCGAACTGGGCGAGGATCACGAAGACCTTGTCCGTGCGCTGCTGCGCGAGCTGGACGTAGTCGTTGCCGATCTTCACCCTGGCGGGCGCCCGCTTCTGCGAAGTCTTGGCCACGGAGCCCTTGTTGACCTGCTCCAGGGCCTTGGTGCGAAGCGACTGGCGCTCGCGTTCCTGGGGGGCGAGCGGGCCGGGCGGGGCCTCGGCGCCACCCTCCTCGGCGCCTTGGGCGGCGGCCGCCGCGGTGAGGGCGGGGGAGGGGGGAGCGGCCTGGGCGGGGGTGCCGAGGAGGGAGGCCGCTATCGCGCTCGTGGTGAGCGCGGCCGCGAGTGCCGCGGACAGTCTGCGCAACTGACCGGTCCTTTCCGGACGGTGGGTGGTCTGGGGAGTCGGTGGAGTCGGGAAACAGTCGGTGGAGCGCAGGTAATATTTCACATGTCATGGGTCACACGGAAGGGATGGGACGGGGGCGACGGGCCGGACGCGCGACCGGCCGCCCCCGTGGGAGCGGCCGGTCGCGGTCCTGCGGTGGCGG
The DNA here is from genome assembly GCF_040630735.1 of Kitasatospora sp. NPDC005748. Taxonomy (NCBI): domain Bacteria; kingdom Bacillati; phylum Actinomycetota; class Actinomycetes; order Kitasatosporales; family Streptomycetaceae; genus Kitasatospora; species Kitasatospora sp. NPDC005748. Next base: position 22,041 of record NZ_JBEXYD010000050.1, read on the forward strand.
GCACCCGGGCGTCGACGCCCCGGCGTGCCCCGCCGCCGCTACCCCAGGGCGCCCCGCAGGAAGGCGAGTTCGGCCGCCGTGACCTGCTCGCCCACCCCGTCCGGGGTCATGTGGGTGACGCCCGGCAGCGGCAGCACGCTGTGCGGGCGGCCCGCCCGGGTGAGCGCTCGGGAGAGCAGCAGGGTGTGCGAGGGGTGCACATTGTCGTCGGCCAGGCCGTGGATCAGCAGCAGTGGCCGGGTGAGTGACGGCGCGTCGTCGATCAGGCAGTCCGCCGCGTAGCCCTCGGGGTTGTGCTGCGGCAGGTCGAGGTAGCGCTCGGTGTACGCGGTGTCGTACCGGCGGAAGTCGGTGGGCGGCGCGCCCGCGCAGGCGGCGTGGAAGACGTCCGGGCGGCGCAGCACGGCGAGAGCGGCGAAGTACCCGCCGTAGGACCAGCCGCGCACACCCACCCGGCCCAGGTCGAGGTCGGGGTGGTCCGCGGCGAGCGCGTGCAGCGCGGCGACCTGGTCCTCCAGCGCGGCCGCGGAGAAGCGGCGGAAGATCGCCCGGGTGAAGGCGGGGGAGACGAACGGGGTGCCCCGGTTGTCGGTGGTGACCACCGCGAAGCCCTGGTCGGCCCACCACTGGCGGAGCTGCCAGCGGCGCGGTTCGTTGGCCACCGCCTGGTAGCCCGGGCCGCCGTAGACGTCGAGCAGGACGGGCAGCCGTCGGCCGGGCAGATGGCCGCGCGGGTACACCACGGCGGTGGGCAGGCCGTGTTCGGTGACCCGGGCGAGCCGCGGTTCGACCCGGTACGGCAGGGCGGCGGACAGGTCGGTGGGCGCCGCCTCGCCCCAGGGGCCGGTCAGCCGGCGGCGGACCCCGTCGGGGCCGGCCGAGACGAGCAGCAGGGTGTCGGCGGCGGCCAGCGCGGAGTGCACGCCGGGGCCGGAGCTGACCGGCTCGGGGGCGCCGCCGTCCGGGTCGACCAGGTGGACGTACTGGTCGGCGGGGTCGCCCTGGCCGGTCTCGCAGAGCAGCCTGCCGCGCAGCCGCCCGACCACCCGGCGGATCTGCAGGCCGGTGGTGTCCAGCGGCTCGCCGTCCACGGCCAGGCCGCGGGCGGCGGGGGTGTCGTGGGCGGTGAGCAGCCGGCCGCCGTCCAGCCGGGCGGGGGTGCCGGGCAGGTCGTCCACCCAGAACTCGTCGGTGGTGCGGGAGAGTTCACGGGTGGTGCCGGTGGCCGGGTCGGCGGTGAGCAGCAGCACGTTCTGCTGGAGGCGGTCGGCGACGGTGAGCAGGACCTCCCCGGTGCCGGCCCACTCGGCCGCGCAGAGGTAGGGGAACGCCCCGGCGTCCCAGCGCAGCCGGGTCCGGGCGCCGTCCAGGCCGAGGACCCAGAGCTGGACGTCCGCGTTGGGCCCGCCGGCCTGCGGGTAGGCGAAGTCCTCGGGCCGCTCGTCCGGGTGGGCCGGGTCGGCGAAGTAGCGCCGCGGCAGGGCGGCCTCGTCCACCCGGGTGGCCAGCAGCGCGCCGCCGTCCGGGCGCCACCAGTGGCCCCGGGCGCGGCCCAGCTCCTCGGCGGCGGCGAACTCGGCGACGCCCCAGCGGGCGCCGTCGGCGGGGCTCAGCGGCGCGGGCGCCGGGGTGACGTGGAGGGCGTCGTCGGCGACGTAGGCGACGCGGTGGCCGGCCGGGTCGGGGCGCGGGTCGAAGGCCGGTCCGGTCACCGGGAGTTCGGCGCAGGTGTCGGCGGTGGTGTCGGCGCGGAACAGCCGCCCGTCCAGGGTGAACACGGCGACCGCGAGGTCGGCGGTGGCGGCGAAGGTGCCGATGCCGGCGGCGGTCAGCCTGGTCCGTTCGCGCAGCCGCCGCTCGACGGCGGGCAGGTCGTCGCGGTCGCCGCCGCGGCCCGGGGCGAGCACGGCGGGGTCGGCGACCAGGCGTTCCTCGCCGGTGGCGAGGTCGAGGAGGTGGAGCCGGTCGACCCGGTCCTGCGGGCCGGCCGAGCGGAGCAGCAGCAGTCGGGTGCCGTCCTCGCTGAGGGTGATGGCGCGCGGGGCGCCGTGGCCGAAGCGGCCGGTGCGGGCGCTGAGGTCGAGGAAGGGATCGGTGAGGGTCACGGCCCGATGGTCGCCGGGAGGTACCTTCCCGGACCAGTAGGGTGTCATGTGAAATGTCACACATCACCCGCCGATGTGAGGTGACGCGGCGTCCAGGGGCCGTCGGGCCGGGCGTCAGTCGGCGCCGGCGCGGAGTTCGGCGAGCAGGACGCTCTGCTCGGCGATCAGCCCGGTGAGGATCCGCCGGGCGGTGAGCAGCAGGTCGGCGACCTCGGTCCCGGACAGCGCGTACACCACCGTGCTGCCCTCCCGGGTGGCGGTGACGATGCCGGACCGGCGCAGCACGGCGAGTTGCTGGGAGAGGCTGGACGGTTCGATCGCCAGCTCGGCCAGCAGGTCGCGGACGGGCGTCGGTCCGGCCTGCAGTAACTCCAGCACCCGGATCCGGACGGGGTGGCCGAGCATCCGGAAGAACTCGGCCTTGGCCTGGTACAGCGCGACCGCCACAGCGCTCCTTTCCTGGTGCCCGGCCCGGTCAGATCTCCAGTCCGACCTCGATCCGCTTGAGGTGGTGGCGGGCCATCGCCAGGTTGGCGCGGCTGCGGTTGAGCGCCAGGAACAGGAAGAGCCCCCGGCCGTTCGGCATGGTGAGCGGCCGGAGCAGGTGGTACTGGCTGGTGAGGCTGACCAGGATGTCCTCGATCTCGTTGTCATGGAGGTTGAGCAGCTCCATGGCCCGCATCTTGGCCCGGACCACGTCGGTGTTGCCGGCGGCGGCGACGTTGAGGTCCAGCTCGCCGCCCTCGCCGAGGGTGCCGAGCGCCATGCCGCTGCCGTAGTCGACCAGGGCCACGCCGATCGCGCCCTCGATCGCCATGGCCTCCTTGAGCGAGGTCTCCAGGTTCGCCATCGTCTTCTCCTCCTGTGAGCGGGGGACTCCCCTGCGTGGTGGCTGTGGGACCGAATGTAGGGAGAGGGGACGGCGTGGCACCGGGAATGACCAGAGACGTTCGAAGATGGCCGCTTCGTCGCTGCTTGAAGACATTTGCAACTATGGATGTGAGAGAGAACCGATCCGGTAGCGCGAAAAATCGGTGCTATCGATGTCAGTCCTCCCGGGTAACCTCTCGCTGAGATGCGAGATCACACCAATCACACCCGGACGGCGATGAACACCCCTGAGCCCGAGCAGCCCGAAGACCGGGAGCTCAGCCCCGCCGAGGCGTACGCGGCCTTCCGCCGCCGGGCCAAGGAGCAGGCCAGCGCCCTGTACGGCTTCCAGCAGCTCTACGACTTCCCGCTGGACGACTTCCAGCTGGAGGCCTGCCGGGCGCTGGAGGGCGGCGACGGCGTCCTGGTCGCCGCGCCCACCGGCTCCGGCAAGACGATCGTCGGCGAGTTCGCCGTGCACCTCGCCCTCCAGTCCGGGCGCAAGTGCTTCTACACCACGCCCATCAAGGCGCTCTCGAACCAGAAGTACGGGGACCTGGTCAAGCGCTACGGCGCGGCCAAGGTCGGTCTGCTGACCGGTGACAACAGCGTCAACGGGGACGCCCCCGTGGTGGTCATGACCACCGAAGTGCTGCGCAACATGCTCTACGCCGGCTCCTCCTCGCTCAGCGGCCTCGGCTACGTGGTGATGGACGAGGTGCACTACCTCGCCGACCGCTTCCGCGGCGCCGTCTGGGAGGAGGTCATCATCCACCTCCCCGAGTCGGTGGTGCTGGCCTCGCTCTCCGCGACCGTCTCCAACGCCGAGGAGTTCGGCGACTGGCTGGACACCGTGCGCGGCGGCACCAAGGTGATCGTCTCCGAACACCGCCCCGTACCGCTGTGGCAGCACGTCATGGCCGGCAACCGGATGTACGACCTGTTCGCCAACCCGGACCGCGACGGCCGCCCCAAGGACGCCCCGCGCAACCCGGCCAAGGCCGTCAACCCCGAGCTGGTCCGGCTCGCCCGCTCCGAGCTGGACCGCAACCCGCGCGACCGGTTCGGCCGCGGCCGGGGCCGCTCGATGCCCAACGGCCGCCCGGGCAAGGTCTGGACGCCCGGCCGGGTCGACGTCATCGACCGGCTCGACGCCGAGGGCCTGCTCCCCGCGATCACCTTCATCTTCAGCCGGGCCGGCTGCGAGGCCGCCGTCCAGCAGTGCCTCAGCTCCGGGCTGCGCCTCAACAAGGAGGAGGACCGGGGCCGGGTGCGGGCCATCGTCGAGGAGCGCTGCGCCGACATCCCCGACGAGGACCTGCACGTCCTCGGCTACTTCGAGTGGCTCGACGGGCTGGAGCGCGGCATCGCCGCCCACCACGCGGGGATGCTGCCGCGGTTCAAGGAGGTGGTCGAGGAGCTCTTCGTGAAGGGTCTGGTCAAGGCCGTCTTCGCGACCGAGACACTGGCCCTCGGCATCAACATGCCCGCCCGCTCGGTGGTCATGGAGAAGCTGGTCAAGTGGAACGGCGAGACGCACGCCGACATCACCCCCGGCGAGTACACCCAGCTCACCGGCCGGGCCGGCCGCCGCGGGATCGACATCGAGGGCCACGCCGTGGTGCTCTGGCAGCGCGGGCTCGACCCGGAGGCGCTGGCCGGCCTGGCCGGCACCCGCACCTACCCGCTGAAGTCGTCCTTCCGGCCCTCGTACAACATGGCCGTCAACCTGGTCTCGCAGTTCGGCCGGCACCGCTCCCGCGAGCTGCTGGAGACGTCCTTCGCGCAGTTCCAGGCGGACCGCTCGGTGGTCGGCATCGCCCGCCAGGTCCAGCGCAACGAGGAGGGCCTGGACGGCTACCGCGCGTCCATGACCTGCCACCTGGGCGACTTCGACGAGTACATGGGCCTGCGCCACCAGCTCAAGGACCGCGAGAACGAGCTGGCCCGCGAGGGCAGCAGCCAGCGCCGCGCGGCCGCCGTCGAGTCCATCGAGCAGCTCAAGCCGGGCGACGTCATCCACGTCCCCACCGGCAAGTTCGCCGGTCTCGCGCTCGTCCTCGACCCGGGCCTGCCGCCGGTCAGCCGCAACGGCCGGGTCGGCTCGCGCCACCCCGACTTCCAGGACGGCCCGCGCCCGGTGGTGCTCACCGCCGAGCGGCAGGTCAAGCGGCTCGCCATGATCGACTTCCCGCACCCGGTCGCGGCCCTGGAGCGGGTGCGCATCCCCAAGTCCTTCAACCCGCGCAGCCCGCAGTCCCGGCGCGACCTCGCCTCCGCGCTGCGCACCAAGGCCGGCCACCTGGAGCCCGAGCGGTTCCGCAAGGGCCGCGCGGCCGCCGCCGACGACGCGGAGATCAGCCGGCTGCGCGCCGCCCTGCGCCAGCACCCGTGCCACGGCTGCGACGAGCGTGAGGACCACGCGCGCTGGGCCGAGCGCTACCACCGGCTGCACCGCGACACCGAGCAGCTGGAGCGCCGGATGCGCTCCCGCACCCACACCATCGCCCGCACCTTCGACCGGGTCTGCGGCCTGCTCACCGACCTCGGCTACCTCCGGGGCGACACCGTCACCGACGACGGCAAGCGGCTCGGCCGGCTCTACGGCGAGCTGGACCTGCTCGCCTCCGAGTGCATCCGCGAGGGCGTCTGGAGCGGTCTGGCCGCCGCCGAGCTGGCGGCCTGCGCCTCGGCGCTGGTCTACGAGTCCCGGCAGTCCGACGACGCCGCCGCCCCCCGGGTGCCCGAGGGCGGCACCAAGGAGGCACTCGGCCAGATGATCCGGATCTGGGGCCACCTGGACGCCCTGGAGGAGCAGCACCGGATCAACACCGCCGAGGGCGTCGGGCAGCGCGAGCCGGACGTCGGCTTCGCCTGGGCCGCGTACCGCTGGGCCCTCGGCCACAACCTGGACTCGGTGCTGCGCGACGCCGACATGCCGGCCGGTGACTTCGTCCGCTGGACCAAGCAGCTGATCGACGTGCTCGGCCAGATCCAGGACGCCGCCGGCGAGGACGCCGAGCTCCGCCGGACGGCCCGCAAGGCCGTCGACGGCCTCCGCCGCGGCATCATCGCCTACTCCTCGGTGGGCTGACCGTCGCACGCCGAAGGGGGGCCGTGGTCATCGACGACGGCCCCCCTTCGTGCTGTGCTGCCGGGGTGTCAGCGCGCCGCGAGGACGGCCAGGACTCGCTCCAGGGACGTGCCGAGGCCCCAGCGGGCGGAGAGCTCCTCCAGGGTCATCGGGTCCAGCGGCTCGCGCGGGAGGGCCGGGTCGAAGGGCGGCAGCGGCGCGTCGGCGGCGACCCGGACCACGGTCGGGGCGACGTCCAGGTAGGCCGCGCCCTCGACGATGTTGCGCCGGCGGGCCGGGGTGAGCTTCGAGCGGATGTCGAGGGCGGCGGCCCGGATCGCCGGGAGGTCGCCGTACTCGTTGATCAGCTGGGCGGCCGTCTTCTCGCCGATCCCCTTGACGCCGGGCAGGCCGTCGCTGGGGTCGCCGCGCAGGGCGGCCATGTCGGCGTACCGGGCGCCGCGCACGCCGTACTTCTCCAGCAGCAGCGCGTCGTCGGTGACCTGGAGGTTCCCCATCCCCTTGACCGGGTAAAGCACGGTGATCCCGCGGGCGTCGTCGACCAGCTGGAAGAGGTCGCGGTCCCCGGTGACGATCTGCACCGGGCCCTCGGCCCGGGCGGTGAGGGTGCCGATCACGTCGTCCGCCTCGTAGCCGGGGGAGCCGACCCGGGCGATGCCGAGCGCGTCCAGCACCTGCTCGATCACCGGTACCTGCGGGGCGAGCGTGTCCGGCACCTCCTCCTCGCCGTCCACGGCCGCCTCGGCGACCCGGTGCGTCTTGTAGGAGGGCACGAGGTCGACCCGCCACTGGGGGCGCCAGTCGGCGTCCATGCAGGCGACCAGCTGGTCGGGCCGGTGGTCCTGGACCAGTCGGGCGATGAAGTCCAGCAGGCCCCGGACGGCGTTGACCGGTTCGCCCTGCGGGGAGCGCAGGGAGTCCGGCACGCCGTAGTAGGCCCGGAAGTACAGGCTGGCGGAGTCGAGCAGCATCAGTCGCGGTGCGGTCACGTCTCAGATCATGCCGTACCCGGCCGACAGCCCGCCGGTTCCGGCGCTCCGGGGTCCGCTGTCCCGGCTTCGGCGCCCCGGGCTCAGTGCTCGTGCGGTCCGGCGCGGTGGACCGGGCCGTGCGAGTCGGCGCAGTGCTCGGGGAGGTCGCCGGCGGGGGTGGTGATCTGCAGCAGGGCGCCCGCCTCGTCCTCGCCGACGTGGTCGACCTGGAGGGTGCTGTGGGTGATCCCGTACTCGCCCGCCAGCCGGCGCTGCAGCTCCCGGCGGACGGCGTGGCAGTCACCGCCCGGGGTGACCAGGATGTGCGCCGACAGGGCCGGCTGGCCGGAGGTGATCTCCCAGATGTGCAGGTCGTGGATCTCCTCCACCAGCGGCTGGGCGACCAGCCGGTCCGCCACCGCGTCCGGGTCGACGCCGGCCGGGGCGGCCTCCAGGAAGATCCGCCCGGAGGCGCGGACCAGGCCGATGCCGGCCTTCAGCATCAGCGCCACCACGATCAGCGAGGCGATCGCGTCCGCCCGGGCGAACCCGGTGGTCAGCATCACCGCGCCGGCGACGGCGGTGGCGATGAACGCGTAGAGGTCGGTGACCACGTGCTGGAAGGCGCCCTCGACGTTGAGCGAGCTGCGGTTGGCCTTGGACATGCACCAGGCGGCGGCCAGGTTGACCACGATCCCGATCAGCGCGGTGACCAGCACCAGCGAGCCGGTCACGTCCGGCGGGTCGATCAGCCGGGTGACGGCCTCGTAGCCCAGCCAGGCCGAGAGGACCAGCAGGGTGACGCCGTTCGCCTGGGCGGAGAGGATCTCGGCGCGCTTGAGCCCGTAGGTGTAGCCGCCGCGGGCCGGGCGGGCGGACAGTCGCATCGCCACCAGGGCCAGCACGATCGAGGCGGCGTCGGTGAGCATGTGCGCCGCGTCGGAGATCAGCGCCAGCGACCCGGCGGCGAAGCCGACCACCACCTCGCCGGCCATGAACACCACGATCAGCGCGAGGGCGCTCACCAGCCAGCGGCGGTCGGCGTCGACGGCCACGCCGTGCGAGTGCCCGCCGTGACCGTGCGCGCCGTGACCGTGCCCGCCGTGCCCGCTCCGCGCGGGCCCGTCGCCGTGCCGGTGGTCATGCGCATGATCATCGGGGGAGTGGTCGTGCCCGGCCATCGAAGTCCTCTCCTGGACGCGCGGGGGTGGAGGCAGGGAGGCGAACGCCCCGCAGTCGAAGTGAACCGCAGATCGAAGGAAGATCCAAAGACTGCACTGGAGACCGTTGTCATTGCCGCGGCGCGACCCCCGCCCGGTGCCGCCGCACCACCGCTGAGCAGGGAAAACGGGAATCGGGCAGGTCGGACGGCTCGGCCCCACCGTGGCGGCCGACGCGGTGACCGCGGGGCCCACCGGACCGGTGGCCGTGACCGCCCGGCGGGCCGGGTGGGTCTAACCGAGCGCGCCGACCGGCTCCAGCGGGACCGTCCGGGCCGCCGTCGCAGCCCGGACCAGGGCCTGCATCACCCGCAGGTCGTCCCCCTGCTCGGGGTGCCACTGCACCCCGAGGGTGAACCCCGGTCCCTCCACCGCCTCCACGGTGCCGTCCGGCGCGTGCGCGCTCACCCGCAGCCCCGCGCCGAGCCGGTCCACCGCCTGGTGGTGGAAGGTCGGCACGGTCAGTTCGCTCTCCGGCAGCAGCCCGCCGAGGAGCGTCCCGGGCACCGGCCGCACCGTGTGCTCCCCGTACGTGCCGGGCGTCCCGGCGTGCACGTCGGGGTGCACCACGTCCGGGAGGTGCTGGACGAGCGAGCCGCCGCAGACCACGTTCAGCACCTGCATGCCCCGGCAGATGCCCAGCAGCGGCATGCCCGCCGCCAGGGCCGCCCGCAGCAGCGCCGACTCCCACTGGTCCCGCTCCGGCGAGTCCGCCTCGGTCAGCGGGTGCGGCGGCTGCCCGTAGTACGCCGGGTCGATGTCCGGTCCGCCCGTGATGACCAGGGCGTCCAGCCGGGCGAGCACCTCCGGCGCGCGCTCCGGGGAGTCCGGCGGCAGCAGGAGCGCGATCCCGCCCGAATCCCGCACGTACGCGGTGTACCGCTCGGGCACCAGTGCCACCGGGCGGTTCCGCCAGTCGCTCCAACTCACGTCCACCTGGTAGGTGCTGACGCCGATGAAAGGCCTGCGATCCATGGCGCGCATTCTCCTCCAGCCCCGCCTGATACCCCGTCAACCACGCGTATCGGCGCGCCACACCCGCCCGCCCTCTTCCGCGCTGTCCGTGGCAGGCCGTACGGTTCGCTGTGACCGTGTGATCTCGCTGAGTGAGCGAAGGGGAGGGTCCCGTCATGCCCGACAACACCGCCGCGACCGCGCGGCCGCGCGCGCCGCTCACCCTCGGCGAGCTGCGCACGCTGGTCGACGCCGGCGAGATCCACACCGTCGCGCTCGCCTTCACCGACATGCAGGGCCGGCTCCAGGGCAAGCGCTTCGCCGCCCGGTTCTTCCTCGACGAGGTCGCCGAGCACGGCGCCGAGGCCTGCGACTACCTGCTCGCCGTCGACATCGACCTCAATACCGTCGACGGCTACGCCCAGTCCTCCTGGGAGACGGGCTACGGCGACTTCGCCATGCGCCCCGACCTCGGCACGCTCCGGCTCACCCCCTGGCAGCCCGGCACCGCCCAGGTCACCGCCGACCTCGCCCGGCACGGCGGCCACCCCGTCGACACCGCGCCCCGGCAGGTGCTGCGGCGTCAGATCGAGCGCCTCGCCGAGTACGGCCTGGCGGCCGACATCGGCACCGAGCTGGAGTTCCTGGTCTTCCGCGACACCTACGAACAGGCCTGGCTCGGCGGCTACCGCGGCCTCACCCCGGCCAACCAGTACAACGTCGACTACTCGCTGCTCGGCACCGCCCGGGTCGAGCCGCTGCTCGCCCGGATCCGCAACGAGATGGCCGGCGCCGGCCTCGTCGTCGAGTCGGCCAAGGGCGAGTGCAACCTCGGCCAGCACGAGATCGCCTTCCGCTACGCCGACGCCCTCACCACCTGCGACCAGCACAGCGTCTACAAGACCGGCGCCAAGGAGATCGCCGCCCAGCAGGGCTGCGCACTCACCTTCATGGCCAAGTACGACGAGCGCGAGGGCAACAGCTGCCACATCCACCTCTCGCTGCGGGACCTCCGCGTCCCGGGCGGCGCCCCGGCCTTCGCCGACCGCGACGGCCGGATGACCGACACCATGCGGCACTTCCTGGCCGGCCAGCTCGTCGCCCTGCGCGAGTTCAGCGTGCTCTACGCGCCCAACATCAACTCCTACAAGCGCTACCGGCCCGGCTCCTTCGCCCCGACCGCCGTCGCCTGGGGCCGCGACAACCGCACGTGCGCCTACCGGGTGGTCGGCCGCGGTCCGAGCCTGCGGATGGAGAACCGCGTCCCCGGGGGCGACGTCAACCCGTACCTCGCCGTGGCGGGCATGATCGCCGCCGGTCTGCACGGCCTCCAGCAGAAGCTCGAACTGCCCACGCCCTGCCTGGGCAACGCCTACGCCGTCGACGAGTACACCCGGGTGCCCGGCTCGCTGCGCGAGGCCGCCGACCGCTGGTCGCAGAGCGAGCTCGCCCGCGCCGCCTTCGGCAACGACGTCGTGGAGCACTACCTGCACATGGCCCGGGTCGAGCAGTCCGCGTACGACAGCGCCGTCACCGACTGGGAGCGCTACCGATCCTTCGAGCGGATGTGAGCCGCGTGGGGAGTCCCGCCGTCAGCACCGTCCTCAACCCGGCCACCGGGGAGGTGCTCGGCACCGTCCCGGACACCACCCCGGCGCGGCTGGACGCCGCCGTCCAGCTCGCCCTCAAGGCCCAGCAGGGCTGGGCCGCGCTCGCCCCCGGCGAACGCGCCCGGCTGCTGCGCCGCTTCGCCGACCAGGTCGAGGTGCACATCCCCGAGCTGGCCGCCCTGGAGGTGAGCGAGGCCGGGCACACCGTGGGCAACGCCCGCTGGGAGGCCGGCAATGTCCGCGACCTGCTGGAGTACGCCGCCGGCGGGGTGGAGCGGCTGACCGGCCGCCAGATCCCGGTGGCCGGCGGCCTGGACGTCACCTTCCACGAGCCGATCGGCGTGGTCGGGGTGATCGCCCCGTGGAACTTCCCGATGCCGATCGCCGCCTGGGGCTTCGCCCCGGCCCTGGCCGCGGGCAACGCCGTCCTCCTCAAACCCGCCGAGGCCACCCCGCTCACCGCGCTGCGGCTGGCCGAACTCGCCCTCGCCGCCGGGCTCCCGGAGGGCCTGTTCCAGGTCGTCCCCGGGGCCGGCGCCACCACCGGCCGGGCGCTGGTCGACCACCCTGCCGTCCGCAAGATCGTCTTCACCGGCTCGACCCTGGTCGGCAAGGAGGTCGCCGCCCGGTGCGCCGCCCAGGCCAAGCGGGTCACCCTCGAACTCGGCGGCAAGAGCCCCAACATCGTCTTCGCGGACGCCGACCTCGCCCGCGCCGCCGACCCGATGTCCTTCCTCGACAACAGCGGCCAGGACTGCTGCGCGCGCAGCCGCATCCTGGTCCAGCGCGAGGTCCTCGACGACTTCCTCGCCCTGCTGCTGCCCGCCGTCGAGGCCGTCCGCACCGGGGACCCGGCCGACCCGGCCACCGAGCTCGGCCCGCTGATCTCCGCCGCCCAGGTCCGCCGGGTCGCCTCCTACGTCACCCCCGAGCTGCCGGTGCTGGCCCGTGGCGCGGTCCCCGACGGCCCCGGCTTCTGGTACCCGCCGACCGTGCTCGCGCCCACCGACCCGACCGTGCCCGCGGCGACGGAGGAGATCTTCGGCCCGGTCGCGGTGGTGCTCCCCTTCGACGGCGAGGCGGACGCCCTGCGGCTGGCCAACGGGACCCGCTACGGACTCTCCGGGTCCATCTGGACGCGGGACGTCGGTCGCGCGCTGCGCCTGGCCCGGGGCGTCGCGGCGGGCAGCCTCTCGGTCAACTCGCACTCCTCGGTGCGGTACTGGACGCCCTTCGGCGGGTTCGGCGAGTCCGGCGTCGGCCGGGAGCTCGGGCCGGACGCGCTGGTCCCCTTCACCGAGACCAAGAACGTGTTCATCCAGAGCGAGGAGTAGGAGCCAGCCATGAGCGAGAAGCCTGCCGCGGCCGGGAAGGACGGCCCGGTCTGCCGACGCCTGGTCGGCCGTACCGCCGTGATCACCGGCGCGGGCAGCGGCATCGGCCTGGCCGCCGCCCGCCGGCTCGCCTCCGAGGGGGCGAAGGTCGTGTGCGCCGATGTCGACGAGCCGACCGGCGAGGCGGCCGCCCAGGAGGTCGGCGGCCTCTTCGTGCACACCGACGTGACCGACCCGTACATGGTCGAGGCGCTCTTCGACCAGGCCTACGAGACGTACGGCAGCGTGGACGTCGCCTTCAACAACGCGGGCATCTCGCCGCCCGAGGACGGCTCCATCCTGACCACGGAGCCGGCCGCCTGGCGCAGGGTCCAGGAGGTCAACCTGACCTCGGTCTACCTCTGCTGCAAGGCGGCGCTGCCGTACATGCGGCGGCACGGGCGCGGTTCGATCATCAACACCGCCAGCTTCGTGGCCCGGATGGGCGCGGCCACCTCGCAGATCTCCTACACCGCCTCCAAGGGCGGGGTGCTGGCGATGTCCCGCGAGCTGGGCGTGCAGTTCGCCCGCGAGGGCATCCGGGTCAACGCGCTCTCGCCGGGGCCGGTGGACACCCCGCTGCTGCGCGAGCTGTTCGCCGCGGACCCGGAGCGGGCGGCCCGCCGGCTGGTGCACATTCCGCTCGGCCGCTTCGCCCGGCCCGAGGAGATCGCGGCCGCGGTCGCCTTCCTCGCCAGCGACGATTCGTCCTTCATCACGGCGAGCGAGTTCCTGGTCGACGGAGGCATCGCCGGTGCCTATGTGACCCCGGTCTAGAGTCGATCCGGGGCCGACCGGGGGCTGATCCGGGGCCGATCGGGGCCTTCGTTCGGCCTTCTCACCGTAATCTCATGGAGAATGCCGGAAATCGGCGGTCGCGCTGATATCGCGTTTATCCGGCTGCCTTTAGATTCTCTGACGTGAGCGAGCAGATTCCCGCCGGGTGGTACCCGGACCCGAAGGACACCACCAGCGATCCGCGACCGCAGCGCTGGTGGGACGGTAAGGGCTGGACGGCCGACACCCGGCCCGCACCCTCGGACGCCCCGCCGGAGCCGGTGGCTCCCGCGGCCCCGGGGCCGGACGAGACCGCCGAGACCCGGGTGCTGGAGGGGGAGGTGCTGGGGAGCGGGCCGACGGTCCGCTACCCGGAGCCGCCCCCCTTCGGCGCCGCCTACGGCGCCATCGCACCCCCGGCGCCCACGACCAGGCGCAGGCCGTCCAAGCTGGTGATCGCGGCCACCGTCGCGGCCCTGCTGGGCCTCGGCGCCGGCTCCGGGATCACCTACCTGGCGATGGACGGCCACGGCGAGCCGCGTGCCACGCACCGCACCTCGCGGCAGGCCCCGCCGATCGGCGAGGAAGGCCCGTGGGGCGGTCTGCCCGACCTGGGCGGCCCCGGTAACGACGGTGGCCAGGGCGGCAACGGCGGAAGCGGTCAGGGCAACGGCAACGGCAACGGCAACGGCAACGGCGGCAAGGGCAACGGCCAGGGCCGGGGCAACGGCGGCAGCGGCCAGGGCAACGGTGGCCAGGGCAACGGCGGCCAGGGCAACGGCGGGAACGACGGCACCTCCCAGGGCAGTGACACCGCCGCCGACCTGGTGAACCGGATCACCCTGCCCGTCCCCTCCGGCTGGCAGGGCGGTACCACCCCGGACGGCTTCGCCGCGCTGAGTGTCGGCGCCTACACCTGTGACGGGGGCGGCAGCTGCTCGCTGGGCGGTGCCAACACGGGTGTGGTCGCCGGCGGCACCGACGTCCAGGCGGCGGCCAAGGCCGACATCGAGAAGGCCGCCAAGGACTCGTACAACGACCTCAACTCGCACCAGGAGCTGAAGTCCGAGGCGGTCAAGGTCGACGGCCGGGACGGCTACCTGGTCCGCTGGAAGGTCGACGCGGCGAAGGGCAACGACGGCTACGTGCAGACCGTCGTCTTCCCGTCCACCGACGGCAAGTCGCTGATCTCCGTCCACCTCGGCTTCGACATCGCCGACAAGGCGCCCGACGTCGCCGTGATGGACACCATCGTCAAGGGCATCGCCGCCTACACCGGCAAGCTGCCCGCCTTCCCGGGCGGCGGCGCCGGCCCCGGCGGGGGCACCGGTACCGCCACCACCTGATCGCACCGCTCCGCTCACGTACGGCGGCCCACCCGGACACGTCCTCCGGGTGGGCCGCCGCCGTGTTCACACGCCGAGCTGGGGATCGCCTGGGCCGGACCGCACGGGGGGCGGTGTGCGGTCCGGCCCAGGCCTCCGGCGGTCAGGAGTCGCGTCGAACAGCCTCGAAGCGACGGCGCCGGAGCACCATGCCGGCCCAGCCGACGCTGATCGCGGCGGCGCCGGCCAGCAGCAGCGGACCGGTGGGCGAGCCGCCGACGGCCGCGCTGGCGGTCGGCACCACCGCGCCCGCCGGCTCGTTCGCGTTGCCGCCGTGCCCGTGGTGGGAAACGGTGGACCGGGACTGGCCGGCGGCGATCTGCGCCTCGCTCGGCGCGGCCGGGGCCTGCGCGGCGAGCGCCGACACGGGCTGGTCCACGGCGGCCGCCGTCTTGCCGAAGTCGACGTCGGAGCAGCTGTAGAACGCCTCCGGGCTGTCGCTGCGCTGCCAGACCATGTACAGCAGCTGGCGGCCGGTGCGCTGCGGCAGCGTCCCCGTGTAGGTGTAGTAGCCGTCGGTGGCGGTACGGGTGACCTGCACCTGGGCGACCGGGGCCGACTCCAGGTCGGACCACTTCAGCGGCTTGGTCGGGTCGTAGCCGGCCTTGGTGATGTAGACGGTCTGGGTGCCGACGTGCGCCGCGGTGACGCGGAACTTGAAGGCGAACGAACCGGCGCTGACCGGGGTGGCCGGCCAGTCGGTGCGGGGCATGTCGAGCGCCTTGTACTTGTCGCGGTTGGCCGAGCAGAGCTTGCCGTCCGGGATCAGCGCCTGGTGGTTGCCGTTCGCGTTGGCGATGTTGACCTCGTTCCAGTCGTACAGCGGCTGGGTGCCGCTCATCGCCACGAGGTCCTTGCAGACCTGGGACTTGGGAGTCTCCGGCCCTTCGGCGTAGCAGGCCGCGATGCGGCTGACCGGGTTGGTCATGGCACCGTGGGCGCTGGCGGTGCCGGCGGCGGTCGTCGAAACGGCGAGGACCGCGGCGCCTATGACGCCGAGGGACAGAGCGCTTCTCTTGATGGACATGGGGTGGGGACTCCTTGACCGTGTTCCGGGCCGAGAGTGTGGGGGAGTGGGCACGTCTGCCCGGGGCCCGCCGGCCCGGCGCGCGGGGCCCGGGCTGAGCGTATGATTGGACTAGACCAACTGGCAATAGCCCGTTGTGGCGTACTTTTTGACGGACTGTAGCCGTACGCGCAGCACAGAGGCCCGGGGGGCGCCGGAGTTCGGGCGCCCCTCGGGCCTTCTTAAGGTGGGGGAAAGGCCGGGAAAAGGTCAGCGGCCGCCGGAAGGCCGGCCCGGGCCCTGCCCGTACTGGTGGAAGTGCGCGCCCCCGTGCACGTTCTTGGCCTGGATCACCATGCCGTGCATCGTTCCGCCGGTGATGGTGTTGTTCAGGGACTCGCCGCCCGGTGCGGGCAGCCGCGGCTCGAACTCCGCCAGGATGGCGCGGAGTTCGTCGGCCACCTCGGGGTTCTCCAGGAGTGCCTGGCGGAGCCGGCCGCGCCAGGTGCCGGTCAGGTCGTCGACGGCCCCGGTGTCACCGGTCTCCCGGGCGCGGGCGATGACCGTCCGCGAGCGCTCCAGGGCCGCGGCCTCCGCCTCGTCGGTCTCGCCCCGCCCGAACAGCGCCGCGAAGCGCGAACGCGCCTGGTTCCAGGCCTCGGTGGCCATCAGCCCGACCAGGGTGGTGGCACCCGAGGTCACCAGCCCCTGCACGATCTCGGCCTCCATGGCCCCCCCTGACGTCGCGTCCGGTCCTGTCGAGAACCACCGTAGGGCAACGAGGGCGCCGCGGCGGCCCGTTCGGCCGTGGTGGCGTACCCGGTGGTCAGAGGAAGGTCCGCTGCTCGCCCCGGTAGGTCGGGACGGTGCGCACCACCCGCTCGCCCTCGATCAGGTGCAGCTCGGCGAAGCGCTCGCACAGCTCGCCCGCCTTGGCGTGCCGGAACCAGACCCGGTCCCCGATCAGCAGGTCGTCGGCGGCCGCGCCGAGCAGCGGGGTCTGCACCTCGCCGGCCCCCTCCATCGGGTCGTAGCGCAGCCCGGGCGGCAGGTGGGGCACCGGCGAGCGGTCCGGCCCGGCCGCGCCGGAGGCCGGGTAGCCGCCGCCGAGCACCGTCACCACCCCGAAGCCGGGCCGACGCACCACCGGCTGGCCGAACAGCGCGGCCGGCCGGCCCCGGAACGAGCGGTAGTTGTCGAACAGCCGCGGCAGGTACAGCCCCGAGCCCGCCGCCACCTCGGTGACCGCCCGCTCCGCCACGGTCGACTCGACGCTGCCGGTGCCGCCGCCGTTGACGAACTCCAGCTCGGTCACCCGGCGCAGCCGCCGGACCGTCGCCGCGCGCCGCTCGGCCAGCTCGGCCCGGGCCTTCGCCTGCATCAGCCGGATCATCCGGGAGCGCACCGGCCGCCCGGGCACGCTGTCGCCCACCCCGGCGATGTGTCCCTCGTAGGCCATCAGCCCGACCACCCGGAACCCGCGGCGGCGCTGCACCAGCTCGGCGAAGGCCCCGAGGTCCTCGGGCGTGCGCATCGGCGAGCGCCGGGCGCCGACCCGCACCCGCCCGCCGAACAGTTGCAGCGCGGTGTCCAGCTCCAGGCAGACCCGGACCTCGGCGGGGCCGGTCCGGGCCGCGTCGATCAGGTCGAGCTGGGCCGGGTCGTCGACCAGCACGGTGACGGCGGCGGCCAGCTCCGGATCGCCGGTCAGTTCGGCGAAGCCGGAGCGGTCCGTCGAGGGGTAGGCCAGCAGGACGTCGCGGACGCCCGTGCGGGCCAGCCAGAGCGACTCGCCGAGGGTGAAGCTCATCACCCCGGCGAAGCCGTCCATGGTCAGCACCCGCTCCAGCAGGGCGCGGCAGCGCACCGACTTGCTGGCCACCCGGACCGGCTTGCCGGCCGCCCGGTGGACCAGGTCGGCCGCGTTGGCGTCGAAGGCCGCGAGGTCGACGACGGCCACCGGGCCGTCGAGATGGGCGGTGGCCCGGTCGTACCGGGCTCGGTCGGCGGCCGGCGAGGGCACGGCGGCGGTACGGGCAGCAGCTTCGAGCGTGGCCATGGGCGCAGAGTGCCACACCCCGCTACCGGTGGGTAGGCCTGCGGCGGACGATCCACCCCGACGGCGCGGATCCGCCTCGCCCCGGCGGCGGGTGTGAGGTGGCATAGGGTCGGCCGGGTGGACCGCAAGAACATTCCGAACCCAGGATTCGCCGCCGACGACGGCACCGCCGACCCGGCACTCGCCGAGGCGCTCGCGCGCTGGTCGCAGGAGCCCGGGGCCGAGCCGGAGGTGCTCGCGGCGCTGACGCCGACCCGGCTGATGGTCCCGATCGTCGCCGTCCTCGGCGAGGTGGAGCTGGACGAGCACGGGCACAAGCACGAGAAGACCAGTGACATGGCCGTCCCGGTGATCGAGGCCGCGGACGGCCGGCGGGCGCTGCCGGCCTTCACCTCGATGGAGGCGCTGACCCGCTGGCGCGCCGACGCCCGCCCGGCACCGGTCGCCGCCCCGCAGGCCGCGATGGTCGCCTACTCCGAGCGCGCGGACACCCTGCTGATCGACCCGGCCGGCCCGGTGCCGTACCGGCTGTCCGGGGCCCGGCTGCGCGCGCTGGCGGAGAACCGGCCGTACCTGCCGCCGGTGCGCGACCCCGAGGTGCGCGAGGCCGTCCGGGCGCTGCTGGCGGCCGAGCCGCAGGTGGTGAGCGGTCTGCTGGCGCCCTACCAGGAGGGGGACGGCCTGCTCGCGGTGGTGCTGGACCGGGCGCTGGACCAGGAGGCCGTCCAGGCGGCCGCCCGGCGGATCGGGCAGGCGGTCGCGGCCGACCCGGTGCTGCGGGTCCGGCTCGACCGGGGCCTGAACCTGGCCGTGCTGCCGGCCGACTCCGCGTTGCCCGGCGAGCCGCTGTACCGCCGCTAGCGGTGCCCGGCCCACGCGCGGCGCCCGGCCCACGCGCGGTGCCCGGCCCACGCGCGGTGCCCGGCCCACGCGCGGTGCCCGGGCACCGCCCGTGTCCCGGTGGGGTTCAGGCGTAGACCGGCCCGGTGAACTTCTCGCCCGGCCCGGTGCCCGGCGCGTCCGGCACGATGGACGCCTCGCGGAAGGCCAGCTGGAGCGACTTCAGGCCGTCCCGCAGCGGGGCGGCGTGGAAGTTGCTGATCTCGGGGGCACCGGCGGTGACCAGCCCGGCCAGCGCGGTGATCAGCTTGCGCGCCTCGTCGAGGTCCTTGTCGGCCTCGCCGCCCTCGGCCAGGCCGCACTTCACGGCGGCGGCGCTCATCAGGTGCACCGCGACGGTCGTGATCACCTCGACGGCGGGGACTTCGGCGATGTCCCGGGTGAGGTCGTCGAAACCGATCGCCTCGTCGTCCGCGGCGGGGTTCTGGGTGGGCTCGCTGCTCAAGGGGGGCTCGTTCCGTCGTGCCGGTGTCCGTACCCGAGGAGCGTACAAGGGGGCCGGCCGGGGGCCGGGCCGTGGGGAGCGAGGGGCGGAATACCGGGCGCGGCCGAAACGCTGTATGCTTCGAGACTGACCGGCCAGGAGCTCCTGAGGAGCGCCCGGCCAGCAAGAGGAGGCTCCACCCAGGAGGCCCGAGAGGGCAACCGCGAAAGTCTCCCACCCGATCGGCCTCACGGTCGACGGGTCCCGGTCCGCGACGGGCGCCCAGGCGCCGAGTCGCCCGCTGCACCCCTCACCGGGTGCAGCCCCCGGTTGTGTGGAGCCCCGCTTGTACCGAGCGGGGCTTTTTTCGTGTCGCGGTGCATGCAGTGCCAATCAGCAAGGTAGGCAGCGCAGCACGAATGAAGCCCCGCCCAGTGGTCGAGTCCACTACGTGCGACCGCCGTCCGACGGCCGCATCGCAGAAGGTGCAACCTAGGAGGCCCCATCAGCACCGAGCCCCGCATCAACGACCGGATTCGCGTCCCCGAGGTGCGACTCGTCGGTCCCAGCGGCGAGCAGGTCGGCATCGTGCCGCTTGCCAAGGCGCTGGAGCTCGCGCAGGAGTACGACCTCGACCTCGTCGAGGTCGCGGCGACCGCCCGGCCGCCGGTGTGCAAGCTCATGGACTACGGCAAGTTCAAGTACGAGTCGGCCATGAAGGCCCGTGAGGCGCGCAAGAACCAGGCGCACACGGTCATCAAGGAGATGAAGCTCCGGCCGAAGATCGACCCGCACGACTATGACACCAAGAAGGGTCACGTCGTTCGGTTCCTCAAGCAGGGCGACAAGGTCAAGATCACGATCATGTTCCGCGGTCGCGAGCAGTCGCGCCCCGAGCTGGGCTTCCGACTGCTGCAGCGGCTGGCCAACGACGTCCAGGACCTGGGCTTCGTCGAGTCCTCGGCCAAGCAGGACGGCCGAAACATGATCATGGTTCTCGGCCCGCACAAGAAGAAGACCGAGGCGATGGCCGAGGCCCGCGCGATCGCGGACGCCCGCAAGGCCGAGCGTCAGGGCCGCACCCCCGGCTCCGACGCCGCCGAGGCCGACGAGGACGCAGCGCTTGAGGCCGAGAACGCCGCGGCCGAGGCGGAGGCCGACGAGGCCGACGCCGAGGACGACGCCGCCGAGGTCGAGCAGCCGGCCGAGGCCTCCCAGGACGCCTGAGCCTTCACCGGCCAGGGCGGTTCGGGAGACCGGCCACCAAGGTGAACGGGCGTCCGCCCGGTCATCGCAGATCCATCCTTCACGCCCGCGCGGCGCACACCGCGCGGGCGTGGACGGACCGACGAGGAGATACGGCGAAATGCCGAAGCAGAAGACGCACAGTGGCGCCAGCAAGCGCTTCAAGATCAGTGGCTCTGGCAAGGTGCTGCGCGAGCGCGCCGGCCGCCGCCACCTCCTGGAGCACAAGCCCTCCACGCTGACCCGCAAGCTGGCCGGCACCGTCGTGGTGGCCCCCGCCGACGCCAAGAAGATCAAGAAGCTTCTCGGCAAGTGATCGCCCTCCCGCCCGGCGCGAGCCGTGAGCGGGGCAGCTGATCCTTCCCGACCCATTCGAATGACGGACCGCGTGAAGTAGTCCGTGGTCCAACCCAAGGAGTAATCAAGTGGCACGCGTCAAGCGGGCAGTCAACGCCCACAAGAAGCGCCGGGTCATCCTGGAGCGCGCCAGCGGCTACCGGGGCCAGCGCTCGCGCCTGTACCGCAAGGCCAAGGAGCAGGTCACCCACTCGCTGGTCTACAACTTCAACGACCGCAAGAAGCGCAAGGGCGACTTCCGTCAGCTGTGGATCCAGCGCATCAACGCTGCGGCCCGTGCCAACGGCATCACCTACAACCGCTTCGTGCAGGGACTGAAGGCCGCCAGCGTCGAGATCGACCGCAAGATGCTGGCCGACCTCGCGGTCAACGACCCGGGCGCGTTCGCCTCGCTCGTCGAGGTCGCGCAGAAGGCGCTGCCGGCCGACGTCAACGCCCCGAGGGCCGCCGCCGACGCCGCCTGATCCTCCTGGATCGGCCTGATCCCCCCGGGATCGGTTCGTCGCACCGACCGGACCCGCAGGCTCTCCCTGCGGGTCCGGTTTTGCGTTTCCCCGCCACAGTCCCTGCACGCCACCGGCGCCCCGCCTCAGAGACGAGACCATGTCGAGCACCGACACCCCCCTGCTGACCTCCCTGCGCTCGCCCCGCGTCGTCGCCGCCCGCCGGCTCGCCAAGCGGAACCAGCGCACCAAGGAGCGCCGCTTCCTCGTCGAGGGCCCGCAGGCCGTCCGGGAGGCCGTCGCGTTCGGGACGCTGCCGGGCACGGCCGACCCCGCCGTGGTCGAGGTCTACACGACCCCCGAGGCCGCCGAGCGGCACGCCGGCATCGTCGCCGCCGCCCGCGCCGAGGGGCTGCCGGTGCTCACCGCCACCGACGAGGTCATCGCGGACATCTGCGACACCGTGACCCCGCAGGGCATCGTGGCGCTCTGCCGGTTCATCGACACCCCGTTCGCCGAGGTGCTGGCGGCCCGTCCCAAGCTGGTCGCGGTGCTCGCCCACGTGCGCGACCCCGGCAACGCCGGCACCGTGCTGCGGACCGCCGACGCGGCCGGCGCGGACGCGGTGGTGCTGACCGACGCCTCGGTGGACCTGTACAACCCGAAGGCCGTGCGCGCCTCCGTCGGCAGTCTGTTCCACCTGCCGGTCGCCGTCGGCGTGCCGGTGGAGGAGGCGGTCGGCCGGCTGCGCGAGGCCGGCGTGCGGGTGCTGGCCGCCGACGGCGCGGGGGAGCGCGACCTCGACCAGGAGCTGGACGAGGGCACGCTGGGCGCGCCCGGCGCATGGGTGTTCGGCAACGAGGCCTGGGGGCTCCCGGAGGAGACCCGCGCCCTCACCGACGAGGTGGTGCGCGTACCGATCCACGGACACGCCGAGAGCCTCAACCTCGCGACGGCCGCCGCCGTCTGCCTCTACGCCTCCGCCCGGGCGCAGCGCTCGCCCGGCGGCTGCCGGGCGCGGGCGTAGGCCGTACCCGGACGCTCCCGGAAGTCGTCATCGCGACGCCGCGGGCCCTACTGCGGGGGGCCGCGAGACGCTAGGGTCTGCCTCGGTGGGGGGAAAGACACGGTGGGTAATCGGGGAGGACACCCATGGTCGGCAGCGGGCCAGAGCTCGACCCGGACGACCTGCCGGACGGCCTGGTGGTCGCCGACGCCCTGGGCCGGGTGGTCTGCTTCAACCGCACCGCCGCCCGGCTGACCGGCATCCTCCAGGAGGCCGCGCTCGGCAGCCCGCTGGAGCACGCCCTCCCGCTGGAGGACCTGGACGGCCGCCGCTGGTGGCAGCTGACCGACCCGTACGGCGGCCTGGCGACCCGGACCAGCCAGCCCGAGCGCAATCTGCTGCTCCCCGGCGGCCGCGAGGTGCTGGTGTCCGCCCGCTACGTCCGGACGCGCCCGCAGGCGCCGCTGGAGCGGCTGGTGATCGCGCTGCGCGGCACCGAGGCCCGCCGGCGGACCGAGCGCAGCCACGCCGAGCTGATCGCCACCGTCGCGCACGAGCTGCGCTCGCCGCTCACCAGCGTCAAGGGCTTCACCGCGACCCTGCTGGCGAAGTGGGAGCGGTTCACCGACGGGCAGAAGCGGCTGATGCTGGAGACCGTCGACGCCGACGCCGACCGGGTCACCCGGCTGATCGCCGAGCTGCTGGACATCTCCCGGATCGACGCCGGGCGGCTGGAACTGCGCAAGCAGGTGGTCGACCTGGCCGCCTCGGTGCGCCGGCACGTGGACCGCAAGGTCGCCACCGGCATCCCCGAGGACCGTTTCGACATCCGGATCAGCGAGCCGCTCACCGTGCTCTGGGCCGACCCGGACAAGGTGGACCAGGTGCTGGCCAACCTGCTGGAAAACGCGGTGCGCCACGGTGAGGGAACTGTCACGATCGAGGTGGCACCGGCCAAGGAGGTCGTCGAGGCACCCGTCTGGGAGCGCTCCGGCACTCCGCCCCGAACTGTGGAAGGCACCGCGGTCACCGTGAGCGATGAAGGCACCGGCATCCCCGAGGACTCGATGCCGCGCGTGTTCACCCGCTTCTGGCGCGGTTCCAAGCGCGGCGGCACGGGCCTGGGCCTCTACATCGTCAAGGGCATCGTGGAGGCCCACGGCGGCTCGATCCGCGTCGACCGCGCGCCCGGCGGCGGCGCCCGGTTCCGATTTATCCTGCCCGCCGGCGTGCCCGACTTCATGCTCTGACGGAGCCTGGAGGCAGCCGCACCGGGCTCCGGGGCGGCGCCGCCGCCCCTGGAGCCCGGTGCGGATCGGGAGGCCGGACGGGCTTGACGGCAGCCGCACCATGCGCT
The DNA here is from genome assembly GCF_040630735.1 of Kitasatospora sp. NPDC005748. Taxonomy (NCBI): domain Bacteria; kingdom Bacillati; phylum Actinomycetota; class Actinomycetes; order Kitasatosporales; family Streptomycetaceae; genus Kitasatospora; species Kitasatospora sp. NPDC005748. Next base: position 45,197 of record NZ_JBEXYD010000050.1, read on the forward strand.
GCGACTACACTCGACCTTTGGCGTTGTGGGACGCCCTGCGCGGCCGTGCCGCGGACACCCCTTCCGAGCACCTGCGGCGGGGGCTGCCCGTGCCCCGGCCACGCCGGGCGTCACGCGAAGGCACGAGCCCTTACCTGAGCACGGACGAGCAGGAGCACGGGAAGATAGAGATGTCGGCACCCAACAAGTCGTACGACCCGGTCGAGGTCGAGGCCCTCAAGCCCGAGGTGGTGGAGCAGGCGCGGGACGAGGCCGTCCGGGCCTTCGCCGCCGCCACCAGCCTCGACGAGCTGAAGCAGGCCAAGGTCGCCCACACCGGCGACCGCTCCGCGCTCTCCCTCGCCAACCGCGAGATCGGCGCTCTGCCCCCACACGCCAAGGCCGCCGCCGGCAAGCTGATCGGCCAGGCCCGCGGCGCCGTCAACCAGGCCCTCGCCCGGCGCCAGGCCGAGCTGGAGGCGGAGCGCGACGCCCGCGTCCTGGTCGAGGAGGCGGTGGACGTCACGCTGCCCTACGACCGGACCCCGCGCGGCGCCCGCCACCCGCTGACCACGCTGGCCGAGCGCATCGAGGACACCTTCGTCGCGATGGGCTACCAGGTCGCCGAGGGCCCCGAGGTCGAGGCCGAGTGGCTGAACTTCGACGCCCTCAACCTGGGACCGGACCACCCGGCCCGCTCGATGCAGGACACCTTCTTCGTCCAGGCCCCGGACGGCTCCGCCGACTCCGGCGTGGTGCTGCGGACCCAGACCTCCCCGGTCCAGGCCCGCACCATGCTCGACCGCGAGCCCCCCATCTACGTGGTCTGCCCCGGCCGGGTCTACCGGACCGACGAGCTGGACGCCACCCACACCCCGGTCTTCCGCCAGGTCGAGGGTCTGGCCGTGGACGAGGGCATCACCTTCGCCGACCTCAAGGGCACCATCGAGCTGCTGGTGTCCAAGCTGATCGGGGACGGCCTGGAGCTGCGCTGGCGGCCCTCGTACTTCCCGTTCACCGAGCCGAGCGCCGAGATCGACCTGCAGTGCTTCGTCTGCCGCGGCGAGAGCGTCGGCAACCCGGACCGGCCCTGCCGCACCTGCTCCTCCGAGGGCTGGATCGAGCTCGGCGGCTGCGGCGTGGTCAACCCGCGGGTGCTGGTCGCCTGCGGCATCGACCCGAGCCGCTACAGCGGGTTCGCCTTCGGCCTGGGCCTGGAGCGGATCCTGATGAACCGTCACAACGTCGCCGACATGCGCGACATGGTCGAGGGTGACGTGCGCTTCACCCTCCCGTTCGGGATGGAGATCTGATGCGCGTCCCGCTTTCCTGGCTGCGCGAGTACGTCGACCTGCCGGCCGGCGAGACCGGCCGCGACGTGGCGGAGCGACTGGTCCGGGCCGGGCTGGAGGTCGAGACGGTCGAGCAGATCGGCGGCGACCTCAAGGGCCCGCTGGTGGTCGGCCAGGTCCTCTCCATCGAGGAGCTCTCCGGCTTCAAGAAGCCGATCCGGCACTGCTTCGTCAACGTCGGCGACGCCAACGGCACCGGCGAGCCGCAGGAGATCGTCTGCGGCGCGACCAACTTCGCCGTCGGCGACAAGGTCGTCGTCGTCCTGCCGGGCGCCGTGCTGCCCGGCCCGTTCCCGATCGCGGCCCGCCAGACCTACGGCCACACCTCGGCCGGCATGATCTGCTCGGCCCGCGAGCTGGGCATGGGCGACGACCACGACGGCATCATCGTCCTCCCGCCGGAGTACGAGCCTGGCACCGACGCCGTCGAGCTGCTCCAGCTCGTCGACGAGGTGCTGGACATCGCCGTCACCCCGGACCGCGGCTACTGCCTCTCGATGCGCGGGGTGGCCCGCGAGGCCGCCGCCGCGTACGGGCTGCCGCTGGCCGACCCGGCGCTGCTCGACGTGCCGCCGGCGAACTCCTACGGCTACCTGGTCAAGGTCGCCGACCCGGCCGGCTGCGACCGCTTCGTGGCCCGCACGGTGATCGGCCTCGACCCGACCGCCAAGTCGCCGATCTGGCTCCAGCGCCGCCTGCAGAAGGCCGGCATCCGGCCGATCTCGCTGGCCGTGGACATCACCAACTACGTGATGCTGGAGGTCGGCCAGCCGCTGCACGCCTACGACAAGCAGCGCGTGGACGGCCCCATCGTGGTCCGCCGGGCGGAGCAGGGCGAGACCCTGACCACCCTCGACGGCGTCGCGCGCAAGCTCTCCGCCGAGGACCTGCTGATCTGCGACAACAGCGGCCCGATCGGCCTGGCCGGTGTCATGGGCGGTGCCTCCACCGAGATCCTCGACCCGGCCGCCGGTCCGGGCACCACCGAGGTGATCATCGAGGCGGCGCACTTCGACCCGGTCGTGATCGCCCGCGGTGCCAAGCGGCACAAGCTGCCCTCCGAGGCGTCGAAGCGCTTCGAGCGCGGCGTCGACCCGGAGGCCGCCCGCGCCGCCGCGCAGCGCGCCGTCGACCTGCTGGTCCTGATCGCCGGCGGCACCGCCGAGGCCGGGGTCACCGACATCGCGGCCCCGCACCCGGTGCGCACCATCACCATCGCCGCGGACCTGCCCGACCGCGTCGCCGGCACCGCCTACGGCCGGGAGACCGTCACCCGGCGGCTCCAGGAGATCGGCTGCTCCGTCGCGGGCGCCGACGTCCTGGAGGTCACCCCGCCGACCTGGCGCCCCGACCTCACCGACCCGTACGACCTCGCGGAGGAGGTCATCCGCCTGGAGGGGTACGACAATGTCCCCGCCCGGATGCCCACCGTGCCGCCGGGCAAGGGCCTGACCGAGGCCCAGCGCACCCACCGCCGGGCCGGTGTCGCGCTGGCCGGCGCCGGCTACGTCGAGGTCAACAACTACCCGTTCGTCGGCGAGGCCGCCTTCGACGGGCTCGGCCTGGAGAAGGACGACCGGCGCCGCCGCACGGTGAAGCTGGTCAACCCGCTCAACGACGAGGAGCCGGCGCTGCGCACCACGCTGCTGCCGGGCCTGCTCGGGGCGCTGCGCCGCAACGTCGGCCGCGGCAACACCGATCTGGCGATCTTCGAGACGGGTACCGTCTTCCTGCCCAAGGACGAGCAGTCCGTCGCGCCGCGCCCGGCCGTCGACCGCCGTCCGAGCGACGAGGAGCTCGCCGCCCTCGACGCCGCCCTGCCGGACCAGCCGCGCCGGATCGCCGCCGCCCTCGCGGGCGAGCGGGTGCCGTCCGGCTGGTGGGGCAAGGGCGCCCCGGCCTCCTGGGCCGACGCGATCGAGGCCGCCCGTGCGGTGGCCCGTGCGGCCGGCGTCGAACTGGCCGTCCGCCAGGGCCGGCTGGCCCCGTGGCACCCGGGCCGCTGCGCCGAGCTGGTGGTCGCGGGGACCGACCGGGTGGTCGGTCACGCCGGTGAGCTGCACCCGCGCGTCGTCAAGGCGCTCGGTCTGCCCGAGCGCACCAGCGCGATGGAGGTCGACCTCGACCTGCTGACCGCCGACGGCGCCGTCCGGGTCTCCGGCCCGGCCGTCTCCGCGTTCCCGGTCGCGACCCAGGACGTGGCGCTGATCGTCGACGGCGCCGTCCCGGCCGCCGAGGTCGAGGCCGCGCTGCGGGCCGGCGCCGGCGAACTGCTGGAGGCCATCAGGCTGTTCGACGTCTTCACCGGCGAGCAGGTCGGCGAGGGCAAGAAGTCGCTGGCCTACGCGCTGCGCTTCCGCGCGGCCGACCGCACGCTGACCGCCGACGAGGCCAGCGCGGCCCGCGAGGCGGCCGTGGCCGAGGCCGTCGCCCGGACCGGCGCGGTGCTCCGCGGCGCCTGACGCGCATCCCGGGGGAGGGCCCCGTCGCCGGTTTCCGGCGGCGGGGCCCTTCGTCGTCCCGGCGGTGGCGGTCCGGCCGGTGCGGCTGACCTGGCTCTTTGAGGAGTTTCCGTCAAAACCCTTGCGGAGCGGGGATCGTGGGCGCTATTCCTTGGTTAGGAAAGTTTCCTAACTCCCGGTCGACGGCATCCCCCCGCCGTCCCCCCACGGAACACGGAGCGTCAGATGCACCGTCCCCAGCACCGCACCGTCCGGATAGCCCTCGCCGCCCTGCTGATGGCCGCGCCCGCCACGGTCGCGGCCGCCGGCGCAGCCCACGCGGCGCCGACCGCGGCCGTCGTCCAGGCCAAGGCCGCCGGCCTGGACGACCCGCACAAGAAGGACATCGCGATGCAGCTGGTGTCCAGCGCCGAGAACTCCTCGCTGGACTGGAAGTCGCAGTACAAGTACATCGAGGACATCGGTGACGGCCGCGGCTACACCGCCGGCATCATCGGCTTCTGCTCGGGCACCGGCGACATGCTCGACCTGGTCGAGCACTACACCGACCTCAAGCCGGGCAACGTCCTCGCCAAGTACCTGCCGGCGCTGCGCAAGGTGAACGGCACCGAGTCGCACGCGGGCCTGGGCAGCGCCTTCGAGAAGGACTGGGCCACCGCGGCCAAGGACGGCGTCTTCCAGCAGGCGCAGAACGACGAGCGCGACCGCGTCTACTTCAACCCCGCCGTCAGCCAGGCCAAGTCCGACGGCCTGCGCGCGCTCGGCCAGTTCGCCTACTACGACGCCATCGTCATGCACGGCCCGGGCACCAGCTCGACCAGCTTCGGCGGGATCCGCAAGACCGCCATGAAGAAGGCCAAGACCCCGGCCCAGGGCGGCGACGAGGCCACCTACCTCAAGGCCTTCCTGGACGCCCGCCGGGCCGCCATGAAGACCGAGGAGGCGCACTCCGACACCAGCCGCGTCGACACCGAGCAGCTGGTCTTCCTCAACGCCAAGAACTTCGACCTCAACCCCCCGCTCAAGTGGAAGGTCTACGGCGACAGCTACAGCATCAACAGCTGACCCGTGCCGACCGCGGAGGCCGTTCGCCCGGCCTCCGCGGTCGCCCCGTTTATCGGGTGACACCCCGCCATGATCGCTGATACGTTCGACGACGTGGCAAAGCTGAACCAGATCATCGCCGTCGAAAAGGGCGTCAAGTCCAAGTCCTTCCAGGAGCTGACGCAGTCCCACCAGGACTTGCAGAAGCCCGCGCTGCTGGCCGGCATCTCCCGGACGTACCAGCCCAAGGACGAGGAGGGCGAGCAGCTCCCCCCGGAGTCCACCCGCGTCCAGGTGAAGGCCGAGGACGTCCTGCGGACCACGTCCGCGACGCTGTCCCGGCTGTTCGACGTCACCGCGACGAAGGACTGGGCCAACACCGAGGCCCGCGCCGACGTCGTGGTCGACGGCCGGACGCTGGTGGCCCAGGTGCCGGTCACCTACCTGCTCTTCCTGGAGAAGCAGCTCACCGACCTGCGCACCTTCGTGCGGAAGCTGCCGGTGCTGGACGCCGCCGAGGCCTGGAACCACGACGCCTCGACGGACTCCTGGAAGACCGAGGCGGTGCGCACGATCCGCACCAAGAAGGTGCCGCGCAACCACGTGAAGGCCGAGGCCACGGAGAAGCACCCGGCGCAGGTCGAGGTGTACTACGAGGACATCGCGGTCGGCTACTGGACGACGGTCAAGTTCTCCGGGGCCCTTCCGGCCCGGCGGGTGAACGAGCTCCTGGAGCGGGTCGAGAAGCTCCAGCAGGCCGTCCAGTTCGCCCGCGAGGAGGCCAACGGCTCGGAGGTCACCGACCGCCGGGTCGGTGAGGCGGTGTTCGGCTACCTGTTCGGGTAGCCCCCAGATCGCCCCCGTATGAGAGCGGGGGTGGCGCGAAGAGCGCAAGCTGATACTGAGGTTGAAGCTGATATCAGGGGAGAATGTGGAGGTTCGAGTCCTCCCTCCGGCATTTCGCGCCGGAGTGGCCCAACATGGCAGAGGCGCCCCTGTAAGACTCAGACTCTCGCTCCAGGCTCAGCATTCGCCGCCGAGCGCCGGATCGACCGGGTGTGTGCTGTAAGCGTCGGATGCGGGTTCGACTCCCGTCTGCGCCTCTATCGTGGCGCGGTAGCTTCAATGGCAAAGCGCGATGCTGTGAGAATGACCCACACCCTTAAACGTGCCGGTGCAAGCAATTGGGTGGCACCTCAGGGGCCCGGGTAGCTGGATACCGCTCCCGGGCCCCGTCACCGTTCCCGGGTTCAGACGCTCGCGGTGTAGTCGTAGAAACCGCGGCCGGACTTGCGGCCCAGCAGGCCCGCGTCGACCATCCGGGAGAGCAGCGGGGGAGCGGCGAACAGCGGCTCCTTGTACTCGTCGTACATCGACTCGGCGATCGACACGATGGTGTCCAGACCGATCAGGTCGCACAGCCGCAGCGGGCCCATCGGGTGGGCGCAGCCGGCCTCCATGCCCTTGTCGATGTCGGAGGCGGTCGCCACGCCCGACTCGAACATCCGCACCGCCGACAGCAGGTACGGCACCAGGAGCGCGTTCACCACGAAGCCGGCCCGGTCGCGGGCGCGGATCGGCTCCTTGCCCAGCACCTCGGAGGCGAAGGTCTCGACCCGCTCGGTGGTGGTCGCCGAGGTGGTCAGCGTCGGGATCACCTCGACCAGCTTCTGCACCGGCGCCGGGTTGAAGAAGTGCAGGCCGATCACCTGCTCCGGGCGCGAGGTGGCGGCGGCCAGCTTCACGATCGGGATCGACGAGGTGTTGGAGGCCAGGATGGCGTCCCGGCGCTCGACCACCTGGTCCAGCGTCTGGAAGATCTGGACCTTGATGTCCTCGCGCTCGGCGACCGCCTCGACCACCAGGTCGCGGTCGGCGAAGTCGGCCAGGTCGGTGGTGAAGGACAGCCGGGCCATCGCCCCGTCGCGGTCCTCGGGGCTCAGCTTGCCCCGCTTGACCGCCGTCTCCAGGGAGTTGGTCAGCCGGGTGCGACCGAACTCCAGGGCCTCCCCGCTCGCCTCCGACACCAGGACGTCCAGCCCCGCCCGGGCGAACACCTCCGCGATGCCCGACCCCATCAGACCGCAGCCGATCACTCCGACGCGCGCGATGTCACTCACTCAGTTGCCCTTCGGTGGTGCCGGGGGTCTCCCAGCGACAGGTGTCCCAGCAAGCTGCTGTTCAGCGGGCGGGCGCACCGATAGGTGTGCACCGGTGCACCGCCCCGACGACGTTACTACTCCGTACCCGTCGGTAGGTCATCCCCTCCCAGGCTGAACCGGGTCCGCGGGCGCTGCTCCGAAGGGGTGGGCCCGGGTCGCGGGACCCGTGCGTCCGGGTGCCGGCGCACCCGCCGCCCGCAGGGCTCAGGCGCAGAGCCGGCTGGCGGTGACCGGCGCGAGCCCCGCCCTGGTGAGTCCGTCCAGGATGCCCGGCAGCGCGTCCACCGTGCACTGGTGGCCCATGTGCAGGGCGACCACCGAGCCGCCCTTCACCGAGGCGAGCACCCGGCGCTGGAGTTCCGCGGCGCTCGGATCGCTGTAGTCGCGCGGGTCGACGTCGAAGGAGAGCACGTGCTCGTACCCGACCGCCCGGGCCTGCTCGCGCACCATCGGCGTGGCGTACTGGGCGGCGGAGGGCCGGAACCAGCGGCCGATCGAGCCGGTGAGCCGTTGCAGCCGCTCCGCGCACTGGGCGATCTCGGCGCGCGCCTGGTCGGGGCCCATCGCGGAGATGTTCTGGTGGTTCTGGGTGTGGTTGCCTAGTTCGTGGCCGCCGTCCAGGATCCGGCGGGCCATCTGCGGCTGCTGGTCCAGCCAGCTGCCGACGGCCATCACGGTGAGCGCGGCGCCGCGCTGTTCGGCGATCTCCAGCAGGGCGGTGGCGATCCTCGGGTCGCCGCTGCCGTGGAAGGTCAGGGCGACGTTGCGGCCGGTCCGCGGTCCGTACGCGACCTCGACGGGGGTGCCCGGGGCGAGCGGCGTGAGGGTGGGCGGGACCGGCGGCGCCACGGTGGTGGCGGCCGCGGTGGGGGAGGCCGCCCCCTGCGGTCCGGCCGGGGCGGTGGGGTCCGGGGCGGGGGAGGCGGCGCCCTCGCCGGCCGCCCAGGCCGGGTCGACCGCCGCCGGGTCGCCGCCGGCCGGGTCCACGGTGCCGGGGTGGACGGCGAGCGCCCCCGGGTCGGCCCGGCGGGGGGAGGTCCCGGCGCAGGCCGCGAGCAGGCCGCCGACGGCGGTCAGGGCGGCGAACCTGGCGGTGGCGCGCAGGACGGTGCGGCGGTCGGCGGTCATCCGGTCGGCAGTCATCGGCAGCCAGCATAGAGACGGTGAAACCCCGGGGCGATTCGAGCGCGCCGACCCGACCCGCCGGGAGGACGTGCCCGCACCACGGCCGGGGAGCTGCGGAATCCTGAACTCCCGCTGTCTCCACGGCGTGTCGTCGGATACGATCACCGCGCGCCGCGTGGTGGGCCCGGCAGGCCGGGCCGCCCGCGCAGCGCGGCGCTCCGGCGCCGTGACGGGCAGGCATTCCGGCAGTGGGCTTGAGGGGGCGGAAAGCAGGATGCACGAGGACACCGCGACGACCGACGTCGGTACGGACTGGGACTGGGTGAAGGCCGAGGACTGGCAGCCGCCGACCGAGCTGGACACCGGAGTTCCGCACACCGCCCGGATGTACGACTACTACCTCGGCGGCAAGGACAACTTCGAGGCGGACCGCAAGGCCGCCGAGGCCGCGATAGCGGCCTACCCCGCGCTGCCGCTGCTGGCCCGCACCAACCGCGAATTCCTCGGCCGCGCCGTCGAGTTCGTGGCCGGCCAGGGCATCCGCCAGTTCGTCGACATCGGTACCGGCATCCCCGCCGTCGGCTCCACCAGCGAGGTGGCCCGCCGGGCCGCCCCGGACGCCCGCGTGGTGTACGTCGACAACGACCCGATCGTGGCCACCCACGCCCGCGCCCTGTTGGCGAGCCACAAGGCCGGCCACACCTCCGTCATCGAGGCCGACCTCCGCGAGCCGGCGACCATCCTCGACCACCCCGGCCTGCGCGCCGCCGTCGACCTGGACCGGCCGGTGGCCCTGATGCTGGTCGCGGTGCTGCACTTCATCCGCGACGAGGACGGCGCCCAGGAGATCGTCCGCACCCTGCGCGACGCGCTCGCGCCCGGCAGCGCGCTGATCCTCTCGCACGGCAGCCCCGACTTCGCCTCCCGGGAGAGCGCGGCCGAGGGCACCCGGATCTACCGGAGCGCCAGCGCGCCGCTGGTGCTGCGTCCGCGCGCCGCCGTCGAGCCCTTCTTCGGCGACTTCGGGTTCGCCGGGCCCGGTCTGGTCCAGCTCCCGCTCTGGCGCGCCGGGGCCGGCCACGTCCCGACCGACGAGCTGCCCGCCGGCTGGCAGGACGTCTCCGCCTACGCGGGTGTCGCCTTCAAGGCCTGAACCACCCCTCGGGGGCCCGCGCCGTGCGGCCCCGACCACCGTGCGGACGGCCGGCCCCGGTGTCCGTGCCGGGCGCGGGCCCCGACCCGTCCCGGGCCGCAGGCGGGCGCATCGGGTGGCGCACAGCGGGGCGCTTCGGTGGAAAATGCCGCGACCGCCCGGCGCGCTCGGTGTTACGTTGCGAATCATGAACCCCCTGAGCGAGAACGAGATCCGCGGCTCCTTCGTCAACTGTTCCAAGGGCGAGGCCCGTCGGCTCAACCTGCCCCGGGGTCTGGCCGAACTCCCGTGGGAGCACCTGGACTTCCTCGGCTGGCGGGATCAGGGCGCGCCCGACCGCGGCTACCTGGTCGCCGAGCACGGCGGCGAGCTGGTCGGCGTCACACTGCGGGTGCCGTCCGTGCGCCGCAGCCTGACCAAGACCAACGTCTGCTCGCTCTGCCTCTCCGCCCACGCGGGCTCGGGCGTGGCGCTGCTGGCCGCCCGCCGGGCCGGCGTCTCCGGCCGCGAGGGCAACACCGTCGGCACCTACATCTGCGCCGACCTGGCCTGTTCGCTCTACCTGCGCGGGCTGAAGAAGTCCGCCCTGGTCAGCCGACCCGAGGAGTCGCTGTCGCAGGAGGAGCTGGTGGCCCGCACGGTGGCGAACCTGGACGCCTTCCTGGCGAAGGTCCTCACCGACACCCCGGCCTGAGACCGCCGGGCCCGGGGCGGTCCGCCGGCCGTGCCGCGTCCGCTAGCCGTGCCGCAGCTGGTCGAGCTCGCGGCGGTCCCGCTTGGTGGGCCGGCCGGCGCCCCGGTCGCGCTCGCCGGCCGCCGCCAGCAGTTCGCGCGGCGGCCTCGGCGGGCTGTTGTCCACCAGGCACTCGGCCGCGACGACCGCCCCGACCCGCTTGCGGACCAGCCGCTTCACCACGACGATCCGCTCGAAGCCCTCCTGGCGCACGCGCACCTCGTCGCCGGCCTTCAGCGCCTGCGCGGGCTTGACCCGCTCGCCGTTCACCCGGACGTGTCCGGCCCGGCAGGCGACCGCCGCCAGCGCGCGCGTCTTGGTGAGCCGCACCGACCAGATCCAGCTGTCCACCCGGACGCTTCCCTCGTCTTCGACCATCCTCCGAGCCTACCCACGGCCGGCCCGGCGCCGCGCCGGGGTCTGCGCCGGGCTCCGGGCCGGCGAGGGCGCCGGGGTCAGCCGGGCGGCGACTCCTGGACCGCCCAGCCGTTGCCGTCCGGGTCGTTGAAGAAGACGAACGAGTTCCACGCCCCGCCGCGGCCGTCCACCCGAGCGCCGTCCTCGAAGTGCTGGACCGGGCTCACCTCCACGCCCCGCGCCACCAGCTCGCCGTGCGCCTTGACGATGTCCGGCACCACCAGCTGCAGGCCCTTCACCGAGCCCGGCGGCGCGTCCGTGACCCCGGTGCCCACCACGATCGAACAGCCGGAGCCCGGCGGCGTCAGCTGCACCACCCGGACCCCGTCCCGGATCCGGGTGTCGTGGTCGACGGTGAAACCGGCCTGTTCCTCGTAGAAGATCTTGGCCCGGGCCACGTCCGACACCGGGACCACCACCACTTCGAGCTTCCAGTCCATGGCCCAATCCCCTTCCGGTCAGGACCTTCCGGTCGGGCCCCTCCAGTATCGGCCGACCGGACGGTCGGCGCCCGGTGGTCGGCTAGCCTGAGATCACGATGAACCGCCTCAGCACGCCCACCGCCGCGACCCCCTTCACCACCCCGTGGGGCACCTTCGACCTCACCCGCTTCCCGGAGGACCCGCGCGAGCGGCTGCGCGCCTGGGACGCCGCCGACGAGTACCTGCTGCGCCATCTCGCCGGGGAGGCGGACAGCGCCCAGGGCGCGGTCACCGAGCTCACCGGCCGCACCGTCGTCGTCCTCGGCGACCGCTGGGGCGCGCTGACCACGGCGCTGACCACCGCGCTGTCCTCGGCCCCGACCACCGGGACGGCCTCGGCGCCGGCCACCGGGACGGCCCCCGTGCCGGCTCCCGCCCCGAGTACCGCGCCGGTCCAGATCAGCGACTCCCACCTCGGCCGGCAGGCCACCCTGGCCAACCTCGCCCGGGCCGGCGCCGCCCCCGACGCGACCCGGTTGCTCACCACCCGCGACACCCCGCCCGGGCGGGTCGACGTCCTGCTGGTCCGCGTGCCCAAGAGCCTCGCGCTGCTGGAGGACCAGCTGCACCGCCTCGCGCCCGCCGTGCACCCCGGCACGGTGGTGATCGGCACCGGCATGGTCACCGAGATCCACACCTCCACCCTCCAGCTCTTCGAGCGGATCCTCGGCCCGACCCGCACCTCGCTCGCGGCCCGCAAGGCCCGGCTGATCTTCTGCACCCCCGACCCGGCGCTCGACCCCGGCCCCAACCCCTGGCCGCACCGCTACGCGCTGCCCGGCGACATCGGCCCGGCCTCCGGGCGCACGGTGGTCAACCACGCCGGTACCTTCTGCGCCGAGCGGCTCGACATCGGCACCCGCTTCCTGCTCGGTCACCTGCCGGTGGCGGCCCCCGGGGCCCGGGTCGTCGACCTCGGCTGCGGCAACGGCGTGGTCGGCACCGCGGCGGCGCTCGCCAGTCCCGGCGCCGAGCTGGTCTTCGTCGACGAGTCCCACCAGGCCGTGGGGGGGGGGGGGGGGGGGGGGCCGCCGCGGCCCCCCCCCCCCCCCGGGCGCGCCCCCCCCCCCCCCCCAGCCCCCCCCACCCCCCCCCCCGCCGCCCCCCCCGCCGGCACTGAGATGTT
>NZ_JBEXYD010000051.1:0-57206 GCF_040630735.1 Kitasatospora sp. NPDC005748
CCCGCTGCTCGCCGCCGCCCTGACGGACCGGATCCTGGAGGCCGCCCGGATCCACCGCGAGGACCCGGCCGCCGACGGGGCGTCGGCGTGCGCCCGGCGAGACCGTCGAAGCAAGCTGCTCCACCCCGAAGCTGTTCACCTCGACGAACGTCTCGAACCATCCCATGCAGCTGCTGTTGCAGCAGCTCGACTGGCACCCGGCCGGCCTGGTCCACGGCCTCGACGAGGCGGACCCCGAACTGTTCTACCTCTGCCCGCCCGAGCGACTCCGGCCACGCCAGATCGGACTCGGCCCACACCGGCGGGTCGGACCGCGCACCGGTGAGCTTCCCGCGTCACGCTGGTCTCCACGCCGGACACCCACGACGGAAGGCTGGCCATGCGGAAGCTGATCTACGGCATGAACCTGACCCTGGACGGCTACGTCACCGCCGCCGGGGACGACATCGGCTGGAGCGGACCGCCGAGCGACGAGCTGTTCCAGTGGTGGCTCGACCAGGAGCGGGCGAGTGGCCTGACCCTGTACGGGCGCAAGCTGTGGGAGACGATGAGCTCCTACTGGCCGACCGGCGACGAGCAGCCCGATGCCACCCCGGGGGAGATCGCGTTCGCGCGGAACTGGCGGGACACACCGAAGGTGGTGTTCTCCTCGACGATGACGGCCGAGGAGGTCGACTGGAACACCCGCCTGGTCACCGGCGACGCGATCGCCGAGATCACCCGGCTCAAGGCCGAGGACGGCGGCCCGATGACCATCGGCGGCGCGACGCTCGCCGGGGCGGCCATGCGCGCCGGGCTGATCGACGAGTACGCGATCGCCACCTACCCGGTCCTGGTGGGCGGCGGGACACCGTTCTTCACCGCGCTGGACAGCTGGGTGGACCTGAACCTGGTGGAGACGCGGACGTTCCCCGGCGGCGTGGTCATGACCAGGTACGAGACGAGGCGTTGAGCAGCGGGAGGTACCGGGGCTCGCGGGCCGAGGCGCGCGGCCCCCGTTCGGGCCGGGCGGCGACCACCCGATCCCGTGGACGAAGCGTGGCGCGGTCAGGGGTGGGGCCGGCCGGCCGACGTGCCGTTCACCCGGCGGGCACCGCCGTCGCCGGTGGGGGCGTCGTGGTCGCGGTCCTTGCGGGTGGGGGCGAGCAGGTCGAGCAGTGCGCTGATGCTGAGCCCGGCCTCGGCGGGGTGTCTGAGCAGGGTGCCGGAGGCGATGCTGTAGTGGGTGCGTCGCCCGGCGCGGTCGCGGGTGAGGTAGCCGCCCTGGTCGAGGTCGGTCACGATCGCCTGGACGGCGCGCTCGGTCAGCTGGACCTCCACGGCGATGTCCCGCAACCGGATGCCGGGGTCGCGGGCGATCGCGGCCAGCACGCGGGCGTGGTTGGTCACGAACGTCCAGCTTGTTCTCGCCGTGGGTTCCTCGTGTGCCATGCCCCCTACCGTAAGACGAAAGATTCAGATTTCGCTACACCTGAATCGAATTTCTGGTATCTCTTGACGTGAATGTGGCTGCGGGCCACGCTGGAAGGGTCTCAGCCCGCCCCTTACCTCCCCAAGGACCCGGCCATGACCGAAGATCCGTCCGCTACCGGCGCCGCAGGGCGCTCCGCCGTGCAGCCGCCGTCCGTACCGCGGCGCCTGCCCGGCGGCCCGGACCTCGCGGTCACCGCCGGAGCACACCGCACCCTGGTCCAGGTGGCCGGGGAGATCGACATGGACAGCGCGGACGGCATGCGCGAGACCCTGGAACAACTGCTCCACCAGAGCGGCACCGGCCTCGACCTCGACACCTCCGCCGTCACGTTCTGCGACAGCTACGGCCTCAACATGCTCCTGCGCCTGCGGCTGACCGCCCTGCGCGCCAAACGCCGCCTCACGATCACCGACCCGGGCCCCCGCCTGGAGCGGCTCCTGGCCCTCACCGAGACCACCGCCCTGTTCACCCTCGACGGCCACCCCGACGGGGCCACGCCGCCCGGCGGCACCCGCCCCGCCGACGCCAAAACCGGCCTCCACACCAAACCCGTCCACACCACCGGCCTCCTCAACGACACCCCGGCCGAGACCCCCAGCCCCATCCTCGAGGGGAAGCACCTGCCATGACCACCCCGGCCCCGGCCACCGGCCGCGCCCGCGGCGTGGTCCGCCGGCTCACCGCGCCCGCCCCCGCACGGATCCGCGCCGGAGCCGCACGCCGGCTCCCGGCCGTCGCCGAACGGCCCGGCCTCGCCGGCCAGCACAACAGCTTCGACCAGCGAGGCAGTGCGCCGTGAGGGACGCCACCCGCTACGCCATCGCCGTCCGCGGCCCGAACGGCACGACACGCACCGTCATCGTGCACCGCACCGACCGCCTCGGACCGGCCCACGAACCCGTCTACGAGGACACCACCGGCGGATTCCGCTTCCAGATCAACGGCTCGACCGCCGAAGTCCTCGCCCTGCCCACCGGCTACGGCACCGCCCGCCCCTGCCTGGAAGCCGTTCCGATGCCCTGACCCGCCCTACCAGCGGGGCCCCCTCCGGGCCGTCGCGGATGCCCGGCCCGCTCAGGCCGTCAAGATTTCTCCGTCCATCGGTCACGTTCCTTCGGCGAGGTCCGTCGATGAAGTGAGGCGGACCGCCTGACCGACCGATGGAAGGACCACACGGTGCTGACGAACATCATGTACGTAACGCTCTATGTCACCGACCAGGACCGCGCGCTGAGGTTCTACACGGAGCAGCTCGGCCTGGAGAAGCGCGTCGACTACCCCGGTCCTGACGGGCGCTTCCTCACCGTAGGTGTCTCCGGCGGCCCGTTGGAGATCATCCTCTGGCCGCACGCCACGGCCTCGGGGCAGCCGGCCGCGCTGCGGCCGGGCACGACGCCCGGTCCGGTCTTCCTCGAATCGGACGACCTGCGGGCGGACTTCAAGGTGCTCCGCGAGCGCGGTGTGACCTTCGACCAGCCCGAACCGGAGGACTACGGGTACGGGATCCGGATCGAGGCCGTGGATCCCGACGGGAACCGGATCTCGCTGCGCCAGCGGGCGACCTGGCAGAGCGAGGGCGATGCCTGATCCTTCGTAAGGCCCGGTGGGGCCGGCGCGGTCCGGCGCCGGCCCCACCGGGCCCGAGCCGATGCCGGCGGTCATGGTCAAGGCATGGACCGCGGACCCCGACCTGAGGAGGTGTTCCAGCATGCCGATGCAGATCGACTCAAACATCGACTCGAAGATCGACTCAGTGATCGCACGACAGCGCGTCGACGACCTGGAAGCGGCCCTCCCCTGCTACGAACGGCTGACCGGCCGGACCGCGAGCCGCTTCACCTTCGCAGGTGTGCGGCTGGCGAGCGTCGGGCCCTTCCTGCTGTTCTGCGGTCCGGACGACGCGGTACGGACGTTCGCCGGAGTGAGCGCCACCCTGGCCGTCCCGGATCTGGCGGCAGCCGTCGAGGAGGGACGCGCGGCCGGTGCCACCGTGGTGATGCCGCCGCAACCCACCCCCAACGGTCACCGCGCGGTACCGCGGCACCCGCACGGTTGGCGTGTACGAATACGCCGGCCCCTGAGCCGAGGTCGGTCCCTGAGCCGAGGTGAGGGTGAGACCGGGTCCGGCAGCCATCTCCAGGTCCTTCGTACGCGAGGCTGAGGTCGCCGACCGGCCGCGGGCGGGATCACGGCTGCTTGCCCCATAGCCACCCCGGCGCCCCGGCACCCCACCCGTATGGCGCAGCCCTGTCCATCCGGGTCGATCGTTCGAGTGCGGTGGATTTCCCGGAATCCACCCGCCCGGCCGAGCCGCTCTGCCATGCTCGGCCCGACATCATCGGACTCCGGGTGACCGGCGTCTCACGCAGGGTCTACCCAGGTCGGAGTGGGCAGTGCAGTACACGATCAGTGCGACGGCGTTCCTCGCGGTCATCATCTTCGTCCGGCTCCGGCGCCCCACCCATTCCCGCAGCCGCGTCGACGAGGGCTTCACCGTCTTCACCGCCGTCGTGTTCGGTGTCCTGATCGCCACCACGGCCTGGGGGCAGGCGATCCTCCAGCTCGTCGGCATCGCCGTCCAGGCCACCCACTGACGGGGGACGGGAGCGGACCCCGACGTCCGAGGGGCCGCCCGGTCCGGGATGCGGTGACGGGGAGGCGGCGGTCAGCATGGAGGAACGGCCCTGACCAAGGCAGGCCGCCGGGCCGGCAGTGTCCGGCGGCTCGACGTCCCGAGAAAGCCGTCTCCCGGCAGGAGTGGCCCATGAACGACTACCCCCCGATCGCGAACCACGGCTTGGTGGGAGACCTGCAGACCGCGGCGCTGATCGCCTCCGACGGGACCGTGGACTGGTGGTGCACGCCCCGGTTCGACTCGCCCAGCCTGTTCGCGTCGCTGCTCGACAGCGACCGCGGCGGCCACTGCCGCCTCGCCGCCGACCTCGGAGAAGACGCCACGGTGCGCCAGCTCTACCTGCCGGACACGCCGATCCTCATCACCCGGTTCCTGGCCGAGCAGGGCGTCGGCGAGGTCATCGACTTCATGGAACCCATCACCTCCGACGAGCCGGCCGCACGGCACCGGCTGATCCGGGTCGCCCGAGTGGTCCGCGGCAGCCTGCCCTTCGAGCTGATCTGCCGGCCCCGCTTCGACTACGGCCGCGCCTCGCACACCCTCGACCGCCTCGACGACGGAAGCGCCGTCTTCCACGGTCCCCACGACGACCTGCACGTCCAGGCGACCGAGCAGATCACGCTCCACGCCGACGGCCATGACGTCTCCGCGCGTTTCACCCTGCACGCGGGCGAGAGCGCCGCGGTCGTCCTCACCAGCGAGACCGGCGCGCCGGGCGCCCGTGGCGGGCACCCCGGCGGGCCACCACCGACCGTCGAGGAGGTGACCGCGGCGTTCGACGCCTGCCGGGACTTCTGGCTCGGCTGGCTGCGCTCCTGCCGTTACAAGGGCCGCTGGCACGAGATGGTCGTCCGCTCCGCGATCACCCTCAAGCTGCTCACCTACGCGCCGACGGGTGCCCCGATCGCGGCGCCCACCATGGGCCTGCCCGAGCAGATCGGCGGCGAGCGCAACTGGGACTACCGCTACACCTGGGTCCGGGACGCGTCACTGTCGGTGCGCGCGCTGATCGACCTCGGCTTCACCGCCGAGGCCGACGCCTTCCGGCGGTGGATGCGCGAGCGGCTGGAGGCCGGCGGCACCGCCTCCGGCGAGCCGCTGCAGATCATGTACCGCGTCGACGGGGAGCCCCACCTGACCGAGGAGGCCCTCGACCACCTGGAGGGCTACCGGCGCTCCGCCCCCGTGCGGGCCGGCAACGCCGCGGCCGACCAGATCCAGCTCGACATCTACGGCGAGGCGGCCTACGCCCTGGCCCAGAGCGAGGACATCGGCGGCATCCGCGGCTGGCAGGTGTTCGCCGATCTCATCGACTGGCTGTGCGGCCACTGGGACCGCCCGGACGAGGGCATCTGGGAGACCCGAGGCGGACAGAAGAACTTCACCTACAGCCGGCTGATGACCTGGGTCGCCTTCGACCGGGCGATCCGACTGGCCACCACGCACTCCCGTCCCGCCGACCTCGCCCGCTGGCGCGAAGCCCGCGACACGGTCTTCCGGCAGATCACCGAGCGCGGCTGGAGCGAGAAACGCCGGGCCTTCGTCCAGCACTACGACAGCGAGGTGCTCGACGCCTCCCTGCTCCTCATGCCCCGCGTCGGACTTTTGTCGCCCACCGACCCGGACTGGCTCAGCACGCTGGACGCGATGACCGACGAACTCGTCAGCGACAGCCTGGTCTACCGCTACGACCCGGCGGCCTCGCCCGACGGCCTCCAGGGGTCGGAGGGCACCTTCAGCCTGTGCAGCTTCCTGTACGTCGAGGCCCTCGCCCGCTCCGGCCGCGTCCACCAGGCCCGCTACGCCTTCGACAAGATGCTCACCTACGCCAACCACGTCGGCCTGTTCGCCGAGGAGATCGGCCCGTCCGGCGAGCAACTCGGCAACTTCCCGCAGGCGTTCACCCATCTCGCGCTGGTGGCAGCGGCCATCGCCCTCGACAAGGAGCTCGACCGCGCCGAACAGCAGCCGGGCGCCTGATCCTCCCGCCGTGAGAAGAGGCCGACCGCCGTGAGAAGAGGCCGATCGTGACCGAGGATCCCGCAGCCGGCGAACAGCGCCGTCCGGCCCGGCCGGGCGCCGGGTCCCGCATGCTGGCGCCGCTCGCGCTGGCGCAGTTCATCTGCAGCTTCGCCGGCTCCAACATGAACGTGATGATCAACGACATCAGCCGCGACCTGGACACCACCGTCCAGGGCGTGCAGGTCGCGATCACCGTGTTCCTGCTCGTCATGGCCGCCCTGATGATTCCGGGCGGCAAGGCGACCGACCGGTTCGGCCGCAAGCGCTGCTTCCTCGCCGGCCTCGCCGTCTACGGGGTCGGCGCGATCCTCAGCGCGGTGTCCCCGGGGCTGGGCGTGCTGATCCTCGGCAACTCCGTCCTCGAAGGCGTCGGCACGGCCCTGCTCATCCCCCCGGTCTACATCCTGACCACCCTGCTGTACCCCGATCTGACCTCCCGTGCCCGCGCGTTCGGGGTCATCATGGCCGCCGGCGGCGTCGGGGCGGCAGCGGGCCCGCTGATCGGCGGCCTGATCACCTCCGCGATCAGCTGGCGCGCGGCGTTCGTCTTCCAGGCCGTGGTGATCGCGCTGATCATCCTGCTGAGCCGCACCCTCGTCGACCCGCTGCCCCCCGACCCCGACCGCCACTTCGATGTGCGGGGCGCCGTGCTGTCCGCCGGCGGGCTGGTACTGATCGTCATGGGCATCCTGGCCGCCGACAACAACCTGTGGCTCGCCGGCGGCCTGATCGCCGCCGGAGCCCTCGTCCTGGCCTGGTTCCTGCACTGGATCCGCAGCGAGGAACGCGCCGGCGTGGAACCGCTGCTGTCGACCGCCCTCTTCCGCGACCGCACCTCGAACCTCGGCCTCGTCACGCAGAACGCCCAGTGGCTGCTGCTCATGGGAACCTCGTTCACCGTCGCCACCTACCTCCAGGTGGTCCGCGGCTACGACGCCATCGAGACCGGCGTCATCTTCACCGCCGCCACCGTGGGGGTGCTCGCCACCTCGCTCGCCGCCGAACGCCTCGCCGAGCGCTTCGCGCAGCGGACCCTCATCATCACCGGGTTCGCCCTCGCCGTCTGCGGCATCGCCGTCCTGCTCGCCCTGGTCGCCGGCAGCCCCAGCGCCTGGGCGTTCGCCCCCGGCCTGCTGCTGATCGGCCTGGGCCTCGGCGTCATGCTCACCCCCTCCGTGAACGTGGTCCAGTCCGCCTTCCCGGAGGACCAACAGGGCGAGATCTCCGGCCTGTCCCGGAGCGTCTCCAACCTCGGCTCCTCCTTCGGCACCGCCATCGCCGGCACCATCCTGATCGCGAACCTCACCAAGAACGCCTACGCCGCCGCGATGGCCACCCTCGCCGTCGCCGCCCTCATCGGCCTCGCCACCGCCACCCGCCTCCCCCGCACCGGCCCCACCGCCCCACCCCCGGCCGCCGCCCGGCCCCGGCCGTGACGCGGCGGGGCTGCGGCCCTACGGGAGCAGGGCCAGCGCCTCCTGGAGGTTGTGTTCGGCGATGCCCTGCATGAACTCCCGGTCGGGGAAGTCGCCGTCGAGCAGTCGCAGGGGCCGGCCACCAGGGAGAGGCGCATGGCCAGCAGGTAGAGGTCCGGGCGCCGCGGGTCGAGGCCGGGTCGGGCGAGGGCCGCGTGGCGCTCGTGGAAGCGCAGGCGGAGGAAGACGTGCTCCCACTCGGCGTCGAAGTGCATCAGGCCCTCGATGTCGATGAGGACGGCACGGCCTTCGGCGCTCACCAGGACGTGGTCCGGACCCAGTTCCCCGTGGATCGGTCCGTACTCGGCGCGCGGCGCCACCAGGGCCGCCAGCTCCCGCAGACGGTCGTCCAGCCGGCCGTGCACCGCACGATCCTCGGGTCGCGGCCCGCCGCCTCCCCGAGGTTCCGCAGGGCCCGGGCGAACACCAGCTGCTCGCAGGAGCCTCCGAGGGCGGCGCCACCCAGCTCCAGCACGTCCACCCGGCCGTAGCGGGGCGCGCGGTGTCGCTGCATCAGGTCGAGCGGGCGGGCCAGGTCGTCCAGGACGCCCTCGGCACGACCGGGATCGGTCTCGAATGCGACGCGCCACGCCACGCGGTGAGCCGGGGAGGAGCAGCGGCTCCCCCGGCGGGGGGAGCCGGTACCTTCCTGCGGCGGAGGTGTGACGGGGGGGGGTGGGCTGGGAGGTTGGAGGCAGTCGGGAACGGCCCGACTCCGCTCTCCCCATTGGGGATTGACCATGCGAACGCTCAGCAGTGCCATCGCGCTCACCACCGCGGCCGCGGCCCTCGCGGCCGGGTCGGCCGGGACCGCCGCGGCCGCGTCGGCCAGCCCCGTACCGGCGACTCCCGCACCGGCCCAGCAGCTCGTGCTGCACCGGTGGTCGTCTACCCCGAGGCGCAGCACGCCTTCTTCTTCCCGGGCCACCCGCCGTACGACAAGGAGTCCGCCGAGGACTCGTGGCGCAGGGCGGGGGCGTTCTTGAAGGGTGTGTGACCGCCTGCCGGCCTCCGCGCGCGGACGCCGGCAGGCGGGGGCGTGTGCGGCCGCCGGACCGGAACCGGCCGGTGCCGTAGACGTCTCCTGCGCCATGACCTCGCCGCGCGGCGCCTCCGGCAGGAGCGCGAGCCCGCTCCTCGCGTTGTCGGTGGCGTGTGCCAGGCTGGGCCCGACCCACCTGAGGAGGAGCAGCATCATGCACAGGCCGAGCCGGCCCGAGGATCTGGACCACGGTGACCGGGTGTGGGCGAGGGCCGTCGCCTTCGCCCTCCTGGAGGCCGCCCACGGCAACCCCGAGGGCTACTGGCTGGACGAGCACGGGGTGTGGTGCGACGCGACGGGCGGCTCCTACTGGTGGCGCGTCACGCGGTGCGAGGGCGGCGGCGTCGTCTTCTGCGGGCAGGACTCCGACGGCAGCCGGACCCACGTCGACGGCCGGCAGATCGACTTCCTCGCCGGCGGTCCGTCGTGGCTGCCCTGGGAGGCACTGCGCGAGGACGCCGAGGGGAACCTGTTCGGCTTCGTCTACTGGTGGCAGGCCGGGGCCTGGCACCGCATCCCGTACCCGGAGTCGCTCGACGACGACGGACTGTCCGGCGCCGCCGGGTGGTTGGGCTCGGAGGCGGAGTTCGCCGACGAGGCGGCCGAGCTCGCCGCCGTCCGGCCCGCGGACGCGGCGGCGTTCACCGATGCGCTCGCCCGGTTCGTCCGGCACGCCGAGGCGCGCACCGTGGACGCCGCGGTGGTGGCGGACCTGCTGGCGGCGGCCGGTCCGGAGCACGAGGACCGCCGTCCGCTCCTGCTGAAGCCGGCGCTGGACGTCGCCGAGCGGGCCGGGATCACCCGGCCCGCCGGGCGCGGCTGATCGCCCCGGCCGGGGCCACGGCCGACGTGAGACGTGAGCGGGGCCGCCGCCGGGAACCACCCGGCCGCGACCCCGCGACCCACCGACAGGACTACCGCGTGACGGACCCTCAGGCGGCCAGCGTCTTGAGCGTCTCGAACGCGGTGTCCCGGGACTTCTCCGCCAGCGGCTTGAGCGCGGCCATCTGCGGCACGATCGCGGCCAGCGTCAGCTCGGCGTGGACGAAGGTCAGGTCGTCCGCCAGGCCGATCGCGCCCAGGACGGCGCGCAGGTACGGCTCCTGGTAGTCCCAGCCCTCACGGGGGGTGCCGGGGGCGTAGGAGCCGCCCCGGGCGGTGACCACCACGACGGACTTGCCGCTGAGCAGGCCCGGGTCGCCGCCGGGAGCCACCATGTGGGCCGGGGTGACGAGACGGTCCACCCACGCCTTGAGCGTCGACGGGATGGTGTAGTTGTACATCGGGGCGCCGATGATCAGCGTGGTCGCCTCGCGCACCTCGGCGGTGACCGCCTCGCTGAGCGCCCGCTCCTCCGGGGTCTCGCCGTGCTCGCCGCTCGGGTCGAGCAGGGCCTCGCGGACGGCGTGCGTGATGTGCGGGACGGGCTCGGCACCCAGGTCGCGGTAGACGTAACCGCCGTCGGGGTGGTTCTCGCGCCACTGGGTGGCGAAGTAGGCGGACAACTCGCGGGACACGGAGCCATCGTGACGAATGCTCGCGTCGATGTGCAGCAGGGAAGGCATGAAGGCGACCTCGGGTTGTATCAGGGGCGAATCAAAGCATCGCCACCGGTCGGCCCCGTCAGCGGTGTGACGCGGTCTCCGGTGCCGTCGAACCACGGGTGGTCATGGCCGGACACCCGGCCAGGCCCCCGGACGCGTCTCCGCCGCCCGTTCGGCGCCGGTACGCGATGTCGACGGTAGACATTGACGCCGACGTCAAAGCAAGCGCTTCACCGCTCCTGCCCACTCGCTGCGTCGACGAACCGGCTCCGCGGCGCCCTGCTCCGCCGCTCCCCCACCTGTGCGGCCGGCGCCCCGTGCTCAGCCGCCGCCCATCCCGCCCTGCGCGGCCACCATGGTCGTCCCCAGCCCGTCGACCGCCTTGGCCAGCCCGGGCGCCCGCTCCCCCAGCCGCGCGGTGAGGGCCGCGATGCGCCCGGCGTGCGTCCGCTGCTCCTGGCGCGACAGCACCAGCCGCACCTGCCCGTGCGCGGCCAGCGCCGCCAGCACCGCGTCCGCGAACGCCACCTCGCCCACCGGCTCCTCGCCACGGACCAGTTCGGCCACCCGGAGCTGCCGGTCCAGCGCCTCCCGGGGGTCGGGCATCGCCACCGGCCGCCGCGGCACGACGGGGCCGTAGGGGTCACGGTCCCGGACCGTCAGCACGCCGAGGACGGCCAGCCGCTGCTCGACGGCGTCCAGCGTCTCCTCGCGGCCGCGTTTGATCCACGACTTCCAGCCGCGCCGCCGTGCGGCCACCTCGGCCAGGACGGCGTCCAGCACCGGGTCCCCGGCGGGGCCGGGGCCGGGCGCCACCAGCACCCGGCCCCGGCCGTCCTCGACGAGGTCACCGCGCTGGGCCAGCTCGGCCAGCGCGGCGGCGCGCAGCAGGAACCCGGCCCGGGTGCGGTCCTGGAGGGCCTGGGCCCGGGTGTCGTAGGCCATCAGGTAGGTGGCCAGGTGCAGCGGTCGGCTCATACCGCCGACGATACGGCGCACCGCCCCGGCCGCCATCCGCCCGCAGGAGGGCATCGGCCTCCCACCTGCGGCGTACCCCGCGGCACGCACCCGGACCGGGGAGCTGCCCGGCCCCGGCCGCGCTGGCCGGCCCGGGGACCCGACCGTCACCAGCGCCGGCCCCTGCGCCGACTTCTGGCTGCTGGGGCTCGTCGAACCCCGTCGAGTCGAAACCGTCGAGCCGAACCGCGTCGACGGGACGGACGGCCCCGGTCGATAGGCGGGCTCCTCCTCCTTCCGGCGGAGCCCGCACGACACCCCCGGGGGAGGCCGTCGCGACCTCGGGCGGACGCCCGCCCCGGCGGGCCGGGGCCAGGCTGGCATCAGCCGGAAGGGAATCCGGCGCTTCTCGGGAGGGACACCGTCATGACCGTCAGCACGTCACCGTCAAGGCTCCGCCGCTCGGCCGTCGGGGCCGCGATCGCCGCCCTGGCCACGGCCGGCCTCCTGGGCACCGCGGCGCCGGCGGCCCTCGCGGCGACGCCCGGTGGCGTCGTGGCAACCGCCCCGGCGCGGCCCGCGACCGACGCCGCCGCGCTGGACCGGGCGATCCGGGCCGTGGTGTCGGAGGGCGGCTCCAGCGCCGTGCAGGCCGAGGTGCGCGAGGACGGCCGCCGGGTGTGGCGGGGCGCGGCGGGCGTCGCCGACCTGCGCAGCGGGGCGCCGGTGCCCGAGGACGCCCGGTTCCGGATCGGCAGCGTCACCAAGACCTTCGCCGCCACCGTGGTGCTCCAGCTGGTCGCGGAGGGGAGGATCGCTCTGGACGCCCCGGTCGAGCGGTACCTGCCCGGGGTCGTACCGAACGGCGGCGCGATCACCGTGCGCCGGCTGCTGAACCACACCAGCGGTCTCTACAACTTCACGGACGACGCCCGGTTCAACACCGAGGGCGAGGCGGCCGACCGCTGGCTGCGGGTCGGGCGCTGGACCACCTACCGGCCGCAGGACGTCGTCGACCTTGCCAACGCCCACCCGCCGTACTCGGAGCCCGGCCCGTGGCACTACTCCAACACCAACTACGTGCTGCTCGGGATGATCGTCCAGCGGACGACCGGGCACTCCTGGGCGGACGAGGTCGAGCGCCGCATCATCCGCCCGCTGGGCCTGTACGGGACGTCGATGCCCGGCTCCTCGCCCTTCGTCCCCGGGCCGCACGCCCACGGATACCTCCCGCGGGCCGACGGCCCGGTCGACATCACCCTGCAGAACCCCTCCGCCTTCGGGCCGGCGGGCGCCGGGATCTCGACCACCGCCGACCTCACCCGCTTCAATGCCGCGCTGCTCGGCGGCAGGTTGCTGGGCCCGGCCGAGCTGGCCGAGATGAAGCAGCAGGTCACCACGGACACCGGGGGCGGCTACGGGCTCGGGCTGGTGCGGTACCCGACCGCCTGCGGCGACTACTGGGGGCTCAGCGGCGGGATCGCGGGCTACGGCACGATCGTGATGGGCGACGCCGCCGGGCGCCGGCAGCTGGCGATCTCGCTGAATCCCTACGAGCTGAGCGAGGCGACCGGCCGCACCTTCCAGGCGTTGATCGACACGGCCACCTGCGGCGGCGCCGCCGCGCCCACGGCCTCCGCCGCCCCGCCCGGCCGCTGACCCCGGCGCTGACCCCGGCGCTGACCCCGGACCGCCGCGGTGCCGGTCCGGGGGCCGCGCCGGGACGGTCCGGACGGGCCGGGGCGGTCCGGGCCGCTCCCGCGCTCAGCCGTTCGGCAGGATCACCGCGCGGCCGTTGATCAGCCCGGCGTGCAGGCGCTCGTACGCCAGCGGGGCGTCGTCGATGCCGTAGGTCTCGACGTGCACCTCGACCGCGCCGGCCCGGGCGAGGTCGAGCACCTCGATCAGCTCGGAGCGGGTGCCCCAGTACGGGGAGGCCACCGACACCTCGTACGGGAGGGTGCCGAAGCCGACCGGCAGGGAGCCGCCGCCGAGGCCGACGATCGTCACGTCGCCCTCCACCGCCGCCATCGCGCCGGCCGAGGCCACCGTCGGCGGGGCGCCGACGAAGTCCAGCACCACCTGGGCGCCGACGCCGCCGGTGAGGGCGCGGACCGCCGCCGGTGCCGAGGCGTCCGAGAGCACCGCCTCGTGCGCGCCCACCGCCCGGGCCAGGGCCAGCTTCTCCTCCGTCACGTCCAGGGCGACCACCCGGGCCGCCGTCATCGCGCGCAGCAGCTGGATCGCGACATGGCCGAGGCCGCCGGTGCCGATCACCACGGCGGTGCTGCCCGGCACCAGCTTGCCCAGCGAGCGCTTGATCGCGTGATAGGGCGTCAGACCGGCGTCGGTCAGCGGGACGGCCCGCACCGGGTCGAGACCGCCGAGCGGCACCAGGTGCCGCGGGTCGTCGACGATCATGTACTCCGCCATCGCGCCCGGGGCGCCCAGGCCCGGCGGGCGGATGCCGAGCTCGGCGGCGCGCAGGCAGTAGTTCTCCTTGCCCTCCGCGCATTTGGCGCAGCTGCCGCAGCCCCAGGGCCCGTACACGGCGACCGCGTCGCCCTCGGTGAAGCCGGTCACTCCGGCGCCGAGCGCCGCGACGGTGCCGACGCCCTCGTGGCCGAGGGTCAGCGGCAGCGGGAAGGACAGCTGCTCGGCGGGCAGGCTCATCACGGCGATGTCGGAGTGGCACACGCCCGCTGCGGTGACCTTCAGCAGGACCTGCCCGGGGCCGGGCTCCGGATCGGGGACGGTGACCACCTCGGGGGCGGCGCCGGCCGTGCGGTACTGGACTGCCTTCATCGTCGTGACTCTCCTTCGGTGCGGGCGCGTTCGGGACGGGCGTCCGGTGCGCGCGGCGTGCGGTGTTCCCCCTCCCCCCCGGAATCGGCCGGGTCAGCGGGCCGCGTAGGCGCCGTCGACCAGGTGGTAGCTGCCGTGGACGAAGGAGGCCCGGTCGGACAGCAGGAAGGCGGTCAGCTCGGCGACCTCCTCCGCGCGGCCGAGCCGGCCGGCCGGGTGCAGCGCGACCAGCGCGTCGCGGGCGGCGGCATCGGCGTCGCGCAGCAGCGGCGTGTCGATGAAGCCCGGGCCGACGGCGTTGATCCGCACGCCCTGGGCGGCGTACTCCAGGGCGGCCGTCTTGGTGAGGCCGACCACGCCGTGCTTCGCGGCGGCGTAGGCGGGCGAGCCGGCGAAGCCGTTGGTCCCGAGGATCGAGGCCATGTTGACGACGGCGCCGCCGCCGGCCGCGAGGATGGCGGGGATCTCGTAGCGCAGCGAGTAGAAGACGCCGTCCAGGTTGGTGGCCAGCACCCGCCGCCAGTCCTCGGGCTCGTAGGCGCCGGTGGGGGCGGCCGCCCCGGCGATGCCGGCGTTGTTGACGGCCAGGTGGAGGGCGCCGAGCCCGTCGACGGTGGCCCGGACGGCGGCGCGCACCGACTCCGGGTCGGTGACGTCCACGTCGACGGCCAGGGCGCGGGCTCCGGCGGCCGACAGCTCGGCGGCGGCCTCGCGGGCGCCCGCCGGGTCGAAGTCGGCGATCGCGACGGCGGCGCCGCCGGCCGCCAGTCGCCGGGCCACCGCGAGGCCGATGCCGGAGGCGCCTCCGGTGACCAGCGCGGTCCGGCCGGTGAACTCCTGGGTGTAGTCGATGCCGGTCATGGCGGTCGTTCCTTTCGTACCGGTGCGCGTCGGGTGGGCGCGCTCGTTCACACCGCCGTGCCGTCGGGTGGCGGTTCGGCGGTGAGCAGCTCGAAGGCCTGCTCCAGCAGGTCGGGCAGGTCGGGGGCCGCGCCGGTCGCGGGGTGCCGGACCCAGGCGCGGGAGGCGGCCTGGAGGGCCGCGACCCCGAGGCCGATGGCGACGGCCGGGCGCAGGTCGTGCTCGGCGTCCAGGCCGAGCCGGGCGGCGGCGATCCGGATGGACGCCTCCTCCTCGTCGACGCAGATCCGCCGGTAGGCGGCGGTCAGTGCGGGTTCCGCGGCGATCAGGCCGAACAGCTCGCGGACGCCGGGGCGCCGGTGCCAGGCCGGGTCGAGGTCGTCCCGCAGCCAGACCCGCAGGGCCGCGCGGTACGCGGTCAGCGGGGTCTCGGCGGCGGGGCGCTCGGCCAGGGCCGCGTTGATCCGGGCGAAGTCGGCCCGCAGGCAGTCCAGTACGGCGTCCTCCCGGGAGGGGAAGTACCGGCTGAAGGTGCGCCGAGAGACGTCGGCCAGGTCGGTGACGTCCTCCACGGAGACGGCGGCCAGGCCCCGCTCCAGGACCAGCCGCAGGGCCGCGGCGGCCAGCGACTCCCGGGTTCGGCGTGCCTTGCGTTCGCGCCGGCCCTCGGGGGCCGCTCCCGCTGCCTCTTCGATGCTCACGTCGTCCACCGTACACCCGGAAATGTCCCACTGGGACATGAGTCCCGGCGGGACATCCGGCAGGTCAGCTCGGTTCGGGATGGAACCGGTGCAGGCCCTTGCGGTCGTAGTAGGTGGTCATCGCGAAGCCGAAGACCAGGGCCGCGACCGTGCCGATCGCGATCATCACCCAGGCCCGCGCCAGCCCGGCGTCGGCCTGCGCGTCGAAGTAGAGGATGGCCCGGACGCCGTCGCTGAGCTGGCGCATCGGCTCGAACACCGCCAGCCCCCGGTAGAAGGTCGGCAGCGCCTGGAGCGGGATGGTCGCCCCGGAGGACGGCAGTGAGAGGGCGATGAAGACGAACATGCTGATCAGCTGCCCGATCCCGCCGAACGCGGCGATCAGGGCCTGCGCGCCGAGCCCGACCGCCGCGCTGGCGCAGACCGAGAAGACCCAGAGCAGCGGCAGGTGCGAGGCGTCCATCCCGAGCACCACCACGGTCGCCAGCATCACCAGACTGGAGGTCAGCACCGAGAGGCAGACGGACATCACGCAGGTGACGGTCAGCGTCTGGGTGCGGCTGATCGGCACCAGCGGGTGCTGCATCCGCAGCGGCCCCAGCTCGCTGGCCGCGTAGCCGAGCGCCACGTCCACACCGTTGCTGATCACGTTGGCGCCCAGGAAGCCGGCCAGCACGAGGAGCAGCGTGTAGTAGAACGCCGTCAGGCCCAGCCCGCTGTGCGGGCCGATGGGGTGGCCGACCTTGACCTCGACGGCCGCCGGGTCGGCCAGCTGGAGCAGCGTCGCGTTGATCGCCGCACCGCCGCCGGCCGCCGGCTGGGCCTGCGCCTGCGCCTGCGCCGTGAGGGTCTTGCCGAGCTGCGTCGAGGCCTGTTGCGCGGCCGCCTGGGTGATCGAGGAGGCCAGCGAGGACGCGAGACTGCCCACCCCGGGGTTGGTCAGCACCGTCAGCGTGGGCCGCGGCGGCATCGGCTGCGCGGGCGCGCCCAGCGCGGCCACGGCGGCGGTGAAGCCGGCCGGGACCTCCAGCGCGCCCGCGAGCTTGCCCGAGGCCAGCTGGTCGTCGGCGGCGGCCTGGTCGAGCAGCCGCCAGGAGACCTGCCCCTGCGGGTCCGGCGCGGCCGCGATGCCGGCCGTGATCTGCGCGCCGAGGTTCTGCGGCTGGCCCGCCACGACGGCCCCCTGGTCGGCGTTGACCAGGCCGATCGGCAACCGGTGCAGGTCCGCCCGGGGGTTGATGATGCCGCCCAGGTAGAGCAGCGACAGCAGGAAGGCCACCGTGCCGACGATGACGGTCGGGACCATCCAGACCTTGGGGTTGCGGAGCACCTGCGAGGCCCGTACCCGTACCACCGCCACCCCGCCCTCGGGCCGCTTCGAAGTCATGGCTCTCCCGTGCGCGTCGTCCGGTCGTCCCGCCCCCGCCAGAAGGTAGCGGCCGACCTCCGTCCGACCGGCGCGCCTCGCCCGAACAGCCCGCAGGCCGACCCGGTCGGCAGCGTCCGGACCGGGTCGGAGGCGGGACCGCCGGTCCCGCCCTGGCGCACTGACTAAGCGCTTGCTTAGACTCTCCCTCGTCGCGGGAGGTCCGCCGTACCGCGCTCCAGCTCAGTCCAGCCACCGGGAGCCGCCATGTTGTCCGCAGAGAACCGTCAGATCCGCCTCGCCCGCCGGCCGGTGGGCGAGATCGGCCCCGAGGACTGGGAACGCGTCACCGAGCCGGCCGCGGCGCCGGGCGACGGCCAGTTCGCCGGCCGCACCCGCTACCTCTCGCTGGACCCGGCGATGCGCGGCTGGCTGGACGACCGCCCCTCCTACCTGCCGCCGGTCGGGATCGGCGAGGTGATGCGGGCCGGGTCGGTCGTCGAGGTCACCGAGTCCAACCACCCCGGCTTCGCCATCGGCGACCTGGTCGCGGGCCTCTTCGGCGTCCAGGAGCACGTGGTCTCCGACGGGAAGGGCGCCGTGCGGATCGACCCCGCGCTCGCCTCGCCGTCGACCTTCCTCGGCGCCCTCGGCAGCCCGGGCATGACGGCGTACTTCGGCCTGCTGGACGTCGGCGCGCTGAAGGAGGGCGAGACGGTGGTGGTCTCCGGCGCCGCGGGCGCCGTGGGCAGCATGGTCGGCCAGATCGCCAAGGCGAAGGGCTGCCGGGTCGTCGGCATCGCCGGCGGCGCCGAGAAGTGCGCCGTGCTGACGGACGAGCTCGGCTTCGACGCGGCGGTCGACTACCGCGCCGGGAACGTCCGGAAGGCGCTGCGCACCCTGGTGCCGGACGGCATCGACGTGTACTTCGACAACGTCGGCGGGGAGATCCTGGACGCCGCCCTGGCCTGCCTGGCGATGCGCGCCCGGGTGGTCGTCTGCGGCGCGATCAGCCAGTACAACGCCACCGACGTCCAGGGGCCGTCGAACTACCTGTCGCTGCTGGTGCGCCGGGCCCGGATGGAGGGCTTCGTGGTGTTCGACTACGCGCCGCGCTACAAGGAGGCCGCGCGGGAACTCGGCGGCTGGATCGCCGAGGGGCGGATCAAGGTGCTGGAGCACGTGGTCCGGGGCACGGTGGACGACTTCCCGCAGACCCTGCAGATGCTCTTCCGGGGCGAGAACACCGGCAAGCTGGTGCTCGAACTCGTCTGACCGACCCGGGCGGCGGCGCCGCGGTGAGGGCCCGCGCGGCGGCGCGACGGGCGGCGGGCGGCGGCGCGACGGACCGCGACGCGGCGGGCGCTCAGACGGTGAGCGGGCCGTCGGACGGCGAGACCGGTGCGGGCAGTTCGGTGCGCCCGCGCAGGTGGCGGTCGACGGCGGCGGCCACCGCCCGGCCCTCGGCGATCGCCCAGACGATCAGCGACTGGCCGCGCCCGGCGTCGCCCGCGACGAACACCCCGTCCGCCCCGCCGGCGAACTCCTCGTCGCGGACGAGGGTGCCCCGCGGGCCGACGGCGAGGCCGAGTTGGCCGACCAGCCCGCCGTCCCGGCCGGGCCCGGAGAAGCCGGCACCAGGGAAGCCCGGGCCGGCGAAGCCGAGGGCCAGCAGGGCGAGGTCCGCCGGGAGGGTGCGTTCGGTCCCGGGCCGGGGGCTGCGGTCTCCCCGCCGCGCCTCGGCGAAGCGGACGGCCGCCAGCCGGCCGTCCGGGCCCGCCTCGAACCCCACCGTGGCCGCCGCGAACACCCGGGGCTCGGCGGCCGGGCCGCCGGCCTCCTCGTGCGAGGTGGTCACCCGGTAGACCTTGGGGTGCACGGGCCAGGGCTGGCCGGAGGCGCGGCGCCCGGGCGGGCGGGGGTTGATGTCGAACTGGGTGACCGTCGCGGCCCGCTGGCGCAGCGCGGTGCCCAGGCAGTCGGCGGCGGTGTCGCCGCCGCCGACGATCACTACGTGGCGTCCCTCGGCGGAGACCGGCGAGACGGGGTAGTCGCCCTCGTCGACCCGGTTGGCGAGGGTCAGGTAGCTGATGGCCTGGTGCACGCCGGCCAGCTCGCTGCCGGGTACCGGGAGGTCGCGGCAGCGGGTCGCGCCGACCGCCACCACCAAGGCGTCGCTGCGGGCGCGCAGTTCGTCGGCGGGCAGGTCGTGGCCGACAGCGACGCCGGTGCGGAAGACCGTGCCCTCGGCCCGCATCTGGTCGATCCGCCGGTCCAGCCGGTGCTTCTCCAGCCGGAACGCCGGGATGCCGTAGCGCAGCAGGCCGCCGATCCGGTCGGCGCGTTCGTAGACGGTCGTGGTGTGGCCGGCCCGGGTCAGCTGTTGGGCGGCGGCCAGCCCGGCGGGGCCCGAGCCGACCACGGCCACCCGCAGGCCGGTCAGCCGCTCGGGCGGCTGCGGCAGGTCGTAGCCGCTCTCCAGGGCCCGGTCGGCGATCGCCAGCTCGATGTTCTTGATCGTCACGGCCTCCGCGTCGATCGCCAGTACGCAGGCGCTCTCGCACGGGGCGGGGCAGAGCCGGCCGGTGAACTCGGGGAAGTTGTTGGTGGCCAGCAGACGCGCGGCGGCCGCGCGCCAGTCGTCGTGGGCGACCAGGGTGTTCCAGTCCGGGACGAGGTTGCCGAGCGGGCAGGCGTGGTGGCAGAAGGGCAGACCGCAGTCCATGCAGCGGGCGGCCTGGTCACCGGCGACCGGCAGCGTCGCGCCCTCCCGGTAGACCTCGCGCCAGTCCCCCAGCCGCTCCTGCGGGTCCCGGCGCTCACGGGGGTGCCGGGGCGTGGTGAAGAAGGCCATGCGGTCGGCCAGGGGATCAGCCATCGCGGTCTCCGGCGGGGCGTGCCATCGTGGGGCGGTGGCGCCGCCGTCCCGCGCCCCGACGGGCGCGCGACCGCACTGCGCACCACCGTGTGGCCACCGTACGCCCGCGAACCGCCCGGCGACAGCGGCCGGCCGTCGCCAGGGCGCCTCGGTCGGCCATGCTCGGGCGCCGGGTGGCCGGAAGTGAACGTTCCGGTCCGAATTGACGGCGTACCGTCGTATGGTCTTAGCGCCGTGAGCGGTCGAACCCCTTGATCCCGCCGACGGCGCCGCCCTAGGATCCAGATGAAATGTCACATGGCAATGGAGCCGTCGTGGGGGATCACACCGTTCCGAGCCGGGGTACCGCCACGAGCGCCCTGCCCAGGCCGTTCTACCGGCTCGCCGTCGGGGACGCCGTCTCCAGCTACGGCAGCCAGCTCAACATGGTCGCGCTCAGCCTCTTCGCCTACGAGGCCGCGGGCAACGCCCTCGGCACCGCCGGCTACCTGACGCTGCGTCTGCTCGGCGGCTTCGGCGCCGGCGTGCTCGCCGGGCGCGTCGTCGCCCGCCTCGACCGCCGGCTGCTGATGGTCGGCTGCGCCTTCACCCAGGCCACCGGCCTGGTGGCGCTCGCGATCGTCCCCGACCACCTGCGGATCCCGGTGCTCTACCCACTGGCCCTGCTCTTCGGCGCGGCCGGCACGCTCAGCGCCGTCGCGCTGCGCAGCAGCGTGCCCGAGATGGTCGGCCCGGAGCACCGGGCCCGCGCCAACGGGGTGCTGGTGACCGGGCGTTCGACGGCGATGGTGCTCGGGTTCGCCTCGGCCGGCGTGCTGGTGGCCTGGGCCGGGTTCCAGGCCGCGCTGCTCACCGACGCCGCCAGCTTCGTCGTGTTCGGCACGGTCGTGCTGCGACTGCCGCTGCGCACCCGGGCCGAGCGCGACGGAGCGACGGCGCGCCCGGCGGCCGAGCCGGGCGGGCGGTTCGCCGGGCTGGTGCTGCTGCGCACCCTGCCGGTGATCGGCGCGATGGTCGCCATCCGGCTGGTCGACGCCTTCGGCTCCGCCGCGCACAACATCGGCCTGCCGGTGTTCGCGACCCGGACGTCCCCGGAGAACCCGGCTGCCGTGCTGGGCCTGTTCTGGGCCACCTGGGCGGTCGGCAGCCTGGGCGCCCACCAGCTGGTCTCCCGACTGCTCGTCAAACGCGGCCGGGAGCCGGGCGAGCGGGCCTTCGCGGTCGGCACCGCGCTGATGTCCACCTGCTTCATCCTCGCCTTCACCGGGCTGCCGACCCCGCTCTTCCTCGTCGTCGCGCTCGGCGCCGGGCTCGCCGACGGCTTCACCGAGATCTCCTACACCACCCGGATCCAGGCCGTCGACGACGACCGGCGCGGCCAGGCGTTCGGGCTGGTGGCGAGCGCCGAGAGCCTCGGCATGGGCGTCGGGATGCTGCTCAGCGCCGGGCTGATGGAGCGGTTCAGCCCGCTCACGGTGGTCGGCTTCTCGCACGCCGTGCCGATCGCGCTGGCCGCCGGGTTCCTGCTGATGGTGGGGGTCGGCGCCCGTCGGCGGCGCGCGCCCGCCGCGCGGCCCGTCCCCGCCGACCACTAGCCGCGTACCGGCCCTCCCCCACCGGGCGGCCGAGCGCCGGGCGACCGCCCGCCGTGCCCGCCCGACCGCCGTACCGGCCGCCCCGGCCGCCGCCCGCCGTCACCCCGCCGTACCGCGCCCCGCCCGCCCTTGTCGCAGAGCCCAGGAAGGTACGACCCGCATGAGCGTCCCCGGCCCCGACCGCCCCAGAGCCGACGTGGTGGAGGGCCGGCTGCTGCGCCACACCGGCCTGGCCGACTGCGCCCTCGTCCCCGGCGGTTCCCCGGGCGGCGCCGGGCCGATCGTCTACCTGGTGCCGGCCGACGACCGGGACCACGCCGGACTGCGCCGCTGGGCCGCCGCCCACCTGCTGGAGGACGCCCCCGACGCGGAGATCCGCCTGGTGGACGGCATCCCCCGGACCGCCGACGGGGCGGCCGACGCCGCCGCCCTGGCCGCCGCCCGCGACCCGCGCGAGCACCCCCGCCCCGCCCGCCGGCACCTGAGCGAACTCACCGGCCGCTGGCGCCCGTTCGGCGCCGCCGCGCCGGCCGCACCGGAGCCGCCGGCGGAGCCCGAGCCCGCGGCCGGCGAGCCCGCCGTCGCCGTCGGACCCGTCCTGACGGCGCTGCCCGACGGCCCCGCCGACCTGCCCGACGCGCTGCTGCGCGCCGCCCGGCTGCACCCCGAACGCGGCCTGCACCTGGTGCGCGCCGACGGCGGCGCCACCACCCTGCGCTACCCCGAGCTGCTGGACCGGGCGCTGCGCGTGCTCGGCACCCTCACCGCCGCGGGCCTCGGCCCGGGCGACCGCGCGATCCTCCAAGTCCCCGACCTGGAGCACTACTTCCCCGCGCTCTGGGCCTGTCTGCTGGGCGGCGTCCTGCCCGTCACGGTGGCCCGCCCGCCGGGCTACGACCGCCCGGGCCCCGTCCTGGAGAAGCTGGTCAACGCCTGGGAGACGCTGGAGCACCCGCCGGTGCTGGCCGCCGGTGAGGCCGTCGCCGGGCTCGCGGGCATCGGCCGGCTCGACCCGCGGGCCGCCGGTCTGCGGGTGATCCCGGTCGACCGTTCCGCCGCGCAGCCGCCCGCGGCGCCGCACGGCGCCGGCGGCGATGTCGCGATCCTCCAGCTGTCCTCCGGCTCCACCGGGCGCTCCAAGGCGATCCGGATCAGCCACCGCGGCATCCTGGAGTACGTGGCGGGCGCCTGCGAGCAGGGCTTCGCGCCCGGCGACCCGACCGTCAACTGGCTGCCGCTCGACCATGTCGCGGGCCTGCTGATGTTCCACCTGCGGGACGTCGTGGCGGCCTGCGACCAGACCCACATCCCCACCGAACTCGTCCTCGCCGACCCGCTGGTGTGGCTGGACACGCTGGAGCGCCGGGGCGCCGCGCACTCCTGGTCGCCGAACTTCGGCTACCGCCTGGTCGCCGAGGCGCTGCGGGCCGCCCCCGAGCGGCGCTGGGACCTCTCGGCCGTCAAGTCCCTGATCAACGCGGGCGAGCAGTGCACCGAGGGCGTCGCCGAGGAGTTCCTGGCCAGGCTGGCCCCCTCCGGTCTGCGGCCCGACCACCTGCTGCTCGCCTGGGGCATGGCCGAGACCTGCACCGTCATCACCTACAAGCGCTACGGCGAACCCGGCGCCGTCCAGGTCCTGGCCACCGACTCGCTGACCGGAGCGCTGCGGCCGCTGCCGGAGGGCTCGGACGAGGCGGCCACCCGTTTCCTCTCGATGGGCCGCCCGGCCGCCGGCGCGCGGCTGCGGGTCGCCGACGACCGGGGCGCCGTCCTGCCCGAGCTGCGGATCGGACGGCTCCAGGTCTCCTCCGGCCGGGTCACTCCCGGCTACCTGAACAACCCGCGGGCGGACCGCGAATCCGCCACCGCCGACGGCTGGTTCGACACCGGGGACCTCGCCTACCTGCGCGACGGGGAGGTGATCCTCACCGGTCGGCGCAAGGAGATCATCATCATCAACGGCGTCCACCACTTCTGCCACGACCTGGAGGACGTGGTGTCCGCCGTCGACGGGGTGCTCTCCGGTCACGTCGCCGCGTGCGGGGTGCCCGACGAGCGCAGCGGCAGCGAGCAGTTGGCGGTCTTCTTCGTGGCCGCCCCGGAGACGGGCGAGCCGCACCGGACGGCGGGCGCCGTACGGGCCGCGCTGGCCGAGCGGTTCGGGCTGTCGGCCGCGCTGGTGCTCCCCGTCCCGGCCGCCGACTTCCCCCGCACCACCAGCGGCAAGATCCAGCGCACCGCGATCCGCGCCCGGCTGCTGGACGGCGGCCTGGACGCGCTGATCACCCGCCTCGACCTCGCCGAGGGCAATGCCCGCACC
Organism: Kitasatospora sp. NPDC005748; assembly: GCF_040630735.1. Taxonomy (NCBI): domain Bacteria; kingdom Bacillati; phylum Actinomycetota; class Actinomycetes; order Kitasatosporales; family Streptomycetaceae; genus Kitasatospora; species Kitasatospora sp. NPDC005748. The sequence continues at coordinate 23,676 of NZ_JBEXYD010000051.1, forward strand.
GTGCCGGACGTCGTCCGCCGTGCGGCCTGGGAGCCCCGGCCCGCGCCGGACGCCGCGCCGGTGCCACCGCCGGGGACCGTCCTACTGCTCGGGCCGGTCGGACCGGGCACGCTGTCGGACGCACTCGCCGCCCTGCTGCCGGACACCGTCCAGGCGTCCCAGGCCGAGTCCTTCGCCCGGCTGGGCGACGGCTACGCGCTCGACCAGCGGCGGGCCGGGAGCTGGCCGCGGCTGCTGGACGAGCTGGAGGCGGCCGGCCGCCGCCCGCACCGGGTGCTGCACCTGTGGGCGCAGGTTGCCGAGCCGGACGAGGTGCTGTGCGGCGAGGCCCTGCTCGGACTGACCCGGGCGCTGGCCCACCGGTACGGCGGTGGTCCGGACGGGGTCGAACTCGTCACTGTCAGCGCCGGGTTGCACGCGCTCGCCGACGGCGAGCTGCCGCGGCCGGTCGCCGCGCCGACGGCGGCCCTGACCGCCGGGGCCCGGGCCGAGCGGTTGCTCGCCGGGGCCCGCCACCTCGACCTGCCCGCCGACGCCCCGGCGGACCCGCGGGCCGTGCTGGCCTTCCTCGCCGACCCGCGGCGCGAGCCCGAGGCCGCCTGGCGTGACGGGCGCCCCTACGTACCCCGGCTCGGCCCGCTCGCCCCGCTCACCGCGCCGGAGGCCGCCGCCGCACCGGCCTGCACGCTGCTCTCCCCCGGCGCCCGCTGGCTGGTGACCGGCGGGCTGGGCGGCCTCGCCGGGGAACTGCTCCCGGAACTGCTCCGCCGGTACGGCCCGCACCTGCTGCTGGTCGGGCGCACCGACCCGGCCGCGGGCGGTCCGGCGGCGGCCGCGCGCCGCGCCGCGCTGGAGCGCCTGGTGCGGGCCGGCGGCCGGGTCGAGTACCGGACGGCCGACGTGACGGACCGCCGGGCCCTGGCGGCCGCCGTCGCCGAGGCCGAACAGGCCTGGGGCGCGCCGCTGGAGGGCGTCCTGCACCTGGCCGGCGAGTACCGGATCGGCCTGCTGGAGGAGCTCGGACCCGAGCGGTGGCAGGAGGCCGTCCGGGCCAAGACCGCGGGCACCGACGCGCTGGCCGAGCTGGTGGCGGCCCGCCCCGGTGCCCAGTTCGTCGGCTACTCCTCGATGATCGGGTTCCAGGAGGCGGTCGGCTCGGCGGGGTACGCGGCGGCCAACCGCTCCCTGGAGGCGGCGGTCGAGCGGCTGCGCCGGGAGCACCGGGTCGCGGCCTGGACGGTCTCCTGGGGCCTGTGGCGGGGTGTCGGGATGAACCGGGAGGCCTCCCACGACGCAGCCGCCGCCGAGCGCGGGATCGCCGTGCTCGACGCCGCCGAGGGCCGGCGGCTGGCCACCGCGCTGCTCGCGGCCCCGCCCGGTCACTACTACGCCGGTCCCGACGGCACCCGCCCCGCCGCCCGGCGCCGACTGCTGGCGGGTGAGCCGCGGCTGGTCGCCGACGCCCCGCAGCCGCCCGCCGCCGGTCCGGCGCGCCCGGTGGTGGCGGCGCCCGCCCCGGCCGAGCTGCGCCGCGCCGTGCTGGACACCTTCGAGGCCGTCCTCGGAGAACCGGTCGACCCAGGCCGACCCTTCCACGAACTCGGCCTCGGATCGGTGCAGTTGATGCGAGTCCAGGCCGCGCTGGCGGCGGGCCCGGCGCCCGGGCTGGAGCCGACCGCGCTGTTCCGGCACCCCACCGTGGACGCGCTGGCGGCCCGGCTGGCCGGCGGTGCGCCGGAGCCGGCACCGACCTCCGCCGCGCCCGCGCCGGAGGTGCCCGCCGACCGGCGGGTGGCGGTGATCGGCCTGGCACTGCGGCTGCCCGGCGCGGACACCCCCGAGGAGTACTGGCGCAACATCGTCGACGGCGTGGTCAGCACCACCCGGTACACCCCCGAGCAGCTCGCCGCCGCCGGCATCCGGGCCGAGGAGTACAGCCACCCCGACTTCGTCCCGGTCACCGCGCCGATCGCCGACATCGGCCACTTCGACGCCGAGGCCTTCGGCATCAGCGCCGCCGAGGCCGCCCTGATGGACCCCCAGCAGCGGCTGCTGCTGGAGACCTGTGCCCGGGCCCTGGACGACGGCGGCTACGGCGACACCGCGCCGGACACCCGGGTCGGGGTCTTCGCCGGCACCGGCATGACGCTGTACTCGCTGCGCGGCTACCTCCAGCACGCCATCGGCACGGCCGCCGACCCGGCCCGGCCGGTCGAGGCGCTGCAGGTGGCGATCGGCAACCAGGCCGACTTCGCGGCCACCCGGGTCGCCTACCGGCTCGGCCTCACCGGGCCCGCCGTCGGCGTGCAGACCGCCTGCTCCACCTCGCTGGTCGCCGTCCACCTGGCCGTCCAGTCGCTGCTGACCGGTGACAGCGACCTCGCCCTCGCGGGCGCCGCCGCCCTGCACGTCCCGCAGGCCGCCGGCTACCGCTACCAGGAGGGCTCGATCCTGGCGCCCGACGGCGTCTGCCGGGCCTTCGACGAGCGGGCCGCCGGAACGGTGGGCGGCAACGGCGTCGCCGCCGTCCTGCTCAAGCGCCTCGACCGGGCGCTGGCCGACGGCGACACCGTGCACGCGGTGATCCTCGGCTCCGCCGTCAACAACGACGGTGCGGGCAAGGTCGGTTACACCGCGCCCGGCCTGGACGGCCAGGCCGCCGTGGTCGGCCGGGCACTGGACGTGGCGGGCGTGCCGGCCGACAGCATCGGCTACGTCGAGGCGCACGGCACCGGCACCCCGCTCGGCGACCCGATCGAGGTCCAGGCGCTCACCCGTGCCTACCGGGCCCGTACGGGGGCGGTCGGCTTCTGCGCCCTCGGCTCGGTCAAGCCGAACATCGGCCACCTGGACACCTGCGCCGGGATGGCGGGTCTGATCAAGGCCGTCCTCGCGCTGCGCCACCGGGCGATCCCGCCGGTGACCCACCTGACCAGGCCCAATCCGGCTCTCGGGCTGGCCGGCAGCCCCTTCACGCTCCCGACCGAGGCATCGCACTGGCCCACCGGGGATGCCCCGCGCCGGGCCGGGGTCAGCGCGCTGGGCGTCGGCGGCACCAACGCCCACCTGATCCTGGAGGAGGCGCCGGCCGGCGCCCCCGCGGACGCCCCCGCCGCCCCCGACAGCGAACCGCCGGTCGCCCTGCTGCCGCTGTCGGCCCGCAGCCCGCAGGCGCTCAGCGACCTCGCGGCCACCGTGCTCGACCGGCTGCGCGCCGAACACCCGCCCCGCCCGGCCGACCTGCTGCTCACCCTCGGCGCGGGCCGCCGCCCGCTGCGCCACCGGCTCGCCGTCACCGGCACCGGGCCCGCCGAACTCGCCGACGCGCTCGCCGGGTTCGTCGCCGGGCGGCCCTCCGGCCCGGCGCACTCGGCGCGGGACGCCGGGCGCGGCACACCGGCCCCCGTCCTGCTCTACACCGGACAGGGCGCGCAGTACCGGGGCATGGCCGCCGGGCTGTACCGGGCGTACCCGGTGTTCCGGGAGGTGCTGGACACCTGTGACCGGCTGCACCGCGAGACCTGGGGGGAGTCGCTGCTGCCCCTGCTGCTGGAGCCCGGTCCCGACGGCGAGGAGCAGCCGTGGACCACCGAGGCCGCGCAGCCCGCGCTGTTCGCGGTGCAGGCCGCGTACACCGCGCTCTGGGAGGAGTTCGGGCTGCGGCCGGCGGCGGTGGCGGGGCACAGCGCGGGCGAGTACGCGGCGGCCTACGCGGCCGGGGCCTTCTCGCTGGCCGACGGCCTCTTCCTGGCCGGGGTGCGCGGGCGGCTGATGCACCGTTCGACGGAGCCGGGGGCGATGACGGTGGCCACCGCGTCCGCCGAACGCCTCGGCGCGCTCGCCGAGTGGCTGCCCGGGGTGGACCTGGCCGTGGTGAACGGCGCCGGGCAGTGCGTCCTGGCGGGGCGGCCCGGGGACATCGCGGGAGCGGAGGCGGTGCTCGCCCTGGAGGGTGTCGGAACCGAACGGCTCACCGCCGACCGGGCGTTCCACTCCCGGCTGATGGAGCCGATGCTGGAGGCGTTCCGGCGCCGGCTGGAGCAGATCACCCTCCGGCCGCTGCGGGTCCCGCTGGTGAGCAATCTGGACGGCGTGCCGCTGGCACCGGGCACGGTGCCCGGCCCCGACCACTTCGTCCGCCAGACCCGGGAGACCGCGCGCTTCGACCGGGTGCTCGCGACGCTCGACGGGCTCGGCCACGGGCTCTTCCTGGAGGTCGGTCCGCACCACACCCTGAGCGGGCTGGGCCGGCGCGAACTCGCGGGGGCGGTGTTCGTGCCGAGCGGACGCCGCGGTCGCGGCCCGGAGCGCCAACTGCTCACCGCACTGGGCACGCTGTGGACCCACGGGGTGCCGGTGGACTGGGCGGCGGCCGCCGCCGCCCGGCGGTGGCCGGACGGGCCCGCGCGGCGCGTCCCGCTGCCGGGCCGGCCGTTCCACCGTACCTACCACTGGTTCTCCGCGCCCGGCGCCGGAGACACGGCCGAGGCCTCGACCGCATCGCCGCCCGCGACCGCGACCCGGACCGTACCGGCGCCGGGGCCCGCACCGCTGTCGGGTTCCGTACCGCTGACCATGGCCGGGGCCCGTCCCGGGCCGGCGGCCCCGCCCGTAGCCGAACGCACCGTCCTGGAGGAGCCCGTCATGACCGACACCCCCGCGCCGGACCCGCTGGAGCAGGCGGCCGCCCTGGTCCTGGGCCGGGTCGTCGCGCAGACCGCGCGTCAGCTCGGCGTGGCGGAGGAGGCGGTGGGCACCGAGGACCCCTTCTTCGACCTCGGGGCCGACTCGCTGTCGATGATCAACATGATCCGGGACCTGGAGCGCGCCTTCGGGGTGCGGGTCCCGATGCGCGAGCTGTTCGAGGACGCGGACACCCCGGCGCGGCTGGCCGGGCTGATCGCCGGGCGGATGAGCGCCGAGGCGCTGGCCGGCCTGGTGCCCGCGCCGACGGCGGCGGCTCCCGAAGCGGTGCCCGCGCCGGCACCGGCGCCCGTGGCGGTGGCACCGGCCGCGCCCGCGCCGACGCCCGGACAGCCGGCGCCCACCCCGGCCCCCGCCACCCCGGCCCCCGTCGCTGCGGCCCCCGTCGCTGCGGCTCCCGTCACCCCGGTGGCGGCCGCCGCTCCCGACGGGGCCGGCGCGGTGGTCGAACGCCAGCTCGCCCTGATGGGCCAGTTCTCCCAGCTGATGGCCGACCAGCTCGCCCTGCTCGCCGGCGCCCCCGTCACGCCCGCCACGCCGACCGCGACCGCTTTGCCCACCGCCGCAGCCGCCGCCGTCACGGTCGCACCGGAACTCCCCGCCACACCGGCCCAACCGGCCACCCCATCGCAAGCACAGGTGCACGGCCCGCGCGTCACGGTCGCCCGGGACTCCGGGATGGCCGGGGGCGGCCTGACCGCCGAACAGCGCCGCCACCTCGACGAGTTGGTCGAACGCTTCACCGCCCGCACCGCCGCCTCCAAGGCGCTCACCCAGCGCCACCGCCGGGTGCTCGCGGACAGCCGGGCCGTGGTCGGCTTCCGCTCGGCCACCAAGGAGATGCTCTACCCGCTCGCCGCCCGCCGGGCGCAGGGCTCCCGGCTGGAGGACGTCGACGGCAACTCCTACGTCGACATCACGATGGGTTTCGGCGTGCTGCTCTTCGGCCACGAGCCCGCCTTCGTCCAGGAGGCCGTCCGCGAGCACCTGGCCGGCGGCCTGCGGCTGGGTCCGCGCGGCGCGGAGACCGGCGAGGCCGCCGAACTGCTCGCGGAGCTGACCGGCACCGAGCGGGTCGCGTTCGCCAACTCCGGGACGGAGGCCAACGCGGGGGCGATCCGGCTGGCCCGGGCGTACACCGGGCGGGACACCATCGTGATGTTCGAGGGCTCGTACCACGGGCACTTCGACCACACGCTGGGCCGCCCGGTGGGCCACGGGGCCGAGCGCGAGACGGTCCCGGTGTCGATCGGCATCCCCGGCAGCGCGGTCGCCGACCTGGTCGTGCTGCCGTACGGGGAGCCGGAGAGCCTGCGGGTCATCGACGAGCTGGGTGACCGGATCGCCGCCGTGCTCGTCGAACCGGTGCAGAGCCGCCACCCGTCCCGCCAGCCCGCCGAGTTCGTCCGGGGGCTGCGCGAGCTGACCGCCCGCCGCGGCATCGTGCTGATCTTCGACGAGATGCTCACCGGCTTCCGGCCGCACCTGCGCGGCGCCCGCGGGTTCTGGGGCGTGGAGCCCGACCTCTCGACGTACGGCAAGGTCCTCGGCGGCGGCTTCCCGATCGGCGCCATCGCCGGGCGGGCGGCCGTGATGGACGGCATCGACGGCGGCTTCTGGCAGTACGGGGACGCCAGCCACCCGCCGAACGACACCACCTTCTTCGGCGGCACCTACATCCAGCACCCGCTGTCGATGGCCGCCTGCCGTGCCGTGCTGCGGCACTTCAAGGAGCAGGGGCCGGGCCTTCAGGAGCGGCTGAACGCCCGGACCGGCGAGCTGGCAACCACCCTCAACGGCTTCTTCGAGGAGGAGGAGTTCCCGCTCCGGCTGGCGCACTTCGGCTCGCTCTTCCGCTTCGAGCCGCGTGCCGACATGGAGCTGCTCTTCCACCACCTGCTGGTCAAGGGGGTCTACGTCTGGGAGTGGCGCAACTTCTTCCTCTCCACCGCGCACTCCGACGGCGACGTGGAGTTCGTGGCCGACGCCGTCCGCTCCTCCCTGCGGGACATGCGGCGCGGCGGCTTCTTCCCCTCGACGCGCGGGGTGGCCGTGCCGTCCGTACCCGCCCCGCGCCTCGAACTGCCCGCGCCCACCCCCGTCCCCGCGCCCGTCCCTGCGCCGGTCCCCGTCCCCGCGCCCGCCGGTGACCCGGACCGCGAGGTCGACTTCAGCCTCTCCTTCTTCGGCGACTACCCGCTCGACACCCGGCCCGAGGACCGCTACCGGATCGTCCTGGAGAGCGCCCGGTTCGCCGACCGCAACGGCTTCCACGCCGTCTGGCTGCCCGAGCGGCACTTCCACTCCTTCGGAGGCATCTTCCCCAACCCCTCGGTGCTGGCCGCCGCGCTGGCCCGGGAGACCGAGCGCGTCCGGCTGAACGCGGGCTGCGCCGTGCTGCCGCTGCACCACCCCGTCCGGGTCGCCGAGGAGTGGTCGGTGGTCGACAACCTGTCCGGCGGGCGGGTCGGCCTGGGCTGCGCCAGCGGCTGGCACCCCAACGACTTCCTGTTCTTCCCCGACCGCTACGGCACCCACAAGGAGCTGATGCACCGGCAGGTCGACACCATCCGGGCGCTGTGGCGCGGCGAGCCCTACCGGGGCCGCAACGGCAGCGGCGAGGAGATCGAGGTGCACCTGCACCCGCGCCCGCTCCAGGAGCTGCCGCCGATGTACACGGCGATCGTCGGCAACCCGGACAGCTTCCGCGAGGCCGCCCGCCACGACCTCGGCGTGATCACCAACCTGATGACCCAGAGCGTCGAGGAGCTGGCCGCCAACGTCGCCCTCTACCGGCGCACCCGGGCCGAGCACGGCCTGGACCCCGAGGCCGGGCGCGTGGTGGTGCTGGTGCACAGCTACCTCGGCGCCGACCTCGCCACCGCCCGCGAGCAGGCCTACCGCCCGTTCTGCGGCTACCTGCGCTCCTCGCTCTCGCTCTTCGGGCAGGTCGCCAACAGCCTCGGCCTCACCCTAGACTACGAGAACACCCCGGAGGAGGACCTGGAGTTCGTCCTGGAGCGCGCCTACGAGCGGTACTGCGCCTCGCGCGCGCTGATCGGCACCCCGGAGAGCGTGCGGACCGTCCTGGACTCGCTGCGCGCCGCCGGCGCCGACGAGATCGCCGCCTTCGTCGACTTCGGCCTCTCGCCCGAGCTCGTCGCCGCCGGCCTGCCGTACCTGGACGAGCTGCGCCGCACCGCCCAGCGGCCCCGCGAGCGGCGCGCGCCGCTGTCGTACGCCCAGCAGCGGATGTGGTTCCTGCACCGGATGCTGCCCGACAGCTCCCGGTACAACGAGGTCAAGGCCATCGCCCTGGACGGGCCGCTCGACCACCGCGCGCTGGCCGGCGCCCTGCACGCCCTGACCGAACGGCACCCGGCGCTGCGCACCGTCTTCCGCGAGCAGGACGGCGAGCCGTACCAGGTGGTGCTGCCCGCCACCGGTGCGCCGCTCCCGGTCGAGGACGCCCCGCCGGGGCAGGACCGGGAGGAGGCCGTCCGCGCGCTGGTCGCCGAGGAGGGCGCCCACCGCTTCGACCTGGCCACCGGCCCGCTGCTGCGCACCCGGCTGCTGCGTCTGGCCGAGGAGCGCCATGTGCTCGTCCTCGCCATGCACCACATCGTCATCGACACCCTCTCCGCCGTGGTGATCACCCGCGAGCTGGGCGAGCTCTACCGGGCCGCGCAGTCGGGCCGCCGCCCCGAACTGCCGCACCTGCCCACCGACTACGCCGCCTTCGCGGCCCGGGAGCGGGCCCTGGTGGCCGAGGGCGCGCACGCCGCGAGCCTGGCGCACTGGCGCGAGGTCCTCGGCGGCGAGCTGCCGGTGCTGGCGCTGCCCACCGACCGGCCGCGCCCGGCCCTGCCGGACGGCCGGGGCCGCGCCTTCGTCCGCCTGCTCGACGGCGGACTCTCCGCCCGGGTAAGGGAGCTGGCCCGCTCCCGGCGCTCCACCCTGTTCATGGTGCTGCTCACCGCGTTCGCCGGCGTGCTGCACCGCTTCAGCGGCCAGGACGAACTCGTGCTCGGCACCCCCGTCGCCAACCGCGAGGAGGGCACCGAGGACCTGGTCGGCTTCTTCGTCAACACGCTCGCCCTGCGCCTCGACCTGTCCGGGGAGCCCGACTTCGAACGGCTGCTCGCCCGGGTGCGGACCACCGCACTGGACGCCTACGAGCACCAGCGGCTCCCGTTCGAAGTCCTGGTGCAGGAGCTGAACCCGGCCCGCGACACCAGCCGCAACCCGCTCTTCCAGGTGATGGTGGAGTTCGAGAACCACGCACTGTTCGAGCTCGACCTGCCCGGCATCGAGGCCCGGCCGCTGGACGACGTCGTCGACAAGTCCGGCTTCGACCTCACCCTGTTCCTCACCAACCTGCCGGAGGGCATCCGCTGCCACGTCGAGTACGCCACCGCGCTCTTCGACCGGGAGAGCGTCGAGCGCCTGCTGACCGCCTTCGAGCAGCTGCTGGCCGCCGCCGTCGCCGACCCCGCCCGCCCGGTGGCCGAGCTGCTGCCCGGCGGCCGCGAGGTGGCCGCCCCGGCCCTGCCCGGCACCCCGTCGCTGCGCGAACGGCTGGCCCGCACGGCGGCCGCGCACGCCGACCGCACCGCCGTCCTCACCCCGGGCGGCACCCCGGTCACCTACCGCGAGATCACCGACCGGGCCGAGCGGCTGGCGGCGCTGCTGGCCGCCGCCGGGGTCACCGCCGGCACCCCCGTCGCCACCCTGCTGCCGCGCTCCGCCGACCAGGTCGCCGCGCTGCTCGCGGTCGTCCGCCTGGGCGCCGTCCACGTACCGATCGACCCGGTGCACGGCGCCGAGCGCTGCCGACTGATCGCCGCCGACAGCGGCGCGCCCGTCCTGCTCACCCGCACCGGCACCGACCGGCTCGGCATCGCCCTGCCCGCCGTCCTGGCCGACGACGAGAGCGCGGTGCCGCCGGCACCCGCCGCCGGCGACCCCGATCCCGAGTCACCCGCCTACTGCCTCTACACCTCCGGCACCACCGGCCGGCCCAAGGGCGTCGTGATGCCCTACCGCGGCCTGCGGTCCCTGGTCGACTGGAACACCGACCAGCACGGCCCGCTGCGCACCCTGCAGTACGCCTCCTGCGGGTTCGACGTCTGCGTCCAGGAGACCCTCACCGCCCTCGCCGGCGGCGGCACCCTCGTCCTCGTCGACGAGGCGACCCGCTACGACGCCCGGGCGCTGGCCGACCACCTCCGGCGCACCCGCACCGAACGCATCCACCTCCCGCACACCACCCTGACCGGCCTGCTCGGCGCCCTGGCCGAGGCCCCGGTGCCCGACCTGCGCGAAATCGTCTCCGGCGGTGAGCAGCTGCTGCTCACCCCCGCGCTGCGCGCCTTCCTGCGGGAGAACCCGCGGTGCCGGCTGTTCAACCACTACGGGCCGACCGAGACCCATGCGATGACCAGCGTCGAACTCTCCGCCGACGGCCCCGACCACGCCCCGGTCGGCCGCCCCGTCCCCGGCAGCCGCGTCCAGCTGCTCGACCCGCACGGCCGGCCGGTGCCAGAGGGCGCGGTCGGCGAGATCCACGTGCTCGGCGACCAGGTCGGCCTCGGCTACCTGAACCGCCCCGAGGAGACCGCCGCCGCCTTCGTCCACACTCCGCAGGGCCTGCGCTACCGCACCGGCGACCTCGGCCGGCTGCGGCCCGACGGCACGCTGGAGCTCCTCGGCCGGATCGACGAGCAGGTGAAGATCCGCGGCTACCGGATCGAACCAGGGGAGGTGGAGAACGTGCTGCGCGCCGTCCCCGGGGTGCGGCAGGCCGCCGTCGCCGCGCACCACGGCCCGCAGGGCACCGCGCTCGCCGCGTACGTCGTGCTCGCGCCCGAAGCCGCCGAAGCCCCCGAAGACCCCGAGGCTCCGGCAGCTCCGACAGCTCCGGCAGCTCTGCTAGCTCCGACAGCTCCCGACGCGGCCGCCGCCCTCGCCCGGGTGCGCGACGAGCTCGCCGACCGGCTGCCCGAGCACATGGTGCCCCGGCTCTGGGCCCGCGTCACCCACGTGCCGCTGACCCGCAACGGCAAGCTGGACCGCGCCGCACTGCCCCCGGCCGTGCCGATCGGCGCCGACGCGGACACCGCCCCCGCCACCGAGCTGGAGCAGCGCCTCCAACAGCTCTGGGCGAAGGAGCTGGACGTCCCCGCCCCGGGCGTGGAGACCTCGTTCTTCGATCTGGGCGGGCACTCGCTGGCCGCCACCCGGCTGCTCAACCTGGTCCGCGAGGAGACCGGCCTGGAGATCGGCATCCTCGACTTCTTCCGCCGGCCCACCATCCGCGGCATGGCCGACCGCGCCCGCGCCGCCGCACCGGCCGAGACCTTCGAGCGAGGGACGCTGTGACCGCCGTGCCCACCGGACCGACCGCGCCCGCCGTGCCCGCGCCGACCGAGGACTGGCAGCGGCTCGTCCGGCTGCTGGACGAGCGGGAGATCGTCCTCTCCACCGAGGGCGGCCGGCTCGACTACCTCGCCCCGCCCGGAGCGATGGACGCCCCGCTCGTCGCCCTCGTGAAGGCCGAACGGCCCCGGCTGCTCGCCACCCTGACCGGCGGCGGCGCCGCCGAGGCCGCCGCCCCGGCCGGCATCGCCCAGGCCCGGATGCACCGCAGCCACGGCCGGGTGGCCGACCCGAGCCTGTGGAACATCACCCAGCGGATCACCCTGCGCGGGCCGCTCGACCCCGCCCGCCTGCAACGGGCCCTGACCGCGCTGACCGCCCGCCACCGCAGCGTGCGCACCCGCTACGCGCCCTCCGACCTCGGGCTGCTCCAGCAGGTCCTGCCCGCGCCCGACGGCCTGCCGCTGCCGGTCGCCGCGGTGGGCGGCGGCGCGGAGGCGGTGGCCGCCGCCACCCGTGAGGAGGCCGCCACCCCGTTCGACCTCGCCGCCCCGCCCCTGCTCCGGGCCCGGTTGCTCCGGCTGGGCCCCGAGCACCACGTCCTGCTGCTGACGTTCCATCACATCGTCCTGGACGGCTGGTCCCTGGCCACCCTGCTGGCCGATCTCGGCACACTGTACGGGGACCACCGGGCCGACCTGCCCGAGCCGGGATCGATGATCGAACACGCCTGCTGGGAACGGACGGTGGTGACCCGGGAGGCGGTGCGCCGGGCCACCGCCCGGTACGCCGAGCGGCTGGCCGGACTGCCGCTCACGGTGCCGCTGCCCACCGACCGGCCCCGGCCCGAACGGCGCTCCGGGCACGGCGGCGTGCTGCCCTTCACGCTCACCCCCGAGCTCACCGCGGCACTGAACCGGTGCGCGGCCCGCCGCTCCACCACCCCGGCGGCCGTGGTGCTGGCCGCCGTGGGCGATCTGCTGGGCGAACTCACCGGCGCGGACGAGACCTTGGTGATGCTCTCGACCGCCAACCGGCGGCGCCGCGAGCACGAGCGGCTGGTCGGGCTGCTCACCACCAACCTGCCGGTCCGGCTGCCGAGCCGCGCGCCGGGCGGGTTCGCCGGGCTGGTCGACCGGGCCGGCGAGGCCCTGGCCACCACGCTCGACCAGGCGGCCGTTCCGTTCGGCCTGGTCACGGAGGAGCTGCGGGCGCGCGGGCTGGCGCTCCCGCCGTCCTTCCCCCAGGTGCTGCTGGCCGTGCAGACCACCCCGGCGCCGGTCCTGGAGCTGACCGGCCTGGACGTCGTGGTCGAGGACGTTCCGGGCAGCGGCGCCCGCTCGGACCTGCTGCTGATGCTCACCCCCGAGGGGAACGGCCTGACGGGCCTGGCCGAGTACGACGCCGACCTCTTCGACGAGGCCACCGTCCGGGGCTGGCTGGACCGGCTGGTGCGACGGCTGGCCGAGCAGGTGCCGCCGCTGGCGTGACATTCCCCCGGGTCGGACCCCCGGAGGCCGACCCCGGAGCCGACCCCCAGCGCCCGTCAGGCGCGCAGGAAGGCCTCCAGGGCGGTCGCCAGCGCCACCGGCACCTCGTGCATCGGGTAGTGCCCGGAGTTGGCCAGGACCTCCAGGTCCGCGTTCGGGTAGTGCGCCAGCCGGGTGCCGCGCATCAACTCCGCGGACAGCGCGAGGTCGTGCTCACCGACGAAGACCTTGACCGGCAGGGTGCTGCCGGCGATCCGCGCCGCGAAGTCCTGGGTGGTCCAGTCGTCGAGGTAGCCGGCGACGGCCTCCGGGCTGGAGCCGGCCACCGAGCGGGCCGTCATCGCGTCCAGCCAGCGGCCGCAGGCGCGGTGCCCGGTCACCAGGTCCAGGATGGCCCGCCGGTTGGCGGGCTGCCGCGGGGCCTGGTGGAACAGGTCGTACGCGTCACCCTCCAGCGGCCCCCGCGGGGTCCTCAGGCGGGCAGCTGCTGGCGGTAGGCGTCCAGTGCGGGCGCGGTGGTGGTGGCGAGGAACTCCGTGACGGTGTACTCCGCCAGACCGGCCAGGCTGAACGGGTCGGTCCGGACGATCTCCTCGACGACCGCCCGGTCCGGGGCCACGGCGATGATCACGCCGCCGTCGCGGGGCTCCTTGCGGCCCGAGGCGAGGAAGGTCCCGGCCTCGTAGTGCTCCTTCAGCCACTCCACGTGCCGCGGGAGCACGGCGTCGATACGGTCCAGGGGCGCGGTGTAGGTCAACTCCAGAACGAACATGCGTCCAGGCTAGTCCTCCCTCCCGACGGGGTGTCAGCGGGGCGGCAGTCCGGAGATTTTGCCGAACGGTCGACCAACGCGCCCCGCGTCCCGGATAGCGTGCGGGCATCCCAGTGATCACGGGCGCGGCCGGACCGCGCCGGAAGAGGTGTGCCATGAACCGGATCGACGTCCCCGCGACCGCCGCCGCACTGCCCGGAGCCTGGCGCTCGCGCGTCCTCGGCCGGATCGGCACGGCCGCCGTCAAGGTGCTGCGAATGGACGAGCTGCCGCTGGCCGAGGAGCGGCACCCGCACGCCGAGGCGCTGCTCGTCCTGGACGGCCGGCTGGACCTGCTGGTCGCCGGCACGGCCGTCCCGCTCGGCCCCGGGGAGCTGTACGTGGTGGCGGCCGGCGTCCCGCACGCGGTGGCCCCGGGCAGCCGGGGCACGCTGGTGATCGTCGAGGTGGACGACGACGGCGCCGGACCGGCCTGAGCCCGCCGTCCGGACGGCCCGCGCCCCGTTCACGCCGTCGACGGCGCAGGGGACTGCCCGGAGACGGGCCGACTGCGGTACAACTGCGCTGATATGACGATTGATCGGAGATATCTGCCATGAGCAAGTCAGCTCTGCCCCGCCGCGGTCTGCTCGTCGGCGCGGCGGCCACGGTCATCGGCTGGAACACCGCCGGCCGCAGCTGGGCCGTCGCCGCCGGCCAGGGCGCCCCCACCGACGGCCCGACCACGGCGGACGGGGTGGCCGCACTGCCCCGGCTGGACGGCAGCCTGGTCACCGACCCCGCCACGCTCACCCGGTTCACCGGTGACTTCGGGCACCTGGTGACCGCCGCGCCCCGGGCCGTACTTCGGCCGGGCTCGGTGCGCGACATCACCGAGGTCGTCGGCTTCGCCCACCGCCACCGGATCCCGGTCGCCGTGAACGGCCAGAGCGGCGGCGGCGACCCCGCGGAGCTGGAGTCGCACTCCGGCTACGGCCAGGCCACCGCACCCGGCGGCATCGCCGTCGACGCGCGGGGCCTGGACCGGATCCTCTCCCTCACCCCCGGCCGGGCCGTGGTGGAGGCCGGCGTCACCTGGGCGCAGCTCACCGACGCCGCCCTCGCCCAGGGCTGGATGCCGCCCTGTCTGACGGACTACCTGCACCTCTCCGTCGGCGGCACGCTCAGCGTGGGCGGGATCGGCTCCGCCGTGCAGCGCCACGGCCTGCAGGTGGACACCGTCGAGTCGGTCGACGTGGTCACCGGTACCGGCCGGCTGCTGACCGCCTCCGCCACCACCAACCGTCAGCTGTTCGAGGCGGTCCTGGCCGGCGGCGGACAGGCCGGGATCATCGTCCGCGCCACGCTGCGGCTCGTCCCGGCCCGCGAGCGCGCCCTGGTGTTCAGCCTGTTCTACGACGACCTCGCCGCCTACCTCGGTGACCAGGAGCGGCTGATGGCCGAGCGCCGCTTCGACCTCCAGGCGGGTGAGGCGGTGCTCGACGCCGCGGCCGGCACGTGGCGGTACAAGATCGAGACGGTCGCCCACTACGACGGCGCCACGCCCCCGGACCGGGACGCCCTGCTGCGCGGGCTGCGCTGCCTCCCGGGCGAGACCACCGTCGTCGACCAGAGCGCCCGCGACTACGCCTTCCGGGTCGACGGCTTCGCCGGCTACCTCAAGGCCGCCGGCCTCTGGACCCAGCCCAAGGCCTGGCTCAGCGTCTTCCTGCCCGCCTCCACCGCGGCCGCCTTCGTCCGTGAGGCCACCGCGTCGCTCACCCCCGCGGACCTCGGCGCCGGGCTCCTCCTGCTCTACCCCTACCGCACCGCCGCCCTGACCCGCCCGATGGCCGTGATGCCGGACGCACCGGTCGGCTGGCACTTCGACCTGCTCTCCTTCCCCGCCCCCGGCGCCGACACCGCCGCCATGCTCCGCCGCAACCGTCGCCTCTACGACCGGGCCGTCGCCCTGGGCGGCAAGCGCTACCTGATCGGCGCCGTCCCCGGCATGACGCCGACCGACTGGCGCCGTCACTACGGCTCCCGCTGGGCGGCCGCCGTCGCGGCGAAGCGCCGCTACGACCCGGCCGGCATCCTCACCCCCGGCCAGGGCATCCACACCTGATCCGCCGCGGGGCCGCCCCGCCCCCGCGGCGGGCGGGGCAGGCCCGTGGGGAGGCACGGTGAAAACCGGTTCGGATCGGCGTGCGCCCGTGAGAGTGTCGACGGGGAAGGAGTGCGAGCGCGTGGAAGCGGCCTGACGGCGCGTCACCCGAGCGAGTCGTGGGCGGACGGAGCGCCGCGGCCGGCCCGGGCCGACAGCCGGTCGGCCGAGGCGGCGACACCGGTGGACGGAACGAGGGACGAACCCGATGGAAGCTGCACGCGTGATCGCCCTCGTGGCCGCGACGATCACCACCGGACTGAGCGCGGGGCTGTTCTACGCCTACGCCTGCTCGGTGATGCCGGGGCTGCGCACGACGGAGGACCGTACGTTCATCGACGTGATGCAGCGCATCAACGTGGCCATCCTCAACGGCTGGTTCCTGGTCGGGTTCGTCGGTGCGCTGGTCTGCACGGCGGTGGCGGTGGCACTGCACCTGCCGTCGGACGGTCACGACGTCCTGCCGGCCGCCGTCGCGGCCCTGGCCTGCTACACCGCGGCGCTCGCGGTGACCCGGAAGATCAACATCCCGCTGAACGACGCGCTGGCCG
The DNA here is from genome assembly GCF_040630735.1 of Kitasatospora sp. NPDC005748. Lineage (NCBI taxonomy): Bacteria > Bacillati > Actinomycetota > Actinomycetes > Kitasatosporales > Streptomycetaceae > Kitasatospora > Kitasatospora sp. NPDC005748. The sequence continues at coordinate 39,717 of NZ_JBEXYD010000051.1, forward strand.
CCGCCGGGGAGCCCGGGCGGATCCCGGAGCCCGCCGCGGTGCGCGAGCGGTTCGAGGCGCGCTGGGTGCACTGGAACATCGCCCGGGCGCTGCTCTGCACGGCGGCCCTCGGATGCCTCTGCTGGGCGCTGGTGCTGCACGGCAACGCGAGCGGCTGAGCCCCGCCCGGCGCCGGGCGGGGCTCAGCGCGCGGCCGGCGGCCTCGGCGGGTTGTTGCGCAGCGGAGCGATCTCGCGGTCCAGCGTGGCGACATCCATCGCTATCCGCCGGGCGATGTCGCGCGGACCCGCCTCGGCCGGCAGCCGCCGGCTCCAGGAGCGGGCCCGGGCCGGGCCGTCGTGCGCCATGTGGAAGTTCAGCCGCAGCCCGCCGCCCAGGTCGACCAGGCTGATCAGGAAGTGGATGTCGGACAGGTCGATGGTGACGTCGTTGCCGATGCAGGAACAGCCGACCAGATCGCCGATCTCCTCCTCCGCGAGGTACTTGGCGAGCTGGACGGCCTTCCCCTCGACACGGAACGGTCGCAGTACGGGATCCACGCTGGCTGTCGCCTCTTCCCCGGTGTTCGCTGGACTCCTGCCGTTGCCGACATGATTCTAGAACCGTCCTTGGAGTCCAAGTCACCGGCATCACAACGGACTTGGCCAGACAGCACGAGGGGGCGCAGGAGCGCACAACGGTGGAGGGGCGGCGAGCCGCCTGCGCGGTGCGGTCCGCCGGCTACCGCGTCTCGTGCTCCTTCCGCGCCGTCGCGGGCTCCCGGCGTCCCGCCCGCTGCCGCCACAGCAGCGGCAGGGCCGGCGCCGCCACGACCGCGAGCAGGCCGGCCAGGCCGATCGCGCGGCCGGCGCCGATCGCCTGGACGTCGCGGAAGGCCGCGGTGATGGCGTCCGCCGTGGCCTGGTCGACCGAGGAGAGGATCTGGTCGGCGAGCTTGGAGTCCGTGACCGCGTTGCCCAGTTGCTGGGCGTCGTCCTCCGAGAGCCCGGCCGCCCGCGCCCGGCTGATCGCCTGGTCGGTCTCCACCGCCTGCTGGACCGCGACCGTCACGGCCACCCCGAAGGCGCCGCCCAGCATGCTGGTGACCTTGAACATCCCGGAGGCCGTGCCGGCCAGCTCCTCCGGCGGCCCGGCGACCGCGGTGTCGGACAGCGGGACGGACATCAGCCCGAGACCGGCGCCGAGCACCAGCAGCCCGGTGGCCAGGACGGCGTAGTGGTAGGTGTCGCCGATCACGGCGGTCACCAGGGTGCCGATGCCCAGCAGGAACAGGCCGACGACCACCGGGAGCCGTGCCCCCCGCCGGGCCGCCACCCGGCCGCCGAACGGGTTGAACAGCAGGATGGTCACGGTGGACGGCAGCAACAGCAGCCCGGCCGCGACCGGACCGTAGCCGCGGACCTCCTGGAGGTAGAGCGTGAGCAGGAAGCTCACCCCGGCGAAGACGATGTTCATCACGGAGTTCGCCGCGAGCGCCCCGTCGAACGGCCGGGAGGCGAACAGCCGCAGGTCGAGCAGCGGATCCCGGACCCGCCGCTCCACCAGCACGAACAGCGCCGCGAGCAGGACCGACGCGACCAGCAAAGTGATGATCACCGGGTCGGTGAAGCCGTCCTCCTGACCGGCCGTACACCCGTAGAGCAGGCAGAACGCGGCCGCGGCGCTGATCACCAGGCCGGTGAAGTCGATGTGCCGGGTGGCGTTCGGGTCGGTGGACTCCACGGCCGACCGGCGCACCAGCCACCAGGCGATCACCGCCAGCGGGGCGTTGATCCAGAAGGTCGACCGCCAGCCGGCCAGGCCGGTCAGCACGCCGCCGACGGCCGGCCCGGCGGCCTGGCCGACCCAGGCCACCGCCATCCAGGCCCCGAACGCCCGGGGCTGCTCGCTCACCGGGAACATCGGCGGGATCAGCGCCAGCGTCGCGGGCAGGATCAGCGCGGCGCCGAAGCCCATCGCGGCCCGCCCGGCGATCATCCCGGTCACCCCCGGCGTGAACGCCGTCAGCAAGGAGACCACGCCCAGCAGCACCAGGCCGGCCTCCAGCATGCGCTTGCGCCCGAACACGTCGCCCAGCTTCCCGGCCGCGAGCACCAGCGCACCGGTGGAGAGGCTGAAGGCGTTGTTGGCCCACTGCAGGGCGGGCAGCGAGACCGACAGTTCGTCCGAGATCGTCGGCACCGCGACCCCGAAGTCGGCGAACGACAGCCAGACCATGCCGGCCGCGACGCACATCCCGGTCATCGCGGTCCACCGCTGCGGGGAGTACCCGCCGTCCGGCTCCCCGGACGTTCCGGCCATGGGTCCGCTCCCTCCTGCGCCCGGCCCCGTGCCGAACGGACCTGCCCACTATCCGGGCCCACCCGGCACCGGGCCGGTGGCACACGCCGCGCATCCCCTGAACGGCCCCGTCGGCCCGGCCCTGCCCCGAGGGGCGCGGTCAGCCCCGTCACCGTGGCCCTGCCCCGAGGCGCGCGGTCAGCCCCGGGCCCGGTGCTCGTACTGGTAGGGCGTCATGGTGGTCAGGACGGCGAAGCCGAGCCGCTCCAGGATCGGGCGGCTCTGGTCGGAGGCGTCGACCCGCAGGTACTCGTAGCCGAGACCGGCGGCGATCCGGGCCCGGTGCGCCACCAGCGCGCGGTAGACGCCACGGCCGCGCCAGGCCGCCAGCGTCCCGCCGCCCCAGAGCCCCGCGAAGCCCGTTCCGGGGTACAGCTCCATCCGGGACGCGCACACCGGAACCTCCCGGCCCTCGTGGTGGGCGATCGCGAGGTGCACCTTCAAGGTGTCCGGGCTCTCGGTGAGCTGGGCCAGGATGCGGCGGCCGAGCCGGGTGCCGTCGGTGCCGAAGGCCTCCTCGTGGACGGCGACCACCTGGGCCACCCCCGCCTCGTCGGTGACCTCGCGCAGCTCGATGCCGGCCGGCTCCGCCGTGTCCGCCATCCGGCGGGTGAGGTCGCCGAGGTCGGCGACCATCAGGGTCTCCGGCTCCTCCGGGGTGAAGCCGGCGGCGGTGAGGCGCTCGCCGAGGTCGGCCGGGCGGTCGTGGCCGTACACGGTCCACTCGAAGTCCTGGCCGAGACCGGCGTAGTGGCGGACCTGCTCGGCGATCACGGCGTCGGCGCCGGTGGGATCGAGGTCGGACCAGACGATGCCGTTCCAGACGCTCTCGGGACCGCTCTGGCGCACGATTCCCGGGGACCGCTCGATGCGCGCGGCCGGGGTCTCGCGCGAGATGCCTCGGCGCATCCGGGAGTCGACGAGGGCCAGCAAGGTGTCGTGATCGGTAGTCATCCGGGCACTCCATCATCCCGGTGAGCTGCGGGGCAATCGGAATTCCGGTGGGTGGCCGGTGGACGGTGGACGGTGGACGGCCGGGGTCGGCTCTCCTCGCCCCGGCCGCCCGGCCGCCCTCGGTCAGCGCCGGGCCGCGGTCAGCGCCGGGTCGCGGTCACCACGGTCGCGTCGCGGTCCTCGCACGAGGCGACCGCGCCGTCCAGTCCGGCCGCGCCGACCACGGCGAGGGCCGCGGGCACCTGGCGCTCACTGGTCTCGAAGAACAGCGCCCCGCCCGGGGCCAGCCAGTGCGGCGCCTCCCCCGCCACCCGGCGCAGCACGTCCAGCCCGTCCGCGCCGCCGTCCAGGGCCGGGCGCGCCTCGTGCACCCGGGCCTCGGCGGGGAGCAGCGCGATGTCGGCGGTCGGTACGTAGGGCACGTTCGCCAGCAACACGTCGACCCGGCCGCGTAGTTCGACGGGCAGCGGATCGAACAGGTCGCCCTCGAACACCCGGCCGCCGGCGCCCGCCAGGTTGCGGCGGGCGCACCGGACGGCGGCCGCGTCGACGTCCGCCGCGTACACCTCGACCGGGTGGGCGGCCATCGCCGCGAGGGCGGCGGCCAGCGCGCCGCTCCCGCAGCAGAGGTCCACCACCAGGGCGTGCGCGGGCGTCAGCCCGAGCGCCGTCTCGACCAGGAACTCGCTGCGGCGCCGGGGCACGAAGACGCCCGCGTCGACGGCGATCCGCAGACCCCCGAACTCCGCCCAGCCGACCACGTGCTCCAGCGGGCGGCCCTGGGCGCGGGAGCGGACCATCGCCGCGAGTTCGGCGGGAGTGGCGGCGGCGTCGAGCAGGATGCGCGCCTCGTCCTCGGCGAAGACACAGCCGGCCGCCCGGAGTCGGGAGGTCACCGAGGAACGCAACAGTGCGGAAGAGAAGACAGACAACAGAAGAACCCCATCAAAGACACAGGCGAAAGATCAATCCGCCAGGACTCCCCGAGAGGGACCGCCGCCGAACCGGCAGAGCGCCACTACGCGCTCGGTGCCACGTCTTCACAGCTGTTCCCGGGGAGCACCCGCTCCGTCGTACCGGTAATGGGTCTCACCTCCCGAGGTCGTGGTTCTGTTCGGCGCCGCCACCCTACCGCACGCTCCGCACCCGGAAGGGATCGTGGCGAGGGCCCTCACCCGGTGGCATCCAGGTCCGATGCGCTCCTCCGCCACACCTGACAAGCCGCCGTTCGACGCCGTGCTGTGCGACATCGACGGCGTGGCCCGCTTCTTCCACCAGCACGAGGTGACCCGCCTCGAACACGCCGCCGGGCTGGGGATGACGGGGCTGCTCCACCGCGGGCCCGAGGACCTGCGCCGGGCGCTCGCCCCGCTGTTCGACGGCCCGCGCGCCCCGGGCCGGTAGACCGTCGGCCGGGGCGCGGGCCTCGGGCCTCGGGCCTCGGGCCTCGGGCGGGGTGACCGGGCCTCAGGCGAGGTGGTCGGCGACCAGGGTGGCGAACTCCTCCGGGGTGAGGATCCGGATGCCGAGCTCCTCCGCCTTGGCCCGCTTGGAACCGGCCTTCTCCCCCGCGACCAGCAGGGTGGTCCGCTTGGAGACGGACGAGGAGGCCTTGCCGCCGGCCCGCTCGATCAGCTCGTTGACCGCGTTGCGCGAGAGCTCGGCCAGCGGACCGGTCATGGCTCCGGTGACGACGACGCTCTCACCGGTCAGCGGGCCGGCCACCGCACCGCCGGCCACCGCACCGGCCGCCGCCTCCCCCTCCGCGCCGTCGGCGGACGCGACGGGCGCGGTCGGGGTGGTGACGGCGGTGCCCACCCCCAGGGCGGCCAGCCGGTCCAACAGCGGTGCCACCTCGGCGAGTTCGGTGACGATGACGGCGGCCTTCTCGGCGCCGATGCCGTCCACCCCGGCCAGCGCCTCGGCATCGGCGGCGCGGATCGCCGCCATACTGCCGAAGTGTGCGGCGATCCGGCGCGACATCGTCCGGCCCGTGCCGCGGATCCCGAGCGCGCAGAACACCCGGTTGAGCGGCTGGGTGCGGGCGGTCTCGATGGCGGCGAGCAGGTTGTCGGCGCTGGTGTCGCCCATCCGCTCCAGGGTGAGCAGTTGCTCCTTGGTGAGCGTGAAGAGGTCGGCGAGATCGGCGACCAGCCCCGCCTCGACGAGCTGGACGGCGCGGGTGCCGCCGAGGCCCTCCACGTCGAGCTGGTCGCGCCCGGCGGCGTAGATGATCGAGGCGACGGCCTGGCAGGCCCGGCCGCGCACGCAGCGCCAGCGCTGCTCGGTGGTGTCGATGGCGTCACCGCAGCGCGGGCAGGTCTCGGGGAAGGCGATCGGCTGCTCGGCACCGGTGCGCTGGTCCACCAGGGGGGCCTCGACGCGCGGGATGACGTCGCCCGCCCGGTAGACGAACACCTGGTCGCCGATCATCAGGCCCCGGCGCTCGATGTCGGCCGGGTTGTGCAGGGTGGCGTAGGTGACGGTGACACCGTCGATGACCACCGGCTCCAGGACGGCGCGCGGCGCGATGATGCCCGTCCGGCCGACGTTCCACTCCACCCCCAGCAGCCGGGTGACCTTGTGCTGGGCCTGCAGCTTGCGGGCCACCGCCCAGCGCGGGGCGCGCGAGCCGGAGCCGGCCTGCTCCTGGTCGGCGGCGGAGTCCGCCTTGACCACGACGCCGTCGATGCCGAACGGCAGGGCGGCGCGCAGCGCGGCGATCTCGTCCACGCGCTGCCCGACCTCCTCGATCGTGGCGCAGCGCTGCGGGTGGGCCGCCGTGCTGGCGGCGGTGTTGGCGCCGAGAGCGGCGAGGCGCTCCAGCAGCTCGCCGTGCCCGAGGTCGGGCAGCCCGATGGCGCCGTAGGCGAAGAAGGTGAGCTCGACGCGGTAGGCGCGGTCCTTGGCCCGCAGGGTGCCGGCCGCGCCGCTGCGGGGGTGCGCGAACGGGGTGGCGCCGTGCTCGGTGCGGACGGCGTTGGCGTGGTCGAACTGCTCCTGGGTGAGCAGGACTTCGCCGCGCAGCTCGATGTCCAGGGGTTCGCCGAGCCGGGCGGGCAGGCCGAGCACCGCGTCGGCGGCGTGGGTGATGTCCTCGCCCGCGAGGCCGTCGCCGCGGGTCAGCACCTGGGCGAGGCGACCTGCCCGGTAGCGGGCCGCGATCGCCAGGCCGTCCAGCTTCGGCTCGACGCACCAGCCGGCCACCGGCCGGCCCAGCCTGCGCTCCAGACCCTCGGCCCAGGAGACCAGCTCCTCGGCGGAGAACACGTTGTCGAGCGAGAGCATCGGCACCGAGTGCGGGACGTCCCCGACGACCGCGCCGCCGGCCACCTTGCCGGTCGGGGAGTCGGGGAGCACCTCCTGCGGGTGCTCGCGCTCGTACGCCTCGATGGCTCGCACCAGGGCGTCGTACTCGTCGTCGCCGAGCGGGGTGGCGCCGTCGGCGTAGTACGCCGCAGCGGCCCGCACCGCCGTGGAGACGGCGTCGGCGTAGGCGTCCGGGGAGGCCAGGGCAGCGGGAGAGGCCATGGTGGCTGCGTCCTTCATACCGCCATCATGGCTCCCGGCACTGACATGCGACCGCAGGGCCGTTCGACCGCCGGGCGCCGGTGTTTCCGGACGGCCGGGGCGGGCAGGCCGCCCCACCGGCCCGCGGACCGTCGGGCTTTCCGTCCCCGGCGACCGGGGTCGGGACGGCGTCCGCCGCGACCGGGGTCAGCCGACCGGCGGCGCCGCGGTCCGGTAGGAGTCGACCGCCTCCGGGAGGACGAGGCAGGGCAGCAGCCAGTCCCAGAACGCCTGCAGCCGGCCGGCCAGCTCCTCCCGGCCGCGCGCCGCGCCGCCCAGCACCTCCAGTCCGCACGCGGCGGCCACCAGCAGGGACTCCGGACCGACCCCGCCCGCGCGTTCGCGCAGCTCACCCGCCCGGCGCGCGCCCGCCAGCAGCTCCCGGACGGCGCCCGCCCAGACGCCCTGGAAGCCGCGGACCCCGGCGACCGGCCCGTCCTCGCCCTGCCAGGCCCCGTCCTCGCGGCCCAGCCGGAACGCCGCCCGGACCACCGGATCCGACTCCAGCGAGGCCACCAGCCAGTAGCCCGCGTCGATCAGTGCCTGGACGGACGTGGATTCCGTCCGCAGCGCGCAGCAGGCCTCCCGCAGCGCCCGCTCGGCGTGCTCCACCACGGCCCGCGCCAGCTCCTCCTTCGAGCTGAAGTGGAAGTAGAGCGCGCCCTTCGTCACCCCCGCCGCCGAGGCGATGTCCGCGAGCGTCGCGCCCGCGTAGCCGGACCGGTCGAACAGCTCCGCTCCCGCCGCGACCAGACGCCCGCGCGTCCGCTCCGATCTCTCCTGCACCAACCGGCCCTCCATTCCGCCCGCCCGCACCACGCCGGGACCGACCCGGCGACAGCCGCCGTCCGTCACCCGTTCCGCGGGAGCCGGCCAGGTCCGCGCCGGACCGTCGTCGCGCCGCCGGTGGGACGTCCCCGCCCCACCGCGACACCCCGGCCGACCGCCACCGGTCGCCCGAACTCCCGCGCGTCGACGATGCCGTGACTGATGGTCACCGGGTAACCCCTCCGGTGATCTGCCGACGCATCCTTGGCACATTGGTTTGCCCGGGCGGCCGGCCGCCGGAGGGTGGGCACGGCCGTGGCGGCCCCGCGTCCGGCCCCGCGCCGGACCGGCGTCGACCCCGCATCGGAGCGCAAGAAACGGGACGAGCGGTTTGTCAGCCGCCAAACCGGACGCGCTGTACGGTTCGGCGTGACACGGCCAGGGCCCCAGCGGACGGGTCCTCAGCAGGCCGCGGCCGCACGGGCGGCGGCGACCTCGGCGACCACCCTGGCGCCCCGGTCGGCATCCATCTCCAGGGAGGCCAGCACCCCGGGCACGGCCACGCTCGGCAGCAGGTGCTGGAAGAGGCCCGCGACGCGTCGCTCCAGGTCCGCGCGGCCGGCGAGCTTCTGCGACTGGACCTGCACACCCGCCCAGGCCGCCGTCACCAGCCAGGCGGTGTCGGCCGGCACCACGTGCGGGAGCAGTTCGCCGCGCTCCCCCGCCGCCGTCAGCAGCGCCTCGAACCGGGCGATCCACCCGGGGACGGCGCCCCCGCCCAGGTCCCCGAGGCCGTCCTGGCCCAGCGACAGCCGAGCGCCCGCGCTCAGCACCGTGTCACGCGGCAGCAGATGGGCCACCACCATGCCGGTGTCGACGAACTCCTGCAGTCTGCAGGCGCGTTCGGGCACGGAGTCGTGGGCGAACTGCTCCTCCACCACCCCCTGGGCGAGGTCCCGCTTGGACGCGAAGTGGAAGTAGACCGCTCCCCGGGTGACGCCGGCGCGGGCCACCACCTCACCGATCGTCGCCGCCTCGTACCCGCACTCGTCGAAGACCGATGCCGCCGCCTCCAGAATCAGCCGGCGCGTCCGCACCGCCCGCTCCTGCCGCACCACACGACCACCCCGCCCACCGCACCGATCGAACAAAACCAGACAGCCCGTATCTTAACCGGCAGGCAATCCCGTACCGAACCTGCGGTTTTCTCCAGCCCGGCGGTCGCTTCGGGGGTTAGGAAACCGACCGTGCGGTATATCGAGAGCCGCTATATCGGGAGGTCCGCGGCGCGCTCCTGGCCCACCGCGAGGCGTCGGGATCCCGCCGGATTTACGGGAACGGCGTAGCGGGAGCCGCGTTCAGGGCGTCGTCGACCCGCTTCCAGAAGGCCCGGAAGTCCGCGGGAGCCGCCCGGTCGGCGGCGTACTGGGCGGAGTGCGCCTTCAGCACCTCCAGGTACTCCGGGGTGAGGATGACCGAGAACTCCCACCGGTCGGGCCCGCTGTAGGCCGGGACGGCACGGTTGCGCGCCTGGGCCAGTTCGTCCGAGATCATCCGGAGGTCGAGCAGGTACTCGGCGAGCCGGTCCCCCTCGGGCGGGGCCGCCCGCAGCCGCTCGGCGAGCAGGTCGAGCAGCGCCTTCATCCGGTCGTAGTCGTGGTAGTCCAGCTCGACGAGATAGGTGAACTCGCTTGTCTCCACCCGGTTCTCACGCACCTTCTGACACCAGACCGGGGCCAGCTCCCGGGCGGACGGGGCCGAGCGCGGATTCCTGCGCAGGAGGGTGGCCAGTGCCCTGAGGTTCCCGTCCCCGATGTTCCCCTGGTACTCACAGGCGACGGCCGGGAGGGTGACCCGGGTGGGCTGCAGGGTACTGAAGTGCGCCAGCACGACGCCGTGTTCCTGCTCGTCCAGCGTTCCCCACTCACCGTGCGGGCCGCCGCACGCGTCCGCGAGCGCGGACAGGCAGGCCGCGACGGCCATCGCCTCGCTGCCCCGCCACTCCCGCTCCAGCCAGTGCTCGAAAGCCGACCCGTTGTTCACCGGCTGCCCTCCCTCTCGGTCCTGTCGATCGGTGCTCCGCGTTTCCCCGTCGTCGAAACGCCTGCGGCCGGCCAGCGCGCCGAGCCCGAGCGTGAGTCGCTTCTGCAGGCCGTCGTACCGGGACCGGGCGATCTGGTGACCGGCGTCGGCCGCCTTCTCGTACCAGCGCAGCGCTTCGCTCGGGTTGCCGAGCCACTCCTCGTAGAGGGTCCCCAGGAAGAGCGCGCCGAAGGCGCTGCCGAGCTGCGCGGACCTCCGGTACCAGTGCATGGCCAGCTCGGCGTCGGCGGCCGACGGCTCCTCCGGCAGCTCCCCGCGCAGCCTGGCCCGCATCCGGCCCTCGACGATCAGCCCCAACCGGGCCATCGCGTCGGCGTTCCCGGCCCCGGCGGCCAGCCGGTGGAGCTGCTCGATCCTCGGCAGGTTCTGCGTCCCGTCCCCGCCGCTCCACTCCAACTCCAGGAGGCAGGCGGCTTCGTAGGCCTCCCGGGCCTGCTCCTCGGTGAGCAGCCCTTCCGGCAGGGCGAACGGGTCGGGCGGCGGCGGCAGTCGCGGCGCGATGGAGGGGCCACCCGGGAACGTCACGTGGTAATGGACCCCGCCCATGACGAGCCCGGCCTGGACCACCGACATCGACACCGCCGTCCCGACGGAGAGTTCGTTGCGGACCACGCCCGGCATGTCCGGCGGGGCAGCGTCCGCCACGTCCGGCACGTCCCGCGCATCCGGCCCGGCGACGCCCGGCACGGACGGCGCGGCGCTGTCCGCGCGGTGCTCCGCGGCCTCGTCCAAGAGGTCACCCCACTCGCTGCGCGTCCGGACGGCGTCGCCGGTGCCACCGGCCGGCGACGGGGCCGGACGGACCGGTCGACAGCGCCGGTGCAGGGATGCTACCCGCGTCAACCCCGGTGCGGGACACGCGTTCTGGCCAATCTGCCGGTGCACGGCAGGACACGGCACCCTGCTCCCCCGCGCGACCTCCGGGAGTCGCCGGACCGCTTCGGAGTGAGCCGCCGGACCCACCCGTAGTGAACGGTCGCACCGGGCCGGAGTTCGGCATCGGGCACCGCCGGGCCCTCCGGGCCGGTCCGCCCGTCCGGGTGAACAGCGCATGCGGCACCGGGGCGGAACGCCTAGCGTGGCCCGGGGCACCCCGCCCGGCCCGCCGCCCTCCCCGGACGGGCGCGACCGGCGCCGCGGGGCTCCGACCCTCCGGCTCCGCCCCCGTTCCCCTCAGGAGATCCCCGTGACCACGACGACCCCGCTGGCCGATCTCACCGGCGACTACGTCCTGGACCCGGCGCACACCCGGATCGGCTTCGTGGCACGCCACGCCATGGTGACGAAGGTGCGCGGCGCGTTCCAGACCTTCGAAGGCAGCGCCCACCTCGACGGCACCGACCCGAGCCGCTCCACCGCCCGGGTGTCGATCAGCGCCGAGAGCATCGACACCGGCAACGAGCAGCGCGACGGGCACCTGCGCACCAACGACTTCCTCGACGCCCCGAACCACCCGAGGATCACCTTCACCTCGACGGGCGTCGAGCAGCTGAACAGCGCCGAGTACCGGGTCAGCGGTGAGCTGACCATCAAGGAGACCACCCGCCCGATCACCATCGACTTCGAGTACACCGGCAACGCCCGGGACCCGTACGGCAACCTCCGGGTCGGCCTGGAGGGATCGGTCGCCATCAGCCGCAAGGACTACGGCATCACCTGGAACGCCGCCCTCGAAGGCGGCGGCGTCCTGGTCGGCGACAAGGTGGTGCTGGAGTTCGACATCTCGGCGATCAAGCAGGAGTGACCCGGCCCGGGTGTACCCGAGGGCCTGTGGCGGAGACCGCCACAGGCCCTCGGCGCGTTCCGGGGCGCGCCTCGCGGTTACTCAACCCACTGGTTGAACAAGCGCGCGGCACGGAGTAGCCTCGTATTCAACCAAACGGTTGCGAAGAGAAGCAGAGGTGCGCTGATGGCCACCGATCCGCTGTCCAGGGCGTTCGTCGCCCTGGCCGACCCGACCCGGCGCGACATCGTCGCCCGGCTCTCCGTCCGCGACGCCGGGGTCGGCGAACTCGCGGAGTCCTACGCCATGTCGATGCAGGCCGTCTCCAAGCACCTCAAGGTGCTGGAGGAGGCGGGGCTGGTGAGCCGAAGTCGCGACGCCCAGCGCCGGCCGTGCCACCTGGAGCCCCAGGTGCTCGATCTGATGACGGTCTGGATCGAGCGGTACCGCCGGCAGGCGGAGGAGCGGTTCGGTCGGCTGGACGCCGTCCTCGCCGCCATGGAGGACGGCGACGAGCCCGGAGCGGCCGTCCCGGCCCCGGAATCCCCCGAAGTGCACGAAGAGCACGAAGGACAAGAAGAGCACGAAGGAGCAGCGTCATGACCTCCAGCGACGACCGCCGGACCACGATCGAGGCGGACCCGGCACTCCCCGTCATCCGCATCGTCCGCGAGTTCGACGCCCCACCGTCCCGGGTGTTCCGCGCCTGGACCGAGCCCGAGCTGGTGGCGCGGTGGCTCGGCCCCAGGGACCGGGTCATGAAGATCGACACCTGGGACGCCCGCACCGGCGGCAGCTACCGCTACTCCGCACTGGCCGGGGACGGGGCCGGGCCGGCGAGTGAGGTGATCGCCTCCTTCTACGGCTCGTTCCACGAAGTCCGCCGGGACAGCCGGCTCGTCCAGACCTTCACCTTCGAGGGCGTACCGGACGGCGTCTCACTGGAGACCGTGGTCTTCGAGCCGGTCGGCGAAGGCCGCACCCGGGTCAGCTCCCTCTCCCTCGTCGACAGCCTGGCCACCCGCGACGCGATCATGGCGAGCGGGATGGACCGCGGCGTGATCGAGGGCTACGAGCAGTTGGACGAGCTCCTCGCCGCCGGCTGACCCCGGCGCGCCGCCGCCACGGGGGCGGTCGCTCAGGACAGCACGGCGACCGCCTCGACCTCGACGAGCTGGTCGGTGTAGCCCAGGACGGTGACGCCGAGCAGGGTGCTGGGCACGTCGTGGCTCCCCAGGTAGGAGCGGTAGACCTCCCACGCCGTCACGAGGTCCTCCTGCCGGGAGGAGGCCACGTACACGGTGGTCCGGACGAGGTCGGTCAGGGCGGCGCCCTCGTCCTCCAGCACGGTGATCAGGTTGCGCATGACCTGGTGGGCCTGGGCTCCGAAGTCGCCCACCGCGACCGTCCGCCCCTCCGCGTCGAGCGGACAGGCGCCCGCCAGCCAGAGCGAGCGCACCGGCGCGTCCACGGAGGCGGCGTAGGCGTAGTCCACCGCCTGGGTGAGCCGGTGGTTGCGGATCAGCCGGACCGTACCGCTCATGGGGGCTCCGAAGGTCGAACGGATGTCTGCTCCCCATCCTCGACAGCCGCCTGATCGCCGGTCAAACCATTAACCGCCGCCCGCTCCTCCCGCCGCGCCCCCGCACTCCCGGTTCACCGGTGCGGGTGATGGCGGGTCGCCCCGCCGGACGGCGATCCTGGTGCCCCACCGAACGAAGGGGTTCCGCGATGGTGCTTCGACTGCCCGGCCGCGGTGTCGGCCGCCGCCGGATCCTGGGGCTCGCCCTGGGCGCGAGCGCCGTACCCGTCCTCGCGACCGTCGCGGCCCGGGCGGCACCGGCCGCGGCGCCGCTGCCACCGGCCGCCCTGGGCCGCCGGGTCGCCGAGGTGGCGGCCGCGCAGATCGGCGTGCCGTACGCCTGGGGCGGCGGCGACCGGCTGGGCGCGGGCATCGGGTTCTGCGACGAGGAGAACGGCTACCTCGACGGCCGGTGCCTCGGCGAGCACACCGTCGGCTTCGACTGCAGCGGGCTGTCCCTCTACAGCTGGTACCGCGCCAGCGGGGGCGCCGTCAACCTCGCCCACTACACCGTCGCGCAGTACCACCGCTCCGAGCCGGTCGCCCGCGCTGACCTGCTCCCCGGCGACCTGCTGTTCTTCTCGCGCGCGGACGCGCCGCTGCACCACGTCGGCGTCCACGCGGGCGACGGCGCGATGATCCACGCCGAACGCACCGGCACCCTGGTCACCCGTCTGCCCGGTGTCCTCGAAGACCCGCGCTGGGCGGCCGAGTTCGTCGGCGCCCGGCGCCCGCTGCCGCTCGGCTGAGCGAGCGGAAGCGACCGGGAGCCGGCCCGCCCGCTCTCAGAGCGCCCCCGGCAGGTCGTGGTGGACCCGGCGCAGCAGGTCGTGCAGGGTGCGCCGCTCCCGCGGGTCGAGCGGGGCGAGGATCTCGTCCTGCACCGCGCGGGCCTCGGCCTCCAGTTCGGCCAGGACCGCCCGGCCCGTCCCGGTGATGCTCACCGAGACGCGCCGGCGGTCCGCCGTGTCACGGATGCGCTCGACGCAGTCGGCGGCGGCCAGCCGGTCGGCGACCTTGGCCATGTCGCTGGGGTCCACGCCGAGCCGCCGGACCAGGTCGCGCTGGGCGTGCGGCCCGAAGTCGGCCAGTGCGGCGAGCACCGCCATGTCCCAGAGCCGCAGGCCGCGCCCGGCCAGCCGCTCGGCCAGCCGGCTCCGTGCGGCCCTGCCGGTCCGGGAGAGCAGGTAGGTGCTGAGGTTCAGCAGGGTGGGCGGGGTGGAGCTCTCGGGGGTCACCCCATCAGTCTAGGGTCCGGCCCTATAGTGGGTCAGCACCTACTAATTGCGGTGGGCCGCCCGCCGCCCCGAGCCCAGGAGTCCCGACGTGGATGCCCTGTACACCCGCCTGCTCGTCTCCCGCTTCGCCGAGTGCTTCGCCTTCTACCGCGCCGTCCTGCCCCCGCTCACCGGCGCCGCCCTGGTCAAGGGCGAGGCGGCGGGCCCGTACGCCAACTGGGAGGCCGACGGCCGGACCGTGCTCGCGCTGTACGACCGCGCGATGATGGCCGCCGCCCTGGGCACCGAGCGGCTCCCGCCCCGCCCGCCGGCCGCCCAGGACTCCGCGATGCTGGCCGTCCGCGTCACCGACGTGGACGAGGCGCTCGCCCTCTGCCTCCGCCACGGCGCCCGCGTGGCGGCCGAAGCCACCGACCGCCCCGCGTGGGGCCCGACCCTGCGCACCGCCCACCTCCGTGACCCGGACGGCCACCTGATCGAGCTGCAGTCCTACTGACCGCCGCCCCCGGCCGGCCGGCTACTCCCCGGCCGGGGCGGGCTCCCACAGGTCGGGGCTGCCCGCCCCGACCAGGGACCGGATCCGGGCCAGGGCCTCGTCCGCGGGGATCGGGGCGAGCCGGCGGCCGTCGCGCAGGCGCAGGGCCACCAGGCCGTCGGCCGCCTCCCTCGGCCCGATCACCGCCTGGTACGGGACCAGCCGGGCCTCCCGGATCCGGGCGCCCAGGGTGCCGTGCTCGGGCCCGGCGACCTCGGCCCGCAGCCCCTGGTCGAGGCAGCGCTGCCGCAGTCGCCCGGCCTGGTCGGCCTCCCCCTCGGAGACCGGCAGCAGGACCAGCTGGGTGGGTGCCAGCCAGGCCGGGAACGCGCCGCCGTACACCTCGATCAGATGGGCGACGACCCGCTCGACGCTGCCGATGACACTGCGGTGCACCATCACCGGGCGGTGCCTGGCCCCGTCGGCGCCGATGTAGTGCAGGCCGAACCGCTCCGGCTGGTGGAAGTCGATCTGCACGGTGGAGAGGGTGGATTCGCGACCGGCGCCGTCGGCGATCTGGACGTCGACCTTCGGTCCGTAGAACGCCGCCTCCCCCTCGACCGCCTCGAAGGGCACGCCGGACCGCTCCAGCACCTCGGTCAGCAGCGCGGTGGCCCGCTCCCAGAGCGCCGGGTCGGCCACGTACTTCCCGCCCTCACCGGGCAGCGAGAGCCGGTAGCGGACGGGGCGGATCCCGAGCGCGCGGTGCGCCTCGCGGATCAGCTCCAGCGCGGCCAGCGCCTCGTCGGCCGCCTGCTCGGGGGTGCAGAAGATGTGGGCGTCGTTCAGCTGGATCGCCCGGACCCGGGTGAGCCCGCCCAGCACGCCGGACGGTTCGGACCGGTACATCCCGCCCAGTTCGGCCATCCGCAGCGGGAGGTCGCGGTAACTGCGCGCCCGGGAGCGGTAGATGAGGGCGTGGTGCGGGCAGAGGCTCGGGCGCAGCACGACCTGCTCGGCGCCCAGTTCCATCGCCGGGAACATGTCGTCGCGGTAGTGCGACCAGTGGCCGGAGATCTCGTACAGCTCGCGTTTGCCGAGCACCGGCGAGTACACGTGGCGGTAGCCGGCCCGCTGTTCGTACCCCCGGACGAACTCCTCCAGGGTGTGCCGGACGGCGGCGCCGCCGGGCAGCCAGTACGGCAGGCCGGAGCCCATCAGCGGGTCGGTGTCGAAGAGGTCGAGTTCACGGCCGAGGCGGCGGTGGTCGTGCATGGTGGCGGTCTCCACTCGGGTCTGCGGGGTGGCACCTGCGGGGGCTCTCCGCAGGCGGCGCTCCTGAGCCGAGTGGGCGGGAACGACGAAGCCCCGGGGCACTCGGCCCCGGGGCTTCGGACTAGGTCAGCAGTCAGCGCACCGGGACTCTCTCCGGCGTCGTCGTCAGGACGGCTGCAGCGCGCTTCATGCCTCCCACGGTAACAGGGCGGCGGCGCTCCCGGCGATCCGTTTCCGGTGCTCGCCCGCGCTCCGGAGCCGATCGGGAGCGGGCGTCCTCAGTACAGCACCGCGCAGCCCCGCTCGCCGAGGGCGGCGAGCAGCCGGGGCGGCGGTGTGACGTCGTTCCACCGCAGGTCGAGCTTCTCCAGGGCCGGCAATCCGGCCAGCCAGTGCGGCAGTTCGGTGATGCGATTGCTCCGCAGGTCCACCCGGCGCAGCAGCGGGAGCCCGGCGAGCACCGGAGGGATCTCGGTGAGGGCGTTGTCCCGCAGGTCGAGCTCGCGCAGCGCGGCGAGTCCGGCGGCGGACGGCGGCAGAGCGGTCAACGCGTTGCCGCGCAGCCACAGTTCGCGCAGGGCGCCGAGCCGGCCGAGGGTGTCCGGCAGGCGGGTGAGCCGGTTGTGCTGGGCCCGGAGCTCCACGAGGGCGGTCATCCCACCGAGGGCGTCCGGCAGTTCGCCGATCCGGTTCTCGCCGACGTTGAGGTAGCGCAGGGCGCCGAGCCGGCCGAGGGCGTCCGGCAGCCGGGTGAGCGCGTTGTCGTGCAGGTAGAGGAAGTCGCGCAGTGCGGTGAGTTCACCGAGTTCCTCCGGCACGGCGGTGAGCGCGTTGTGCCCGAGGTCGAGGGTCCGGAGACGGCGCAACCGTCCGATGGCGGGCGGCAGTTCGGTCAGGCCGGTCTCGGCCAGGATGAGGACGGTCAGGTCGGTGCGGTCCCAGACGGATTCCGGCACCGCACCGAGCGGCTGCCGCCAGAGGTTGAGGGTCAGGTCTGTCACCCGGGCATTCTCCGCCGGTGCGACGCCCCGGCGAGGCCCGGGGCCGCTACGCGCCCGGGAGGTGGAGGGTCCCGTCGAGGACGGTGACGGCGGTGCCGGAGAGGTGGACGCGGTCGCCGTGGAGGGCCGTCCGGACCAGGCCGGTGCGGGCGGAGACCTGGAGGCCGGCGAGCCGGTCACGGCCCAGCCGGGCCGTCCAGTACGGAGCGCGGTGTGGGCGCTGCCGGTGACCGGGTCCTCCGGGATCCCTCGGGCCGGGGCGAAGAAGCGGGAGACGAAGTCGTACCCGGCGTCGCCGCGGGCCGCGGGCGCCGTGACGATGACGCCGCGCAGGTCGTCGCGGAGCGTCGGGCGGTCGGCGCGTCCAGCCGGGGCGTCAGGTCGCGCACGGCGGCCTCGTCCTGGCCCGGTGCCGGGCGGGTCTCCCGGCTCCTGGAGAAGGACCAGGCCCACCGGCCGGA